>NZ_RCDI01000001.1:1032354-1376473 GCF_003675875.1 Halostella limicola | reverse complement strand
GCCAAGGCAACGAGGCGTTCAGCCCGCGAGCACTAACAGACCAACGCCACACACTCATCGCACTGTACCCACAGAACGGGTCCAGGCGTCAACTGGATTGCACGTACACCACGGCTTCATGCCACCGGCAGTGGTCTGATCGTGGTTCGATTCCGCGAGTCGGCGTTAAGGCGGCCATCGCGGTAGGGAAACACCCGTACCCATCCCGAACACGGACGTTAAGCCTGCCAGCGTTCCGGCGAGTACTGGAGTGGGCGACCCTCTGGGAAATCCGGTTCGCCGCCTGCCATTCATACTTGTACCCTCAGTAGCCACGCGTAGCTGCTGGGGGTGTCACTATTTACGCACAGCACCAGCGAGAGCGACGAGTGCCAACAGCGTCCCGGACTCAGAACCCGATCGGGGCGGTAGGCCGCTACTGGAGAGACTTCCGAGGTCTCCCACTTTCTCCTCAATCGTCTTGCTGCAGACTGGAACCGGGGTCGTCGACCACGTCGAGGTGCTCTCGGATCCAGTCGACGGCGTCGTCCACATCGTCGGGGTCGGTGCCCGAGACTTTCAGGCGCCCTGGCGTCTCCCCTTTCCCTGGATAGCTGCCGACGGCGACGTCGAACCGTTCGTCGACGCCGTCGATGACGTCGCCGAGCGCGCCCTCCGGCGTCGGCGTCCACACCACCTCGGAGACGGCGTCGCCGACGAACTCCTCGGCGACCAGACCGAACATGGCTCGCATCTCGTCCGGGAACCCCGGAAAGACGTAGACGTTCTCGACGACGCAGCCGGGAACCCACCCGGCGTTCGTCGAGAGCGAGCGGGCGTCCGCCGGGAGCGACGCCGCGGCGTCGACGTCGAGGTCGAGATCGTACTCATCGGTCATCTCGGGGTTCTCTTCTCGGAATCGGCGGGCCTTCTCGACGAGTCGCTCGCGTTCGTCCTCGTAGACGACCATCTCGCGGCCGACGGCGTCGGCGACGGCCTCCATCGTCACGTCGTCCGGTGTGCCGCCGAGTCCGCCCGTGACGAGGACGGCGTCGAACGCCGACCGCCAGTCCGCGACGTACTCCGCGATGAGCGCGCGGTCGTCCGGCACGGTGAGAATTCGCCGAACTCGGCTTCCGCGGTCAGCGATCTCCGCGGCCAGCCACGAGGCGTTGGTGTTCGTCGTGTCGCCCGCGAGGATCTCGTCGCCGACGGTGAGGATCGCGACGTCCATGCACCCCGATCGGTCCAGCGCGGTCGTACCTCTTTCGGCGTCCGATGAGCGGCGCACATCGGGACCTTGCACTCGGGAGTCGTCCATCTACTGCGTCCGTGCTCCGCAGCCTCGTGGCCCGAAGTCCTCGTTGGAGCCTGGCGGATGCACCGTCGATCGGTGACGTTGTCGGCTGCGACGAGCGCGACGAAACGCCGTCCGCAACCACTAAACGCCGCTCACACCAATGACGCGATAATGGTTGACTGGACGGAGAAGTACCGCCCCTCGACGCTCTCCGAGGTCCGCGGGAACGACAAGGCCCGCGACAAGCTGAAACAGTGGGCCGAGACGTGGGACGAGCACCGCGAGGCGGCTATCGTCCACGGGAGCCCGGGCGTCGGCAAGACCTCCGCCGCGCACGCCCTCGCGAACGACATGGGCTGGCCGGTGATGGAACTCAACGCAAGCGACTCGCGCACCGGCGACGTCGTGAACCGGATCGCCGGAGAAGCTGCGAAGTCGGGGACGCTGACTGCGGGCGAGGCCGGTCGGCGGCTCCTGATCCTCGACGAGGCCGACAACTTCCACGGCAACGCCGACTACGGCGGGTCCCGCGCCGTGACGAGCGTGGTCAAGGAGGCCGACCAGCCGATAGTGCTCGTCGCGAACGAGTTCTACGACATGAGCGACGGTCTCCGGAACGCCTGCAGGGAGATCGAGTTCCGCGACGTCTCCTCGCGCTCCATCGTCCCAGTCCTCCGGGACATCTGCCGGCAGGAGGGCGTCGAGTACGAGGACGCGGCGCTCGAGGCCATCGCCGACGACACCAGCGGCGACCTCCGGTCGGCGATCAACGACCTGCAGGCGCTCGCCGAGGAGACCGAGCGCCTCACCGAGGACGACGTGATAACCGGCACGCGCGACGAGACCGAGGGCATCTTCGACTATCTCGACGACGTGATCAAGAACCTCGACGCGGAAGAGGCGCTGTACGCGTCCTACGACGTCGACGAGACGCCGGACGACATGATCAACTGGATCGAGGACAACATGCCGAAGGACTACCACGGCGAGGAACTCGCCGACGCCTACGGCTTCCTCGCGAACGCGGACCGCTGGCTCGGCCGCGTCCGCGCCACGCAGAACTACTCCTACTGGCGCTACGCCGGGGACAACATGACCGCCGGGGTCGCCGCCGCGCGCAAGGAGCCGAAAGGCGGGTGGACCCGCTACGGGCCGCCGAGCTACTGGTCGAAGCTCGGCCGCACCAGCGGCACGCGGAAGCAGCGCGACCGGATCGCCCGCGAGATCGCCGAGCGGTCGGGGACGAGCATCGGCACGGCGCGCCGGGAGATCCTCCCGTTCCTCTCGACGATGACCCACCACTGCAAGAACCGAGAGCTGACTGTCGCGATGGCCGCCGCCTACGACTTGGACGAGAGCGACGTCTCCTTCATCACGGGCAGCGGCGAGACGACGAACAAGGTGCAGGGGGTCGTCGAGGACGCCCAGGAACGCCGCGACGAGGCTATCGAGGACAACGCTGGCGGCGCGTTCGAAGGGGCCGTTCGCGACGCCGACGACGACGCCGCGACGCCCGAGGCCGAAGGGACGGACGAAAGCGTCGAGTCAGACGTCGAATCGGCGGACGCCGACGACGCCGCGGACGACGACGGCCAGTCGGGCCTCGACGACTTCATGTGACCGGCGGCGCGAGCGGTTTCTCGTCACGACCGCGCGTGACCGGCGAAGGTTTATCCCGGAAAGGGCGGCCAGTGTCGCCGTGATCTGAGTTTCGCCGCGAAGCGATCAGCGATAGCGCGGCCGCCCGCTTCGCGCCGACGTTCGGGCCGCCAGTTCGCCACTTCGACCCGCCTTAATCGCCGAGGGAACCCGCTGGGAGTATCGTGGACGGCAGGTGCGTTCGGAGCCCCGCGACGGCGTCCTTCGGCTCGTCAAGCTCTAGCGGCGGCACCGTGTGTACGGGAACGCCGGTCATTCGCTCCAGTTCGTCGGGGTTCGTCCGCTCGGCGACGCTCGCTCCTTCGTACTGGTTCAGAACGATAGCGCGAACGTCGACGCCGCGGCGCTCTAGCGCGCTCGTGGATAGCGCCGTGTGGTTGAGCGTTCCCAGCCCGGAACGCGCGACGAGGATCGCCGCGCAGTCGAGATCGGCGACGAGGTCGATCACCTCGCGCTCGCCGGCTAGCGGCACGCGAAGCCCGCCGATCCCCTCGACGATCCCGACTTCGGTTCCGTCCAGCGCACGCTCGCACCCGTCGCGGATCGACTCGTACGGGAGGTCGACGCCCTCGCGCTCGGCGGCCACCCGCGGCGCGAGCGGCGGTTCGAGCCGTTCGAGACAGGTCGCCGCCCCGTCGTCGCCGCAGGCCGCGGCGACGTAGGCGGCGTCGTCGTCCGGTGGATAGCCGGTCTGGGCGGGTTTGACCGCGCGGGCGCCGCACTCCACGTCACGGAGCCAGCCCGTCAGTCCCGCGGTCACGACGGTCTTCCCGACTCCCGTGTCGGTGCCGACGACGGCGAGTCTCACAGCAGACCGACCTCCCGTCCCGCCTCGCGGAACGCGTCGAGACACGCCTCGACGTCCGCCCCGGAGTGGGTCGCCATCGGGGCGACGCGGATCCGGCTCGTTCCCTCGGGGACGGTCGGCGGTCGGATTGCCGGCGCGACGATCCCCCGTTCCCTGACCGCGTCGGCGAGATCGAGCGCGTCGGCCCGGTCGCCGACCATCACGGGAAGGACCTGCGTCTCGCCCCACACGTCGTAGCCGGCGTCCTCCAGGCCGTCGCGGAGGCGCTCCACGGTCGCCCAGAGGGCGTCGCGGCGGTCGCTCTCGCGGGCAATTCGGAGCGCCTCGCGGGCGGCCGCCGCGGCTGGCGGTGCGAGGCCCGTCGAGAAGACGAACGAGCGGGCTGCGTTCGAGAGGTACTCGACGAGCGCCTCGTCGCCGGCGACGTACCCTCCTTGACTGGCGAGGGCTTTCGACAGCGTCCCTATCTGGACGTGGACGCGGTCGTCCAGTCCCTCACGCTGGACGATCCCGCCGCCGTCGTACAGGCCGGTCGCGTGGGCCTCGTCGACCATGATCCACGCGCCGTGCTCGTGGGCGACGTCGCAGAGGTCGCCCAGCGGTGCGACCGTGCCGTCCATGCTGAACACGGTGTCGGTGACGACCAGCCAAGACTCGTCGGCGGTGGCGGACTCCTCGGTTCGCCGCATCATCTCGCGCCCGAGCGCGTCCGCGTCGCAGTGGTCGTACACCGCCACGTCGGCGTCGGCGAGGCGACAGGCGTCGACGATGCTCGCGTGGTTGAGTTCGTCGGAGAACACCACGTCCGGGTCCAGCGCCGCGATCGTCCCGACGTTTGCGGCGTATCCGGAGGAGAACGCGAGCGCGCGCTCCGTCCCCTTGGCGTCGGCGAGCGCGCGCTCCAGTTCGCGGTGCACGCCGGTGTCGCCGGTGACGAGCCTGCTCGCGCCGGCCCCCGTCCCGACCTCGCGAGCGGCCCGCGCCGCGGCGTCCTGAACGCGCTCGTCGGTCGTCAGCCCGAGGTAGTTGTTCGCTGCGAACACCCGCAGGTCGTCGCCGTCGAACGCCGGTGGCTCGGCTTTCGGATCGGCTGCCATTCGCGAGCGCTCGGCGACGCGGTCGACGGGCTGGAGGTCCCTGCGAAGGCCGCGCCGCTCGCGCTCCGCGAGGCGGCCGGCGAGGTCGAACCCGCGCTCGTCGCGGAGGTCGGCGTCGGACATCAGAACCCGGGCATCAGGTCGGCCGGGCCGAACACGCCGTACTCGCCGGCGCGGTTCCGCCGGACGCCGGCCTTCAGGTAGCCCAGGGCGGGGCCGTTGACGTTCGCGGCCATGCTGGTGTCGTCGTCCAGCTGGAACGTGTTCGTCCCGCGCTCGCCGTCGAAGGTGCGGCCAGTGACGCGGACAGTCGTCGTCGTCGGCTTCTCGTCGGAGCGAACGTCGAGGATCCCGCCGACGGTGACGTCCTCGGCGTCGCAGATCCCGGCGCGTTCGAGCAGGACGTCGTCGGCGTGTTCCATGTCCTCGAACTCGATGACGCCGTCGTGCTCGTCGACGATCGCCTCGATCTCCTCGTCGGAGAGGTTCCGGGCGGTCTCGACGTCGTAGCCGTCGAGGTGGGCGATGTCCTCGCGGACGGTGCCGCGGTTGTCCTCGTAGCCGGACTTGAGGCCGACGCCCCACCATATCTCTACCTCCTCGACCTCGACGAACGACTGGGAAGCGAGCGCCGCCGCACCTGTGAGGAAGCCCGGCGTCGCGCCGGCGCCGCAGACGAAGGTGATACCGCTGTCCTCGAACGCGTCGGCCCGTTCGTCGAGCATCCCGATGACGCGGGAGCGCTTGAGCACGTCCACGAGGACGCCCTCGTAGCCCGCGTCCGCGAAGCGGTCGGCGACCCGCGGGATGAAGTCGTGTTCGAGGTTCGGAAGGGCGATCAGGACGGCGTCGATGGCGTCGCTCTCCGCGATCACGTCGTCGATGGGCGTCTCCGTGGGTTCGCCCTGCGCCGAGGCGACGACGCCGGCGTTCTCGCCGGTCTGCTTGACGCCGGCGGACGCGTCCGTCGCGGTCGCACCGCCGTCCGTCGCCACGTCGTCTTCCGGGCCGCTCGCGATGTTACCCTCCGTCGCGTCGAGCAGTTCGCCGACGTCCAGGCCGTCGTGGTCGACCGCGATGCCGTTGCGGTCGCAGGCCGCGACGGGGACGAGCGCGTCCTTGTCCGCCGAGACTTCGAGCGTTCGTCTGCCGATGCCACCGGTGCCGAGTACCGCGAAGTTGATGTCGTCCATAGCTAATCCTGCG
Organism: Halostella limicola; assembly: GCF_003675875.1. Lineage (NCBI taxonomy): Archaea > Methanobacteriati > Methanobacteriota > Halobacteria > Halobacteriales > Natronoarchaeaceae > Halostella > Halostella limicola. The sequence goes on along the minus strand of NZ_RCDI01000001.1, from coordinate 1,370,424 downwards.
TCGCGTTGCTGGTCGCCGACCCGGCGGCCGTCTCGGTCGCCGCGTCGTCGTCGGTCGCTCGCTCCTTGACCCGCTCGGGGTCGAAGTCGTTCGCGTCGGTGTTCGGTTCCATGCCGGCGCGCTCCATCACCTCGATGTCGTCGGCGGGCGACTGACCCGCCGTCGTGAGGTAGTCTCCGGTGAGGATGCCGTCGGCGCCGGCCTCGAACGGCAGGTGCTGCTCGTCCGGCGCGAGGTTGACCTCGCGGCCGCCCGTCAGGCGCACGCGCGCCTCCGGGTGGAGCAGGCGGTACACCGCGACCGTCTCGATTATCTCCTCGGTGGTGATGTCCGCGGCCGGGGAGCCGTCGGGCACCGCGGCGCTCTCGCCGTCCCTGTCGTCTCCCATCGGCGTCCCCGCGACCGGATTGAGGACGTTCACGGGGAGCGAGGAGACGCCGATGTCCTGGAGCGCTATCGCCGCGTCCACGCGGTCGGTCGGCGTCTCGCCCATCCCGAGGATGACGCCGGCACAGAGGTCCATCCCCGCCTCCTTGGCGACTTCGAGCGTCTCCACGCGGTCCTCGAAGTCGTGAGTGCCCACGACCTCGGGGAAGTACCGCGGCGACGTCTCGATGTTGTGATTGTAGTGGTTGATCCCCTCGTCGGCGAGAATTTCGGCCTCCTCTTCGGTGAGGATGCCGAGGCTCGCGTCGACCTCGACGGCGGTCTCGTCGCGGACGAGGCGGATAGCCTCCAGTACCTCCTGCCACTCGTCGGGGCGGTGCTCCTTCGAGACGCCCTTCTCGGCGACGACGATGCCGAACCGCTGGGCCCCGTCGCGCTCGGCGCGTTTCGCGGCTTCCAGAACCTTCTCCGGGCCGAGGAAGCCGTAGGTGTCGATGCTCGTGTCGAAGTGGACCGACTGCGCGCAGAACCCGCAGTCCTCCGCGCAGTCGCCCGCCTTCGCGTTCACGATCGAACAGGCGTCGACGGTGTCGTCCCCGAACTGCGACCGCACGTAGTCGGCCGCCGGCGCGAGGTCCTCGACCGGTTGGGCGATCAGCGCCAGCCCGTCCCGCCGGTCGAGCCGTTCGCCCGCGAGGACGCGCTCGACCGCGTCGTCGACCGTCCGATTACCCGTTTCGTAAACCACGCTCTAGCGGTCGGTTGACGACAACAAAATAGTTGGGGTGCTCTCGGGGCTCGGCGATCGCAGTCGAGAAAACCGCCCTAGAAACGCCTCACGGCGGGTGGTACGTGAGAAACGTCGAGACGGAAACAGCGAAAGCTACTGCTGTCGCCCTTCGACGCCGCCGACGCCGGGGATGGAGACGCGCCGCTCGACGGCGCCCATCACCTTCGCGGCCGAGACGACCAGCGCGAGGTAGAGCAGGCCGGCGAGCGTGAACACGGCGGTGTACTTGAAGTTGTTCGACGCTATCGCCTGAGCCTCGTTGAACAGTTCGGGCACCGTGATGAACGCGGCCAGCGACGAGTACTTGATGAGGTAGACGAGTTCGTTCGTCCAGCCCGGGATCGCGTAGCGGAGCCCCTGCGGCAGCACGACGTGGCGGATGCCTTCGACCTTCGACATGCCGACCGAGCGGGCCGCGGTCAGCTGGCGCTCGTCGACGCTGATCAGCGCCGACCGGATGTACTCGGCCTGGTAGGCCGCGCTGTTGATCGTGAAGCCGACGATCGCCACCCAGACCGCCTCCTGCGGGACGATCCCCTCGCCGACGCCGGGCAGGTCGCCGATGAACCCTGTGAGGCCGATGCCGTAGTAGAGGACGAACAGCTGGACGAGCAGCGGCGTCCCGCGGATGAGCTCGGTGAACGCGAGCGAGGCGTACGCCGACGCCCGCCCGTACACCCGGGCGACGCTGAGCGGCACGGCGATGAAGAAGCCGAGGACGATGCTCACGACCGTCAGCACGACCGTGAGGTAGACGCCGCCGGCCATCTGCGGGAGGAATTCGACCGCGAGCGCGACCGATTCGGGGAGCCCCGCGGGGTCGACGAACGGCTCGCCCTCCGTGGCGCCGGCGTCGATCCAGCCCCAGTCGTTCAGCCAGCGGACGACGAGCCAGCCCCAGAACAGGACGCCCGCCGCGACGGTGAGCGCCCGTCCGGGCGACAGCGAGCGGAGCCGCGACCGCCGCGACCGGGACACCGTCTCGGTCTCGCTCATTGGTGGGGACCGCCGCGGATGCGGCGGAGGAACTCCTTCGTCCGCGCCTGCTCCGGCCGGTCGAACAGCTGTTCGGGCGGCCCGCGCTCAGCGATGGTCCCGTCGTCGAGGAACGTCATCGTCGTCGCCGCCTCGCGGGCGAAGCCCATCTCGTGGGTGACGACGAGCATCGTCATGCCGCCCTCGGCCAGGTCGCGCATCACCTCGGTCACCTCGCCGATGAGCTCCGGGTCGAGCGCGCTCGTCGGCTCGTCGAACAGCATCAGCTTGGGGTCCATGGCGAGCGCGCGGGCGATGCCGACGCGCTGTTTCTGGCCGCCCGACAGTTCGGCGGGGTAGGAGTCGGCCTGGTCCGCGAGGCCGACCTGGTCGAGGTGGCCCATCGCCTTCTCGCGGGCCTCCTCCTTGCCCATGCCGCGGACGCGGCGGAGGCCGAGCGTGACGTTGCCGAGCGCCGTCTTGTGCGCGAAGAGGTTGAAGTCCTGGAACACCATCCCGACCTCGCGCCGGAGCGCGTCGACGTCGGTGTCGGCGTCGGTGATCCGGTCGCCGTCGAGGTAGATCGCGCCGTCGTCGATCTCGGTGAGGCGGTTCACGCAGCGCAGCAGCGTCGACTTCCCGCTCCCGCTCGGGCCGACGATCACCTCGACGTCGCCGGCGTCCATCTCGAAGGAGACACCCTTCAGCACCTCCTCGTGACCGTAGCTCTTGTACACCGAATCGAAGCGAAGCAGTGGTTGCGTCATGTTGATTCCTCCGTGGGGATGCCGTAGTACGTCCCGAGGTAGTCGAGCCCGCGATTCGTCGCGAACGTCAGCGCGAAGTAGATAGCGCTGGCGAACAGGAACACCTCCATCACGGCGGTCGTCTCCTGGATGAACAGCTCGCGACTCAGCGTCAGCAGCTCCGCGACGCCGATGGCGTAGGCGATGGAGGTGTCCTTGAGGACGATCGTCATCTCGTTCTGGAAGCCGGGGATCGAACGGCGCAGCGCCTGCGGGACGATGACCGACCGGATGGCCTCGACCTTGGACATGCCGATCGAGCGGGCCGCCTCCATCTGGCCCTCGCTCACGCTCTGGATCGCGCCGCGGAAGATCTGTGACTGGTACGCCGCGCTGCGGAGGCCGAGGCCGACGACGGCCGTCTCGAAGGCCCCGCCGAAGCGGAACACGAAGAAGCCGAAGAAGAAGATGACCAGGATCGGCGTCCCGCGGAGCACGACGCCGACTTTCTCGACGACCGTGCGCGAAACCCGCCCGCCGTACGCCTCGATGGCGCCGGCCGGGAACCCGACGAGGAAGCCGAGCAGGACGCTCGCGACCGTCAGAAAGATCGTCGTGACGGTCCCTTCCAGCAGGTAGTCGGCGTTCTCGAGGACGTACCCCCAGTCGCCGCTCTGGAGCACCGCGAGCCCGGCCGACGGGTCGGCGGAAGCCGGGATCATCGAGTTACTCGGAGGCGAACCACTTGTTCGTCAGTTCCTCGTAGGTGCCGTCGTCGCGAACGGTCTGCAGTCCCTCGTTGAGGGCGCTCTGCACGTCGCTCGCGCCGTCCTGCACGCCGAAGCCGTACTCCTCGTCCGTCTCGTGGACGAACGAGACCTCCACGTCGCGGTTCGAGGCGAACGTGTTGGCCACGGGGTCGTCGAGGACGACGGCGTCGATGTTGCCGTTCTCCAGGTCCTCGACGGCGAAGACGTAGTTGTCGTAGGCGTTGTAGTCCGACTCCTCGTAGGTGCCGTCCTCGATGCGGCTCTGCACGACGCCCTCGCCGGTCGTCCCCTTCTGCGCGCCGATCGGGCGGCCCGCGAGGTCCTCCAGCGACGACGGCTGGAAGTCGCTGCCGGCCTGGACGAGGACGGCCTGGTTCGCGCTGTAGTAGGGGTCGCTGAAGTCGATGTTCTCGTCGCGGTCCTCGGTGATCGTCATCGCGGCGGCGACGACGTCGACGCGGTCGTTGACGAGCGCGGGGATCAGCGAGTCGAACTCGAACTCCTCCCACTCGCCCAGCTCGTAGTCGGTCTCCGCGACGACGGCCTCGAGCAGGTCGACGTCGAAGCCGACGAGTTCGCCGTCCTCCTTCATCTCGAACGGCGCGAACCCGGGCGCGGTCGCGGGGGTGATCGTGTTGTCGTCGCCCTCCTCGTCGCCGCCACCGCCGGTGATCGAGTCGAGGCAGCCGGCGAGGCTCAGTCCTGCAACGGTCCCTGCGGACGTCTTGAGATACGTGCGACGGTCCATACCACCTGTCAAGCCGCGACGCGTATATAAAATCAGCTTTCTCTCGCTCTCGGACGCCCCGACCGGGGCGCTCACAGGACGGACGCCCCCTCGATCTGGGCAAGTGGAGTATTATTCTCGGTCGATCGGCGAAAATTCAATTCGTCGGACTCAGTCGCCGCCTGCGGCGCGGCCGCCCGGCGGGTCCGCGCGGTCGAGCCGCGAGTTCAACCGGAACGCGACTGCGGCCGCGCCGAGGACGAACAGATCGAGCACCAGCACGACCGCGTCCGTATCGGGGATCGGCCAGACGCGACTGAGCAGCAACTGGACGGCGAGCGCGAGGGCGGCGCCGGCGACGACGGCGCGGACGCGACGGAGCGGTCCCGCGATGTCGCTCTCGGTGAACCAGAGCGCCGCGGCGACCAGCGCGGCCAGTGCGGCGAGACTCGCCGCGTAGTATGCGATCGTCGCCGGGAGAGAGGCGACGACGACGCCGGGAGTGAGGACGCCGGCGAGCAGGAGCAGGGGGATTGCCCCGCCGAGCGCGGTTCGGGCGCGGGAGCGGTTCGACCCGTCGGCGAGAGCGTGGACTGCGAGCCCGGTCGCCAGCGCAAACGCGGCGAGGGGGACGGCAGTGCGGGCGACCGACTCGCCGTCGAGCGCCCCCGCCGCGGCGGCGACGACGAGCGCGAGGGCGACCGGCGGGACGGCGGCGACGACCGCCAACCGACCGGCGTCCGCGGCGTCGCTCCCGTCGAGCGACCAGACCGCGACCGCCGTCACCGGCAGGAAGATCAGCAAGGCGGTGGTGAAATGCGCCGCGAGGATCAGCAGTTCGTACCGCGTGACGGTGAGCGCGCCGAGGACGATCTGGCTGGGGAGGATGAGCGTCGCCGCCGCCGTCGCATAGCGCACCCGCCGCGACCGGCCGCCGCGCCAGGCCGAGACCGCCAGGCCGAGGATGGCGAATCCGGAGATCATCGCCACGAGGCGGTGGAACCACTCGACGAAGCTGCCCCAGTTCGCGGGGAACAGGCCGAACACGGCGCCGTCACAGACCGGCCACCGTGCCTCGCAGGTGAGGCCGAACCCGGCGGTCGCCGTGTAGATCCCGATCAGGATCAGCAGGTACGTCAGGACGGCCGTGGTGACGGCGAGCCACCGGAACCGCTTCTCGCCGTCGGGGAGTGCGGAAGGCATGCTCTCCTCGGAACTCGGGCGTTCGAAAACTTAGGTCGCCCGGTTTCGGCGGGGCGGGCGACCGCCGAGGTCGGCCCCGTCCGGTGCCTTCAAGAGCGGGTGCGGACTGGTTCCGAGCATGCGAGAGGACCGACTCGACGCCTATCTGGCGGAGAACGACCTCGAATCCGTCTGGTTCGCCCGGCCGAACAGCTTCGCGTGGCTCACCGGGGGCGACAACGTCGTCGACCGGTCGGGCGACGTCGGCGTCGCCGCGGCGGGGTACGACGGCGACGGCGTCACGGTCGTCACGAACAACATCGAGGGACAGCGCCTCGCCGACGAGGAACTCGACGGCAGCGTTGACGTCGTCGAGACGGACTGGTACGCCGACTCGCTCGCGGACGGCGTGAAGGCGCACGCGCCGGAACCGGCCGCCGCGGACTTCGACGTGCCCGGTTTCGAGACGGTCGACGCCTCGCCGCTCCGTCACCCGCTCACCGACGAGGACGTGAAGAACTACCGCAGACTCGGCCAGAAGGCGGCCGCCGCAGTAGAGGCGGTGTGCAAGGAGATCGAACCGGGCGACACCGAGCACGAGGTCGCCTCGGCCCTTCGGGTCGCGCTGTCGGCGCGCGACATCGAAGCGCCGGTGATCCTCGTCGGCGGCGCGGAGCGCGCCCAGCGGTACCGCCACTACACGCCGAAGAAGGAGGAACTGGGCGACTACGCGCTGGTGTCGGTCACCGCGGAGAGCGGCGGCTTGTACGCCAGCCTCACCCGGACGGTCGCCTTCGACCCGCCGGAGTGGCTGGCGGATCGCCACGAGGCGGCGATGCGGGTCGAGGCGACGGCGCTGGCCGCGACGCGGGAGGCGGCCGCGAACGGCGACGACGCCGGGACGGTGTTCGAGGCGGTCCAGGACGCCTACGCCGCGGTCGGCCACGAGGGCGAGTGGGAGCACCACCACCAGGGCGGCGCCGCGGGGTTCGCCGGACGCGAGTGGATCGCGACGCCGGACCACGACGGGACGGTCTCGACGCCGATGGGCTACGCCTGGAACCCGACCGTGCAGGGCGCGAAGAGCGAGGACACGGTGCTCGTCACGGACGACGGGTTCGAGGTGCTCACTCGGTCCGGGCGGTGGCCCACCGAGACGGTCGACGCCGTCGACCACGACGCCGAGATCGATCGCCACCTGTTCCTCGACCGGTCGAGCGCGGACGACTGACCGGCGTTCGGTACACAATGCAGTACGCCGCGACGGTGCGGCCGGTTACGACGGGTCGCCCGCCGCTTTTCTCCGCCCGAAAGCATATGCAAGGAGGGGACGAACGCCTCCCGTGAACCGACGCGCGTTCGCCGGTGCGCTCGCGACGGGGCTGACCGCCGGCTGTCTCGATCGCCGTGACCCCTCGTCCGGGGGCGACGCTCCTGACGACGCGACCACCGCCACGTCCGGGGATCTGTGGATCCGCGGTGTCTACCCGCGGGAAGTCGAACGCACGTTCTTCGACTACGAGTACGTCGAACTCGAGAACGCCGGTGACGAACCCCTCGACGTTTCGGGATACGTCGTGGAGTACGACGATCGCCGCACGTACGCCGTCGACGACCTCACGCTCGAACCGGGCGCGCTGTTGGTGGTGTCCAGTCGGAGCGGCGACGGAACGGTGCTGGAACAGTCGCCGCCCGTCTACCACCGCTTCGCGGGGTTCGGGTCCGGCGCCGAGACGTCCGCGCTCGGCGAGCGCGGGACCCTCGTCGTCAGGAACTCGCTGGGCGAGGCCGCCGCCGAGCGGCGGTACGAGGACTACGGGGAGGACGACCCGCCCGACGGGGACGCCGCGTGATGATCGTCTTTCGACGTCCGTCGAACAGTCGTTTCGTCAAAGTTTATAACGCCCGATGGTGACGTTCTCCACCTATGGGACTGGATGAGGACTCACTGGAGTACCATCGAGAGGAGCCGCCGGGGAAGATAGAGATATCGACGACGAAGCCGACGAACACGCAGCGGGACCTGAGTCTCGCGTACTCGCCGGGAGTGGCCGCCCCCTGCCGTGCGATCCGCGACGACCCGACCGAGGCGTACTCCTACACCGCGAAGGGGAACCTCGTCGGCGTCATCTCGAACGGGTCCGCGGTGCTGGGACTGGGCGACATCGGCGCGCAGGCGTCGAAACCCGTCATGGAGGGGAAGGGCGTGCTGTTCAAGCGCTTCGCCGACATCGACGTCTTCGACATCGAACTCGACGAGGACGACCCGGAGGCCATCATCGAGTCCGTGAACGCGATGGAGCCGACGTTCGGGGGGATCAACCTCGAGGACATCAAGGCGCCGGAGTGTTTCACCATCGAGGAGCGCCTCCGCGAGGTGCTCGACATCCCGGTGTTCCACGACGACCAGCACGGCACCGCGATCATCAGCGGGGCCGCCCTCCTGAACGCCGCCGAGATCGCCGGTAAGGACGTCTCTGATCTCGATATCGTCTTCTCCGGCGCCGGCGCGAGCGCCATCGCCACCGCCCGCTTCTACGTCTCGCTGGGCGCTCGGAAGGAGAACATCACCATGTGCGACTCCTCGGGGATCATCACCGAGGACCGCGCGCGTCACGGCGACGTCAACGAGTACAAGCAGCAGTTCGCCCGCGACGTGCCGGAGGGGGATCTGGCGGACGCGATGGAGGGCGCGGACGTGTTCGTCGGGCTCTCGATCGGCGACATCGTCTCTCAGGAGATGGTGCAGTCGATGGCCGACGACCCGATCATCTTCGCGATGGCGAATCCCGACCCCGAGATCGGCTACGTGGAGGCCAAGGACGCCCGCGACGACACGGTGATCATGGCGACCGGCCGCTCGGACTACCCGAACCAGGTCAACAACGTCCTCGGGTTCCCCTTCATCTTCCGCGGCGCGCTCGACGTGCGCGCCACCGAGATCAACGAGGACATGAAGGTCGCCGCCGCCGAGGCCCTCGCCGACCTCGCCAAGCAAGACGTCCCCGACGCCGTCGTGAAGGCCTACGGCGACCAGCCGCTGCAGTTCGGCCCCGACTACATCATCCCCAAGCCGCTCGACCCCCGCGTCCTCTTCGAGGTCGCGCCGGCCGTCGCGCAGGCCGCGATGGACTCCGGCGCGGCCCGCGCCGAGCTCGACACCGAGGAGTACGTCGAGACGCTGGAGGCCCGCCTCGGGAAGTCCCGCGAGATGATGCGCGTCGTCCTGAACAAGGCCCGGGCGGACCCCAAGCGCGTCGCGCTCGCCGAGGGTGACGACGAGAAGATGATCCGCGCCGCCTACCAGATCGAGGAGCAGGGGATCGCCCAGCCGATCCTCATCGGCAACGAGGACAGCATCCGGACCACTACCCGCCGCCTCGGACTGGACTTCGACCCGACCGTCGCCGACCCGCGCGAGGGCGACTACGGGCACTACTCCGACCGGCTCTACGAGATCCGCCAGCGCAAGGGCATCACCGAGAACGAGGCCCGCGAGCTCATCCGCGGCGACACCAACTACTTCGGGAGCGTGATGGTCGAGCAGGGCGACGCGGACGCCCTCCTGACCGGCCTCACCCACCACTATCCCTCGGCGCTCCGCCCGCCACTGCAGGTCATCGGCACCGCAGAGGACGCCGACTACGCGGCCGGCGTCTACATGCTCACGTTCAAGAACCGCGTCGTCTTCTGCGCGGACGCCACCGTCAACCAGAACCCCGACGAGGACGTGCTGGAGGAGGTGACCCGCCACACGGCGGAGCTCGCCCGTCGGTTCAACGTCGAACCGCGCGCGGCCATGCTGTCGTACTCCAACTTCGGGAGCGTCGACAACGAGGGCACGCGCAAACCCCGCGAGGCCGCCCGCCGGCTCCGCGAGAACCCCGCGGTCGACTTCCCCGTCGACGGCGAGATGCAGGCCGACACCGCCGTCGTCGAGGACATCCTCCAGGGGACCTACGAGTTCTCCGACCTCGACGACCCCGCGAACGTCCTCGTCTTCCCGAACCTCGAAGCGGGCAACATCGGCTACAAGCTCCTCCAGCGCCTCGGCGGCGCGGAGGCCATCGGCCCGATGCTGGTCGGCATGGACGAACCGGTCCACGTCCTCCAGCGCGGCGACGAGGTGAAAGACATCGTCAACCTCGCGGGCGTGGCGGTCGTGGACGCGCAGCAGGAGGAGTAATTCGAGCGGGTGAACGAGTAGTGACCTCGCGAACTACTCCGACTGAGGAGTGACCCGCTCGCGGCGGGAAGGAGCGGGTATGGGCCCCGGTTCGCGGTTGTCGTGGGCGGGCGCGACGGAGTCGTGAGCGTGACCGATCGACGTCCCTTCCCAGCCGTTTAGATCCCCTGTACCGTCTCGATGATGCCCACCGATTCGAGCGTCATCCAGACCAGGAAGACGCCGTACAGCCCGAGGAAGCCGTAGGCTTCCGGGTCGGTGAGTTCGAGGCTCGTGCGGGTGAAGACGATGAACACGAGCGTCGCGAACGCGAGAAAGCCCATCGTCGGGATGGCGGCGAGGAAGTTGATCGTCGCCGTCCCCGAGAGGAGGACGCCGATGGGAATGGCGACGAGGAGGTTGAACGTGTTGCTCCCGAGGACGTTCGTGAGGCTGGTAACGCTCTCGCCGGTTTTGGCGGCGCGGACGCTGACGAACGCGTCTGGCAGGCTCGTCGCGGCGGCGATGACGGTCAGTCCCCAGAGGAAACTCGGCGTGCCGAACGCCTCGCCGAACGTCAGGGCGGCGCGGACGATGCCCTCGACGCCGACGGCGATGAGGACGAGCGCCCCCGCGAGCGTCCCCCACTCCCGAAGGAGGTTCACGTCCACGTCCTCGGCGACGTGCTCGCTGGCGTCCTGCTGGTGGAGGAAGACGTAGACGCCGTACGTGGCGAGGGGAATGAACGCGAGCGTCGGCGTCAGGATCGCGGCCCGGTTCGTCCCGCCGGGGACGTACGTCGCGCCGAGCGCGAACATGATGAACAGGACGAGGACGCTGATGACGTAGAACTGCGCGTCCTTGAGGACGACGTCGCGGGTCGTCTCCAGCTGTTCGCTGGCGAGCGCGGACGCCGCCGGGATGACGAGGAGGTTGAAGATGGCGCTCCCGACGATGGCCCCGACGCCGAGGGAGAACTCGCCGTGGACGAGCGTACTGATGACGACGGAGCTGAGTTCGGGGAAGCTCGACCCGACCGCGACCACGATGGCGCCGTGGACGGCGACGGGGAGCCCGTAGTGCTTGCTGAGCCGTTCGGCGGACCGTTCGAGGAACTCGCTGCCCTTCCAGATGACGCCGGTCGCGACGACCGCCAGTCCGAGCGCGACGAGGAGACCGTTCATCGGGTAGCGTTTGACGGCACCCGGTAAAAGGCGTGTTCCTCCGGTGTTTTGGCTGCCCACTCTACTGCACCGCCAAGCGGGGACGGATACTCGCGTCCTCGGCGTCGGCCACCTCGAAGACGCAGTTCTCGCACTTCGCGCATCCGCCCTCGGCGAGGGGGTCGACGCTCCGGCCTCGCTTCGTTCCCGGTTGCACGTGCCCGCAGTCGACGCACCGGCCCAGTTCGATCATACCCGTCCTACGCGAGACCCCAAATAAAGGGTAACGTGAGCGCTACCGGGGTCATCGGCCGTTCACTACGATCGGGAAAACACGGGACGAGCGCCCGTCCTATCTGGTAACAACGCGGGTGATTCCCCGTCGCAACCCGGCCAGTCAACATACCCCTCTGGGGCAGTTAGACGGGGTACTTCATGCCTACGGAGGAACAAGCGGTGAAACTACTGGAGGAGTTGGGGATCACGGAGTACGAAGCTCGCTGTTTCGTCGCGCTGTCGAGGGTCCCCAAGGCGACCGCGAAGGAGGTCAGCGAGCTCTCCGACGTGCCACGGTCGCGGGTGTACGACGCCGTCGACCGCCTTCACCGGCGGGGACTGGTCGACGTACAGCAGTCCGAGCCCCGCGAGTACCGGTCGATATCGAAGGAGAGCGCCATCGAGATCCTCCGTGACGACTACGAATCGACGCTCGACGCGGTCGACGAAGCGCTGAGCGACCTCCGCAAATCGGAGGAGCTAGAGGACACCGGCGCGTGGGCCATCGCGGACCAGGACCACGTGTCGAACCGCATCGCGACGCTGGTCGAAGACGCGGAGTCCGAGATCTACGTGCTCGTCGCCGACGACCGGATGATCGACGGAAAACTCTGCGAGCTCCTCTCCGTCGCCGCCGACCACGACCTGACCGTCCTGGTGGAGGTTTCGTCGGAAGACGCGAGGGCGGCCATCGCGGACGAGGCCCCCGCGGCGACCGTGGCGGTGACGGACCTGGCGAAGGACCCCGCGAAGACGGAGGAGAAGTGGTTGGGGCGGATGCTGATGGTCGACCGGCGGTCAGTGTTACTGAGCGCCGTCACCGAAAGCGCGCTCCCCGGCCAACTGGAGGAGACCGCGATCTGGGCGAGCGGCCACGACCACGGGCTGGTCGTCGGGATCAACCACCTCCTGGGCGCGCGCATCGACGACCCGGACGTCTTCGATAGCGGGCAGTAACGGGCCGGAACGTGGTCGGCGGACGGAAAGTTTCTCGGTGTCCTACGTGTTATCGGTCGAACGGATCAGAGATGGGGGACGAACCCGGGGTGGGTGGGCTACCCGAAACGTTCGGCAAGTGCACCGAGTGCGGGACGATCTATCCCGTCCAGAAGAGCGAGAACGGCGAACTGCGGCCCGTCGGGACCGACGGAACCTGCAGCTGCGGGAACGACGAGTTCGTATCTCCCGACTGAGCGGCGCTCGACCGTTTCCGGTCCCAGTGTCGCGCTTCGCGGGCGCGGCAGCCGAGGGCTCTCCGGGACTGTGTGACGATCTGAGAGAAAGCAGTCCTTATCAGCGGCGGCGTCGTCTCTCGAATAACACGAGAGAGTTGCACAGTGCGTCTCTCGCTTCGGAGGAGCCCACCCATGACGGTCGACCGCCTGCTGGCGATCGCGGGCGCATCACAGACTCCACGCTCGTGTCGCTCCCATGCCTAATCATAACCGACACCGACGGACGGACGAACCGATCGACGTGCTCCTCGTCGAAGACAACCCCGGTGACGTCCGGCTCACGCGCGAGGCGTTCGCGGCGACGGACGCCGAGACGACGATCCGCGCGGTCGACGACGGGGACGACGCCGTCGAGCGCCTGGCGCGGCGAAGCGCGAGCGAGTCGGCGTCGCTCCCCGACCTCGCGCTCGTGGACCTGAACCTCCCCGGGAGGGACGGGTGCGGGGTGCTCGAAGCGATCAGGGACGACCCCGACCTCAGACGCCTCCCCGTGGTGATGCTGACGAGCTCCGAGGACAGGGAGGACATCGCCCAGTGCTACGACGCCAACGCGAACGCCTACCTGTCGAAACCGACGGACCCGGCCGAGTTCGTCGCCCTCGCCGAGGCGGTCGAGGACTTCTGGTTCGACCGGGTGCACTTCCCGCCGGTGTCGAGGTAGCGACCGCGGCGCCGCTGGAGCCCTCTCGGCGTGGTCCTGAAAAAGCGACCGCGGAGCGGCGCCGTTCAGTCGGACGCGCCGTTCGCGTGACGGTCGGCCCGCGACGGCGGCGGGAACCGCTGGTCCGCGGCGGCGGGCTGTGGCGCCTCCGGCAGGACGCAGCGCTCCGCGTCGCGGTTGACGTGCGCGTAGTGGTCGGGCGAGTTCGCGAGCGGATGCGCCGGGTTCTGCTCGCTCCGGATGCGGGCGGCCCGCGCCTCGTCGAAGCCCGAGAGCCGGGCACGGATGCCGCGCCAGTGGCTCGTGCTCGCGTCCGGGACGGTGTACGGTCGCGGCGGCTCGTTGTTCGGGTGGCGGGCGGCGAGCACCGCGGCGTTGACGTTCTCGGCGAGGTCGTCGTGGTCCAGCAGCAGGCCCACGCGGGCGTCCGGCGGCGCGCGGGCCGCCAGAACGTCGAGGCCGAGGTGGAGCGCGCGGTACTCGGCGACGTTGTTGTCCGGTGAGCTGTCCGGAACGGAGAGCCGCGTCACTTTCGTCCCGTCGCGAGTCTCGATGACGACGCCGAGTCCGCCCGGACCAGAGGCTCGGAAGGAGCCGTCGGTCGCGACGTAGAAGTCCCGATGGTGGGTCTCGGGCGGATGGGCGATGTGCGGCGTCGGTGACTCGTCGAAGAGATCCCGCAACGCGGGCCGGCCATGAACGGCCATACTCCAGTTCCGAGGCTCACGGACTTAAAGACACTGGTGGATTGTTACCGTTTCTCACAATAGCGGTCGACACCGCGGCCGCGTCCGGCGAATCCACCATCATTTATATAAAACAGAGGCGCAATGTGTTTCCCATGTCACGTGATACCAGATCATCGGTCGGGCGGCGGGATTTCCTGAAGGCCGCGGGCGGCGCGGCCGCGACGGCGTCGGTCGCCGGGTGTCTCGGCGGCGACGACGGCAGCGAGGGCGAAGAGCAGCCCGACGAGTTCGAGGTGTCGATCACGCAGGGACAGATGCCGTCCGGCCTCGACCCGCACGACCACCGGGAGACCCCGACCGACGTGGTGATGCTGCACGCCTACGAGGGCGTGTTGAGTCGGAACGCCGACGGTCAGGTCATCGAGAAGCTCGCTACGGAGTACGAGCGCGTCGAGGATGGCCAGGTCCGCTTTTCCATCCGCGAGGACGTCCAGTTCCACAACGGCGACGACCTCACGCCGGAAGACGTCGCGTACAGTATCAACCGCATCGTTCAGGAGGACGTCGGCTTCGCGAGCCCGCAGCGCGACCAGCTCGCGGGCGTCACGGGCGCGGAGGCGGCCGACGGCGAGCGCGCGGTCGTCGTGACGTCCGACGGCCTCAACCCGGTCGTCTTCCAGGAGTTCGCGACGTACTGCGACGTGATGCAGCAGTCGTGGGTCGAGGACCGCTCGAAGGACGAGATCGGCAAGCAGATGAACGGCACCGGCCCGTTCGTCCTCGACGACTACACCGAGGACGAGGAGGTCGTCATGAGCCGCAACGAGGACTACTGGCGAGACCCCGCCGAGGTCTCGCAGCTGACGTTCACGGCAGCTGAGGAGGCCAGCACCCGGGTGAACCAGCTCCTCAACGAGGAGACGGACATCGTCGTCAACGTGCCGCCGCAGGAGGTGAACCGGGTAGAGGACTCGGACGCGGCCCGGATCGCCGCCGCGCCGAGCACCCGCATCATCTACAACGCGATGCGCTACGACGTGGAGCCGTTCTCCAGCCAGCAGTTCCGGCAGGCGATGAACTACGCCATCGATCTCGAAAGCATCGTCAGCAACGTGCTCGGCGGCTTCGGCGAGCAGACCGGTCAGCCGACGCTCGAGGGGTTCGTCGGCCACAACCCGGACGTCGAACCGTACCCCTACGACCCCGAGGAGGCCGAGCGGCTCGTCGAGGAGAGCGGCCACGCGGGCGCGGAGATCGAGCTTCACACCCCGGTCGGACGCTACCTCAAGGACCTGGAGATCGCGCAGGCCGTCGCCGGCTACATCGACGAACTGAGCAACGTCTCGGCCTCGGTGAACCAGCGCGACTTCGGCGCGCTGGTCGACGAACTGCTGACCGGCAACATCGAGGACAAGCCGCCGTGGTACCTGATCGGCTGGGGCGAAGCGACGTTCGACGGCGGCCTCGTCATCACCGCCCTGCTCACCACCGACGGCGCGCTCTCCAGCTACAGCGACGAGGAGATAGACGAGATGATGGAACAGGCGGGGTCGCAGGCCGCCGAGGAGCGCGAGCAGACGATACAGGAGGTCAACGGCATGCTCCACGAGCGCGCCCCCTGGATCTACCTGAACCGCCAGTACAGCGTCTACGGGGCCAGCGAGCGGATCGACTGGAGCGCCCGCAGCGACGAACGCATTGACGCCTACGCGATCTCCCAGCAGTGACTGAATGTCCCTCTCACGGTTCCTCCTGAAGCGCGCCCTGCAGGGGCTGTTCGTCATCTGGGGCGTCGTGACGGTGGTCTTCGGTCTGCGGTTCATCTCGCCCGGCGACCCCGCGAACGTGCTGTTGCCCCCCGACGTTAGCGAGAGTACTCGCCAGCAGGTGGTCGCCGAACTCGGCCTCGACCAGCCGCTGTACGTGCAGTACCTCGACTACATCGCCGGCCTGCTCGTCGGCGACATGGGGACGTCGCTGGTGACGAAGACGGAGGCGAGCGGGCGTATCATCGGGAAGCTCCCGGCGACGCTCGAACTCGCGGTGGCCGCGACGATCGTCGCCGTCGTCATCGCCATCCCGCTCGGCGTCCTCAGCGCGACGCGGCGGCACGAACCCGCCGACTACGGCGCGACGGTGTTCTCGCTGGCGGGGATCAGCACGCCGAACTTCTGGCTCGGCATCATGCTGATCATCGTCTTTGCGGTCCAGCTGAACCTCTTCCCGACGAGCCGACGGCCCGTCGGGATCGACGACGGGGTCGCGCACCTCGTCGCCTTCCAGTTCGGGCTGGCGTGGAACGATCTCTCGACGTGGCTCTGGCACGTCACGCTCCCCGCCATCACGCTCGGGACGTACTTCACCGCGCTCATCACGCGGCTCACCCGCAGCGGAATGCTCGAAGAGCTGGGACAGGGGTACGTCCGCGCCGCGCGGGCGAAGGGTCTGCCGGAGACGCTGGTCCGGTACAAACACGCCCTCCGGAACACCCTGATCCCGATCATCACCGTCGTCGGCCTCCAGCTCGGCACGCTCATCGGCGGCGCCGTCATCACCGAGGCGGTGTTCAACTGGCCCGGCCTGGGGACGCTCATCATCAACAGCATCCAGGCACGGGACTGGCCGGTGGTACAGGGCTCCATCATCGTCATCGGCGTCGGTTTCGTGGTCCTCAACATCCTCGTCGACGCCCTCTACGCCTACGTGAACCCGCAGGTGACCTATGATTGACCGCATACGTCGACTCCTCGGAAGCGTGCTCGAACGGGTGGTCTCGCCGCGAACCCTCAGGAACCTCAGGCGCGAACTTCGCCAGTCCGCGCTGGCGAAGGTCGGCATCGCGGTCGTGCTGTTCATGATCGTGATGGCGACGTTCGCGCCGCTTTTCGCGCCCCACGACCCGACCCAACAGAACCTCGACGAGTCGCAGAACCCGCCGCTCGGGTTCAGCACGGAGAAGACAGAGGAGGTGACGGTCAAGGAGAACGGCAGCGTCGTCATCGAGAACGGGACGCCCAAGACCGAGGAGCGGACGGTGTACGAGAACGCCTCGCTCGCCCACCCGCTCGGCACCGACGCGAACGGCCGGGACATCCTCTCGCGGGTGATCTACGGGGCTCGCACGTCGATGCTCGTCGGCGTCCTCGGAACGCTGCTCGCGGCCGTGGTCGGCGTCACGGTCGGCCTGACGGCCGGCTACTACGGCGGGCGGGTGGACGACGCCCTGATGCGCGGGGCCGACATCATGCTCGCGTTCCCGTCGCTCGTCCTCGCCATCGCCCTCGTCGGCGTGTGGGGCACCGCCGCGAAGCGGATCCCCGACCCGATCGTCAGTTCCGGGCTCTCCGAGGCGGTACGACCGCTCGTTGGCTGGGAGACGGGGATGCCCGAGAACGTCGTGATACCGGGGACGGTCGTCATCGTCGTCGCGCTGGTGAACTGGGTGTGGTTCGCCCGGGTCGCCCGCGGCGAGGCGCTGTCGCTCAGACAGGAGGAGTACGTCAAGGCGGCGCGCGCGCTGGGCGCGAGCGACCGCTACATCATCGGCAGGCACGTCCTGCCGAACGCCATCACCCCGATCATCGTCCTCGGGACGATCCAGGTGGCGGCGATCATCCTGCTCGAGAGCGCGCTTTCGTTCCTCGGGTTCTCCGGCACGTCGCTGTCCTGGGGCTTCGACATCGCGCTGGGGCGGCAGTACCAGTCCACGTCGTGGTGGATCGCGGCGATGCCCGGCCTCGCCATCGTCTTCACCGTCGTCGGCCTGAACCTGCTCGGCGACTGGCTGCGCGACGCATTAGACCCCGACATCGGCGGGGAGGGAGGTGTCTGACGTGGCGGAGCCGATACTCAAGGTCCGCGACCTCTCGACGCGGTTCTTCACGGAGTCGGGGCAGGTCAACGCCGTCGAGTCCGTCAGCTTCGACGTCGGCGAGAGCGAGGTGTTCGGCGTCGTCGGGGAGAGCGGCTCCGGCAAGAGCGTCACCGCGCTCTCCGTCGTCGACCTCGTGGAGTCGCCGGGCGAGGTGACCAGCGGCGAGATCTGGTACCGCAACGCGGACCTCGCGGCGAGCGTCGCCGACGACCACCCGGCGGCCGTCGACGGCGACTACGTCGACGTCCGCCGGCTGCCCGCGCGGGTGCGTCGGTCCCTCCGGGGGCCGTCGTTCAGCATGATCTTCCAGGACCCGATGAGCAGCCTCAACCCCTCGCTCACGGTCGGTGAACAGATCGCCGAGGCCGTCGAGGTCCAGCGCCGGGCGTCGGCCGACCCCCGTTCGACCCGGTCGCGCAGCCAGGGCTTCGGCCTCGGCGACCTGCTGGTCGGGACGATCTTCGACTCCCGGGATTTCGTCACCGGCGAGAGCCGCGAGCGCGCGGTCGAACTGCTCGACCAGGTCGGCATCCCCGACCCGGAGGAGCGCGCCGACGAGTACCCCCACCAGTTCTCCGGCGGGATGCTCCAGCGCGCGATGGTCGCGCAGGCGCTGGCCGGCGAGCCCGACGTGCTCATCGCGGACGAGCCGACGACGGCGTTGGACGTGACGATCCAGGCCCAGATCCTCGACCTCCTGCGCGACCTGCAGGACGAGGTCGGGATGAGCGTGCTGATGATCACCCACAACCTCGGCGTCATCGCGCGGATGTGCGACCGCGTCGGCGTGATGTACGCCGGCGAGATCGTCGAGCGCGGCACCCTGAAGGACGTGTTCGACCGGTCCGTCCACCCGTACACGGAGGGGCTGCTCGGGAGCGTCCCCGACCTGGACGACCCCGCCCCGCGGCTGAACCCGATCGAGGGCAACGTCCCCGACCTGTACGCCTCGGAGATGGGCGACCGGTGCTACTTCGCCGACCGCTGTCCGAAGGCGATGGAGTCGTGTCTCGACCACCCGCCGGAGCTGCCCGCGGACGGCGAGGACGGCCACCTCGCGCGGTGCGTGCTCGCCGAGCGGCCGTACGACCCGAGCGAAGCGTTAGCCGACGACTACTTCGCGGAGGTAACCGATGACTGAGCGACTCGTCTCCGTCGACGGCCTGGAGAAGTACTACTACGAGCAGGACACGCTGGTCGACCGCCTGCTCGGCAACGACCCGGTGAGCGTCAAGGCCGTCGACGGCGTCTCCTTCGACATCGAGCGCGGGGAGACGCTCGGCCTCGTCGGCGAGTCCGGCTGCGGCAAGTCGACGACCGGCGAGACGCTGCTGCGCCTGCGGGAGGCGACCGGCGGGAGCGTCACCTTCGACGGCGAGGCGGTGTTCGAGATGGACGACGAGGCGCTGACGGAGTTCCGCAAGCGCGCCCAGATCGTCTTCCAGGACCCGTTCTCGTCGCTCGACCCGCGGATGACCGCCGGCGACATCGTCACGGAGCCGCTCCGGATCCACGACGTCGGGACGAAGGCGGAGCGCGCGGAACGGGCGGGCGAGCTGCTCGAACGCGTCGGGCTCTCCGCCGGGCAGCGCGACCGCTACCCGAGCGAGTTCTCCGGCGGGCAGCGCCAGCGGATCGGGATCGCGCGGGCGCTGGCGCTGGAGCCGGAGTTCGTCGTGCTCGACGAGCCGGTCTCGGCGCTCGACGTCTCCGTGCAGGCCCAGATCCTCAACCTGCTCGAGGAGCTTCAGGAGGAACTGGACCTGACCTACCTGTTCATCGCGCACGACCTCTCCGTCGTCCGGCACATCTGCGACCGCGTCGCCGTCATGTACCTCGGTAGAGTCGCCGAGGTGGGGCCGACCGACGAGATATTCGAGGCCCCCGAACACCCCTACACGCGGGCGCTCCTGGAGAGCGTCCCGCGGGCGTCGACCGACGAACAGGGCCGGACCGTCGAGACGCTGAAGGGCGACGTCCCCTCGCCGCGGGATCCGCCGAGCGGCTGTCGGTTCCGGACGCGCTGTTCCGAGGTCATCCCGCCGGCGGACCTCGATATCGCGCAGGAGGACTACCGCGCGATCATGACCGTCCGCGAACGGATCCAGGCCGACGAGGTGCCGGTCGAGAGCGTCCGAGAGGACCTCGGCGAGGCGGCGGACCCGAGCGCGGTCGCCGAGGCCGTCAGCGACCGCGAACTCGACCGCTCGCTCCCCGCGCCGCACGACGAGCAGGTTCGGGAGGCGTTCGAACTGCTCGCGGCGGGGAACCGCGAGGACGCCGCCGGACTGCTGCGCTCACACTACGAGAGCGTCTGCGAGCGGGTCGTGCCGGTGCTGCAGGAGCGCCCGCACGCGACGGCCTGCCACCTCTACGACCAACCGAGCGAACCGCGGGAGGAACTGGTCGAGCGCTCCGGCGAAAAGCGGGCTCGATCCGGCGACGACTGACGCGGGGCCGCCGACCACCGCGCCGTTTCGGCCGGACTGAACTCGCCCGCCGGCCGCCGGCAATCGTGTTGCGAATCGAAACATTGAGCCCGGTGGGAGCGAATGGAGCACTGTGAGCCGCTACCGGAACCTGTCGCTGTTCGTCCTGCTCGCCGCGATGTGGGGGACGGCGTTCATGGCGATCAAGGCCGGGCTGGAGTACTTCCCGCCCGTCCTGTTCGCCGCCGTCCGCTACGACGTCGCCGGCGTGTTGATGCTCGGCTACGCCGCGTACGTCGTCGACGACCCGTTCCCGCGGGGGCGCGGCCAGTGGGCGCTCGTCGCCGTCGGGTCGGCGCTGCTCATCGCCGCCTACCACGCGTTCCTCTTCGTCGGCGAACTGAACACCACGAGCGCCGCCGCGGCCGTCATCGTCTCGCTCTCGCCCGTGCTGACGACCGGGTTCGCGCGGCTGCTCCTGCCGAGCGAGCGGATGACGGCGGCGGGCATCGCCGGCCTCTTTCTCGGGCTGCTCGGCGTCGCCGTCCTCGCGCAGCCGGACCCGTCGGACCTGCTCGCCGACGACGTGGTAGCGAAGCTCCTCGTGTTCGCCGCGGCGGCCTCGTTCGCGCTGGGGAGCGTCCTCACCCGGCGCATCGACGCCGAGATGCCGATAGAGACGATGGAGGCGTGGTCGATGATCGGCGGCGCGCTCCTGATGCACGGCGTGAGCGCGCTACTGCCGAACGAGTCGATCGCGGACGTGGCGTGGACTCCGGAGGCGATCGCGGCGCTCGCGTACCTCTCCGTCGTGGCGAGCGCGCTGGGTTTCCTGATCTACTTCGACCTGCTGGAGCGGCTCGGCCCGATCGAGATCAACCTGGTGTCGTACGTCGCGCCGGTGTTCGCTGCGGTGTCGGGGTGGGTATTCCTCGACGAAGTCATCGGCGCGCCGACGGTCGTCGGCTTCCTCGTCATCTTCGCCGGGTTCGTCCTCATCAAGCGCCGAGCGCTGCTGGAGGAGTTCGACTGGCTCCGGCGCTCGACGGCGGAGTGAGTGTCGCGCTCGGGGTGCGTCCGCCGGTGAGGATCCGGCGGGACCCCTGTGGGGGTGATTGTCGGACGTTACTCGCTGTTGTGCGGATGACCGACGAGCAGCGCCACGAGGTTCAGCGCGAGGAGGCCGAGGAAGGTGAGCGTCTCGGTCGGGCCGGTCAGCCCCCTGAACAGGAGGGGGACGTGGAGGAACGGGAGGGCGACCGCCATCCAGAAGCTCACCATCCGGACCGGCGGCGCGAGGGCGTCGACGCCGACCCGGCGGTCGCTCTCCCCGGCCTCGGTGGCGGCTTGCTCGTTGTGCAGCGGTGAGGGACCTGACATTGTGGGCGCCTAGTCACGCGTACGTCAGACACCCACATATAACCGCGCGAGTGTTCAATTTATTTCACTACTTTTTACGGTAATTACCAGGTTCCTACTACGTTTCATCACCGGACTAGAGGACCGTAGACGGTTCAGAACCGCACATGAGCTAGCAATTAGCGATCGGCGTCACGCCGACGTCTCGTTCCCGTTGGTAACTGTTATCGGTTCGTCGAGAGTACCGTCCGCGGTGACTGTCGCCTGCCGGTAGTCGCCGGGCTCCGCGTCCGCCGGGATGGCCGCCTCGAACGTCACCGTCGTCGACTCGTCCGGGTCCAGCGCGACGCGTCGCTCGTCGAGGACGGTCCCGTCGAAGCGGTACTCGACGGTCCCGTCGCCGGGTTCGTTCCCGTCGTTGGTGACCGTGACGGTCGCGGTGACGTTCTCGCCGGCCTCGGCCGCCGTCGGGGCCTCGAACGACGAGAGCGAGTACGCCGGGCCGCGGACCGTGACGATCTCGCTCGCTGTGCCGAACGTCTCCGTCGCCGAGTCCTCGCGGGCTCCGCGGACGATGACGCGGCCGGGCTCCGTGAACGTCGCGGCGACCGTCCCGTTCGCGTCGGTCCGGTACTCGGTGCCGTTCACGGTCACCGTCCCGTCGACGCTCGCTCCCGTGTCCGTCCGCGTCAGGACGAACTGAACCGCCTCGCCTTCCGGCACCGTGGTGCGGTTCGCCGACAGCGAAAGCGAGACCGGCCGACGCGAGACCGACAGCGTGCGCTCCGCGGGCCGGAACGTGACTGCCGGCGTGTCGGCCGCAGTGGCCGTTAGCGGGAGGTCGCCGACCGCGTCCGCGGTCACGTTGACCCGACCGTCCTCGTCGGTCCGGTACTGCTCGCCGTCGACGGTGACGGTCGCGTCGGCCGGGCCGCCGGTATCGTCCCGCGTGACGCGCACGGGGACGGGTTCGTGCGCGACCGGGTCGGACGATTCGACGGCGACCGAGAGCGTCGCGGTCCGGCGCGTCACCGACACCGTGACGCTGCTGCCGTTGAACCGCCGCGACGGGGTGTCCGCCTTGTGTGCGGCGGCGGTGAACTCGCCCGCCCGGTCGAGGGTGACGACGGCGACGCCGCTCTCGTTCGTGGCGTGGCGACTCCCGGCGACCGACACCGTGGCGGGGACGCCCTCCTCGCCGTCGGTCACGGCGAAGCGGACCGCGTCGCCGGCCGTGACGTTCGTCGCGTTCGCCCGCAGGGTCAGATCCGTCACGTACCGCTCGACGACGACGGTTCGACGCGCGTCGACGAACTGGGTGCCGTTCGCCGAGGCGGTCGCCGAGACGACGTGCTCGCCGCCGTCGAACCTGACGACGACCGTCCCGTTCTCGTCGGTGACGTGGGTCCGCCCGCCGACGCGGACGGACGCGTTCGGTACCGGGGTGCCGTCGACCCGCGTGACGGTCATCGCGACCGCGTCGCCGGGCCGGACGGACGACTGATTGACGGCGACGCGGAGCTCGACCACGTCGGTCGACGGGCCCTCGTCGCCGAGGTCGAGGATGGGGAACGTCGGCTCGTTGCTCTCGTTGCCCGCGAGCGCCCCCGTACCGCCGAACCCGGCCACCATGGCGACGAGCGTCGCGAGGACGATGGCGAACAGGAGGAGCACGGTCGGGTCGCGGAGCGCGCTGTAGGCGTCCTCCCCGCCCGCGAGCACGTCCTCCTCCGGATCGTCGGGTGGTGGTCCGTTCACGGCGGTAGTTACGGTCCGCGTATGTGTCAGGAGGTTAAAACGGTTGTCCTCGGCGCGGACGAAAACGGCGGGAGAACGGAGTCGCGGCGGGGGCTACTGGAAGCCGATGCGGCCGCCCGTGCGGTCGCGGTCCGGCTTCGCGGTGCCGCCCTTGAACTCGTCTTCCATGCGCTCGTAGTAGTCGAGGATGTCCTCGGTGATCGTCGGCCGGACGTTCTCGATTGCCTTGCGGAAGTGGCGCATCTCGACGTCCTCGGCCTCGTCGTCCTCGCGGAGCGCCTCGATGGCGGCCTCGCGGGCGATACTCTCCAGGTCGCTCCCGACGTAGCCGTCGGTGATCTCGGCGATCTCCCGGAGCGACACGTCGGCGGCGAGCGGCGTGTCCTGGGTGTGGATGTCCAGGATCCGCTCGCGGCCCTCGGTGTCGGGCTGGCCGATCATCACCATGCGGTCGAACCGCCCGGAACGGATCAGCGCGGGGTCGATCATGTCCGGCCGGTTGGTCGCGCCGATGACCATGACGTCCTCCATGTCCTCCAGCCCGTCGAGTTCGGTCAGGAGCTGGTTGACGACGCGCTCGCTGACGTTGCTGCCCATGTCGCCGCCGCGGCTGGGGGCGAGGCTGTCGAGCTCGTCGAAGAAGATCACCGTCGGCGACACCTGCCGGGCCTTCCGGAAGGTCTGGCGGATCGCCTTCTCGGACTCGCCGACCCACTTCGACAGCAGCTGCGGGCCGCGGACGCTGATGAAGTTGGCGTTGGTCTCGTTGGCGACGGCTTTCGCCATCAGCGTCTTCCCGGTGCCGGGCGGGCCGTACAGCAGGACGCCGCTCGGCGGGTCGATGCCGAGGCGGTCGAACTTCTCGGGCGAGGAGAGCGGCCACTCGACGCTCTCCTGGACCTGCTCTTTCGCGGTTTCGAGGCCCCCGACGTCGTCCCACGAGATCTTCGGGAGCTCGACGAGCACCTCCCGCATCGCCGACGGTTCGACCTCGTTGAGCGCCCCGCGGAAGTCCTGGCGTTTGACGATCATCCGGTCGATGAGGCTCGGCGGGATGTCCTCCTCGTCCAAGTCGATCTCGGGGAGGTACCGCCGCAGCGCCTTCATCGCGGCCTCCTTCGTCAGTGACTCGATGTCCGCGCCGACGAAGCCGTGGGTCTCGTCGGCGAGGTGGCCGAGGTTGACGTCGTCCGACAGCGGCATGCCGCGGGTGTGGATCTGGAGGATCTCCTCGCGGCCCATCTCGTCGGGGACGCCGATCTCGATCTCGCGGTCGAAGCGGCCGGGACGGCGGAGCGCGGGGTCGACGGAGTCGACCCGGTTCGTCGCGGCGATGACGATGACCTGACCCCGGGATTCGAGGCCGTCCATCATCGTCAGCAGCTGCGCGACGACGCGTCGTTCCACCTCGCCGGTCACGTCCTCGCGCTTGGGCGCGATGGAGTCGAGCTCGTCGATGAAGATGATGGAGGGCGCCTCCTCGGTCGCGTCCTCGAAGATCTCCCGGAGCTGCTGTTCGGACTCCCCGTAGTACTTGGAGATGATCTCGGGGCCGGCGATGGAGAAGAAACTCGCAGAGGTCTCGTTGGCCACGGCCTTGGCGAGCAGGGTCTTCCCCGTGCCGGGCGGGCCGTGCAGGAGCACGCCTTGCGGCGGCTCGATCCCCAGTTTCTTGAAGATCTGCGGGTGTTTCATCGGGAGCTCGACCATCTCCCGGACCCGCTGGATCTCCGACTGTAGTCCCCCGATGTCCTCGTAGGTGATCCCGCCGCCGGTCTTCTCGAAGCCCGAGATGGGCTCCTCGCGGAGCTCGACGTCCGTGTCCTCGGTGATGAGGACGACGCCCTCGGGCTCGGTCTCGACGGCGATAAGCGGGATCGCCTGCCCCGGCGAGCGCATGAACGGGTGGTTCGTGCTCGACATGACGGGCACGATGTCGCGCTCGACGACCGGGCGCTTCAGGATCTGCCGTTTCACCATGCCGGCGGCGTCGCTGCCGAACTGGACGCTCGCCTCCTCGGGCGGCGCGAGCACCAGCGAGTCGGCCTTCGTCGCCTCCGCCTTCCGGATGGTGACGCGCTCGCCGATACCGACGTCGGCGTTCTGACGCGTGAACCCGTCGATTCGGACGGTGTCGGTGTTCCAGTCCTGCCGGTCGGCGCGCCACACCTTCGCGGCGGTGGTGTCTGCCCCCTCTATCTCGATGATGTCACCCGGGCTCAACTTCAGATGGAGGAGCGTGTCCGGGTCGAGGCGTGCGATACCGCGCCCCGAATCGTTCGGGTACGCCTTTGCGACCTCAAGTTGGACTTCATTCATGATTTCACACTAGCTGGGATGGTTGGAAGTCGAACGCCGGTGCCGATATGTCTTTTGTTATGGGGGGTCATCCCCCGATCGCGCTCGCGTCTAGTGTCACGTGTTACCATTCGTTGGTCAGCGCGGCAGGCACATAGGCGTAACGCCCGCGGACCCGAACCTTAACCCCGCGCCGCTGCCGAGTTGGGAACATGCGAACACTCGCGTTCGACGGACGGACGGGTGCGAGCGGCGACATGGTGCTCGGCGCGCTCGTCGCCGCCGGGGCCGACCCCGCCGTCCTCGCTCCCGTCGAGGACGCCCTCGGCGTCGAATACGCCGTCGACGAGGCGACGAAGAGCGGTATCGCGGCGACGAACGTTCGGGTGCTGGCGTCCGGCGCGGACGACTCCGATCAGGCAACGGGCGACCATCACTCCCACGATTCGGATCGCGGCGACGACGGGTCGGCCGACCGCGGCGACGGCGGTCACGAGCACTCGCACAGCCACGACCACGATCACGACCACACCCACGACGCTGCTCATTCGCACGGCCACACCCACGATGACCACTCGCACGACCACGCCCCGATCGCCGAGGGGCGAGGCCCCCTCCGGACGTACCCGGAGGTCGTCGAGATAGTCGAGGGGATGGGTCTGCCCGAGGACGTCGTCGCGGACGCGACCGCCGTCTTCGAGGTCCTCGGCGAGGCGGAGGCGGCGGTCCACGGCACCGACCTCTCGGAGACGCACTTCCACGAGGTGGGCGCGGACGACGCGATCGCGGACGTGGTCGGCGCGGCGCTGCTGCTCGACGACCTCGGCGTCGACCGGGTCGTCACGACGCCCGTGCGGACCGGCGGCGGGACCGTCGAGATGAGTCACGGGGTCTACCCGGTGCCCGCGCCGGCGGTCGTCGAGATCGTCGAGCGCGCCGACTGGGCGGTGCGCGGCGGCCCCGTCGAACGGGAACTGCTCACGCCGACCGGCGCGGCGATCCTCGCGCACTTCGCGGAGGGCGGGGCGGAGCTCCCGGCCCTCGACGTGACTGCGTCGGGGTACGGCGCGGGCGGCTACGACCTCGACGACCGCCCGAACGTCCTGCGGGCGATGGTCGGCGAAGAGCACGAGAGCGGCGACGCGGCGAGCGCCGAGACCGCCGACGGCGGCCGGCTCGTCCGCGACGACGTGGCCGTGCTTGAGACGAACGTCGACGACGTGGCCCCCGAGGTGCTCGGGAGCCTGCAGGAGACGCTCTCCGAGGCAGGCGCGCGGGACGTGACGATCGTCCCGACGACGATGAAGAAGTCCCGGCCGGGCCACCTCGTGAAGGTGATCGCGAAGCCCGAGGACGCCGAGGCCGTCGCGCGCCGCCTCGCCGAGGAGACGGGGACCCTCGGGGTCCGCGAGGGCGGCGCGACCCACCGCTGGATCGCCGAGCGCGCCTTCGAGACGGCGACGCTCTCGGTGGACGGGCGCGAGTACGAGGTCGCCGTGAAAGTCGCCAGCAACGACGAGGGCGAGGTGTACGACGTGAGCGCGGAGTACGACGACGCCCTCGCGGTAGCCGGCGAGACGGAGCTCCCGGTCCGCGAGGTGCTGCGGCGGGCGGAGAGCGCCGTGAAAGAATAGCGGCGGGTCGGTCGAGCGGCCGGGGGGACGTCGTTACTCGGGCTCCGGTTCGTTGTTCGTCGTCGGGTCAGCCCGGCCGACGCCCGGCGGGCCGCCGCCGGGCTGTTCGGCGAGGAACGAGAACTGGCCGGTCCCGTCGGGCGCCTCGCCCTGCGTCCACGGCTTCTCGGGGTCCTCGTGCGGGTCCCGCGCCGTCGACATGAAGGAGTAGTTGAACTCCTGGTTCTCCTTCTCCTGCGGGAAGCTCGCCGGGATCGGCAGGTGGTCGTCGAACGTGTTCAGTACCTCCAGCCACTGGTTCTGGTGCATCGTGTCGCGGGCGATGAGGTACGCGAGCATGTCCTTCATCCCCTCGTCGTTCGTGTACTCGTACAGCCGGGTGGCCAGCAGGCGGCCCGTCGACTCGGCCATCACGTTGGCGTACATGTCGGCCGCGAGGTTGCCCGACGCGACGACCCAGCTACCGCTAAACGGGACGCCGTTGCTGTCGACGGGCATCGCGGACAGCCCCGAGGACAGGAACTGGCGCGGGTTCTGCCCCGTCATCGCCGCGGCGACGGCGGCGTCCTCCTTCGCCTCCTCGCGGAGTTCCTGGGGCGCGCCGCGCAGGTTCTTCGTCACCGCCGTCGCCAGCATCTCGATGTGACCTAGCTCCTCCGCGGCCGTCTCCATCAGCATGTGGCGGTAGTCGCTGTGCTCCTCCGGCAGCGCCCACGCCTGGAACATGTACTGCATCGCGACGCGCATCTCCCCCTCGACGCCGCCGATGGCCTGCTGGAGCAGTTTCGCGAAGTGCGGGTCCGGTTCCTCGACCTCTACCTCGAATTGCAGTTCGTCGTCTTGAAAGAACACCGTATGACCTCCGAACGCTATGGCCACGAGCAGGCAGATAAATTCCACGAGAAGAAAATGGAATGTTACGGGCCGGTGTCGGGATATTTCCCGGTGAAAGCCGAAAACAACCCGCTAAGTACTTCCAACAAAGCGGTCCGTAGCTTTATCGCGACGACGGTGGGGAGACGCCCGCGGAGGGGGAAATACGCCATCGGAAGGCGGGATGGAGAACCGTCCCCGGGACGCTGGCACCCGTCGTCGTGGACCCCGTCGGTTGATCACCCGCTCCGGTGCTCGTCCAGCGCCTCGTCGATCGTCAACTCGCCGCTGGCGACGCGCCGGGCGAGGTCCTCGTCGATGGCGCGGTTCTCGCCCGACTGCTCGCGCGAGCGGTCCTTGATCACCTTCAGCTCGCCCTCGGTCGGCTCGATCTCGCGCTCGTCGACAACGTCGCCCTCGATGCGGGCGATGTTGACCGCCGCCAGCACGTCGCCCATCCCGCGCGCGCCGGTGCCGAGGTACGGCGTCGTCCCGGTCTCGTCGACGAGCTCGACCCGCACCTCGTCCAGTTCGTTGACGATCGTGGCTCCCTGCAGGCGCGCGCCGTCGCCGACCCGGACGACCGGATCGGGCGCGTCGGCCACCTCCTCGCGGATCACGTCGACCGCGTCGTCCAGCGGCACGTGGAACGCGGCGATGACGGTCTCGCCGGCCATGACGGCGATCCCGGGGCGGGTTCCGGGGTCGACGCCGACGACGGTGCGCCCGCCCTCGCCGCGGACGGCGGCCAGCGCCGACTCGACGGCGCGCCGGGGGCTGTCCGGCTCCGCACGGACGACGACCACGTCCTCGGGGAGCGAGTCGTCGGCGGCGTTCCCGCCGGCCTCGGTGATGAGCACCGTCGTCTCCTCCGGTATCGGGTCCTCGGGTTCGACCGTCGTGAACGTCACGCCGCGGTCGCGGAGCTCGTTCACCACGCCGTGGTACAGTTCGAAGTCGGACGTCGCGACGACTATCACTAACCCGGACGTTCGCCGGCGGCGGAGTTAAACCCTTCCGCGGACCGGGGGCTTTTTGCCCGGAACGCGTCTACCTCGCGGCGTGAACCACGACTCGCCGATACCGACCGGCTGCGGGCCCGTCGACGACCTGCTGGACGGCGGGTTCGAACGCGGCACCGTCACG
The DNA here is from genome assembly GCF_003675875.1 of Halostella limicola. Lineage (NCBI taxonomy): Archaea > Methanobacteriati > Methanobacteriota > Halobacteria > Halobacteriales > Natronoarchaeaceae > Halostella > Halostella limicola. Next base: position 1,341,287 of record NZ_RCDI01000001.1, on the reverse strand, counting down.
CAGGTGTACGGCCAGCCGGCGGCCGGCAAGACGAACCTCGCGCTCTCGGCCGCGGTGGAGGCGGCCGCAGACGGCGGCCTCGCGGTGTTCATCGACACCGAGGGGCTGTCGCTCGACCGGTTCGAACAGCTCGCGCAGGCGCGCGCCGACGGCGGGGCCGTCGAGGACGTCACGTCGAACATCGTCGTCGAGTCCGCGTACGACTTCGACGAACAGGCCGAGGCGGTGCGGGACGCCGGCGAGTTCGCCGAGGAGGCGGACCTGATCGTCCTCGACAGCGCGACAGGATTCTACCGACTGGAGCGGACCGGCGAGGGCGACGCCGGCGAGGCGCTGCGGGACGTCGCCAGACAGGTGACGCACCTGCTGTCGCTGGCCCGGCGCCACGACCTCGCCGTCGTCGTGACGAACCAGGTGTTCACCGACCCCGACAGCGACCGCACGCGCCCGCTCGGCGGCCACACACTGGAGCACTGGACCGGGACGGTCCTGCGCGTCGACCGCTTCCGGGGCGGGAACCGCCGGGCGACGCTGGAGAAACACCGGTCGAAGGGCGCCGGCGAGACTGCGACGTTCCGCATCACCGACACCGGACTCGAAGCGGCCGACGAGCCGTAGCCCTCACAGCGGCTCGCGGTCGAGCTATGCCTCGCAGCGAGAAAGCGATCCGATAACGGAGGAGTCCGGGCGCCGAGCCTCTACAGTTCGCCCAGCTTCCGGAGCAGCTGCCCGCGGTACTCCTCGTCGCTCTGCATCCCCTTCTGTTCGAGGACGTTCCGTTCGAGCTTGTCGAGCGCGACGTGGAACGCCTGCTTCGAGCCGTACCCCTCGCCGCTGCCCATCATCTGGCCGCGGTTCGTCCGCATCCGGATCTGACAGAGGATGAGCGGCGTGCCCCGCAGCTTCTCCTGGTGCTCCTGGAAGCGGACGTGGGCGTGGCGCACGTGCATCTTGCTGTACTTGCCGGACACCTGCTCGATGCTCTCGCGGATGTCCTGCCGGGAGATGGTGTCGAGGAGCTCGATGTTGGTGATCTGGACGTCCATGTGCTCCTCCTCGGTGTAGGTCAGCGCCCGGAGCACGTCGGTCCGGGTGAGGACGCCGCCCACGACGCGGTCGTCGTTCTCGGGGGTGACCACCAGCCCGGAGTAGTCGTTGTCGAGCATCTCCTCGACGGCGTCGCGGACGCTCTCGTCGACGGAGGTCGTCGCGACGGGGCTGGACATCACGTCGTAGGCGGGGATGTCGAGCATCCGGTCCAAGTCGCCGGCGCGGTCGCCCTTGCCCGTGATGCGCTGTTCGTTCCGGGTGACGAAGTCGATGATGTCGTGGGTGGTGACGACCCCGGAGAGCATCCCGTCGTCGTCGACCACCGGGAGCCGGGAGATGGCGTTCTCGCGCATGAGGTTGATCGCCTTCCCGACGCCGTCGTTCTCGGTGATCGTGATGACGTTCTCGGTGTAGATCTGCCCCACGTCGAGCGCGTCGAGGTTCTCGAGGACGGCCTGCAGGATGGCGTCCTCCGTGATGATGCCCCACAGCTCGCCGCCCTCGAAGACGGGTGCGACCTTGGTGCCGCCCTCGACGAGCACCCGGGCGGTCTCCCGGATGTCCTCGGTCCGGTCGACCTTCGGCGCGGGCGCGTTCCGGCTCGGTTTCACCAGGGCGGCGACTTTCGTGTCGTCCTCGACGTGGGACTGGAGGAGCTGCCGTTCGCCGACGACCCCTTCGTACTCGCCCTCGCGAGTGACGATGATCCCTTTGGGGTTTTCCTCCTCGAACAGCGACCGAACCTTCCCGAGTCTGGTATCGGCGTCGACTTCGACGTACTCGCGGGTCGCGATGTCAGCAATATCCATCGTACTCACACGGTAATCTTCGCCGGCGACGGCCTTCAAACTTCGTCCCTTGCGATTTGGTGGCACACCGAGGTTTAGGGGGTGGCGGCCCTACCGACGACCGTGGTCCCCGACATCGGCGTCTTCGGGCCGTACACGTACCTCGTGACGGAGGTCGTCTTCGGGAGCGTCGCGCTCGCGCTGCTGGTGCGCGCGAACGCCCTCCGCCGCGCCGGCAAAACGATCGCGGCGCTGTACCCCATCGCGTACGTCTGGGACTGGTACACTCTCCACGTCGGGGTCTTCGCCATCGAACTCCGGACAGGCGTCGACTTCCTCGGGATCCCGATCGAGGAACACGTCTTCATGGTCGTCGTACCGGCGCTGATAATCGGGATGCACGAGACCATCCACGGGTCGGACTTCGCCGAAAACTGACGGATGATTCCCGTCACAACGACCACGTGACAGCGGTCGGACGTACGAGAAAGATTTAAGACGCAGGCACGTAGGGAGCCGTATGGCTCTACACTTCAGCTGCCGGGCGTCGGGGGGACGGGGTGAGTCCGGCGATGGGTGAACGGGGCAGCGACGTGGAACTCACGCCGGAGCTGACGTTCGAGTTGCTCTCCGATCGCCGCCGCAGATACGCGCTCGCGTATCTGAGCAGGCGGAACCAGCCGGTATCGATGGAGGAACTGGCGAGACACATCGCCGCCTGGGAGGGGAACGTCTCGGTCAGCGAGGTCGACGACCGGACGGTCGAGCGCATCAAGATGACGCTGTATCACAACCACATCCCGAAACTCAGCGCCGCCGGCCTCCTCGAACGCGGGGAGCGAAACGGCGGGCAGGTCCTCGAACCCACGGACAAGGTGAACCAGGTCGAGGCGGAGTTACAGATGGGGCTCGAAGACGGGCCGAAGAAACACTACACCACGTAATCTCTGACGTAGCGGCGCGAACGCGACCGCAAGGGGAAGGGGGCGGCGAGGCATTACTCCCACTCTTCGAGGCACTCCTCCGAGCAGAACGCGTAGAGGCGGAACTCGCCGTCCTCGCCGTGCGTCGCCCTGACCGGGTGCCACTCGCTGCCGTCTATCTCTGCCCCGCAGTTCGCGCAGGCGTCCGCCGAACTGTCAGGTATCACGCTGAACGCCTCCGTCTCACGTTCGGGTCTCCGTCGCGGACGCCGACCCGTCCTCGTGGACGGTGACCGAGCAGTGCCCCAACGTGAACGCGAGCTCGGGGGTAGTCGACGCGCGCAGGCGGTCGTCGCTGAACAGTCTATCGAGCGCGTCGGGATCGACGACGTCGGCGAGGCGACAGTCGAGGTCGATGGGGTCGACGCCCCGCGCCTCCGCGACCGCCATGACCACGGCCGTGCTCGGCGCGTCCGACGTCTTCCGAACGGGGCTCCCGGTGTCTCGTTCCATACCTTTCCTTGGCCCCCCGCGCCGATAGGGAGTATAGCTAGCCTCGTACCCATCGCGGACAGGGATGGCTATGAATCTAGGCCTCCCCTTCGAACAGCAGGGTAAAGAGCTTCCGCTGGGCGGCGCGGAGGTGGTTGTTGAACGTCGGCTGGGAGACGCCGAGCGACTCCGCGATCTCGCCGCCGGTCCGGTCCCGCGGCGTCTCGAAGAAGCCGCTCAGGTACGCCGTTCTGAGCACTTCTTCCTGCCGGGCCGTGAGCCGGTCGCTCACCTCGGCGAGGAAACTGTCCCGCGTCTGGACCGGGCGTTCACGCTCTCGACGACCGACGAGCTCGACGTCCTGATACCGGGACTGCATCATCTCGGCGAACCCGCGAACGTCCGCGTCCTCCGAGAGGTCGACCACGAGGCGGACCTCGTCGCCGTCCGCCGTGATCTCTCTCGGGACGGCCCCGTGGTCGATCAGGGTTCGCACGAGGCTCCGGTCCGTGAGCGCCATCTCGTAGAGGTAACGGTCCCCGCGCTCGGCGACGAGCCTGAGGTCATCGATCTCCGGTGTTGGGTCGACGTGCTCGGCCACCGCCTCGGGGTCCATACCGGAGACGGTGAAAAACAACCGTCCGTGCCCCTCGTCGGGGACGACCCCCTCGAACTCGAAGCGGCCGCCGCCCTCGGAGACGGCCCGCGCGAGCACCAGATCCGGGTCGCGGAGCCGGAACTCCAGTTCGACGACGGAGTCGCTGACCAGCGCCTTCTTGCTCTCGACGGCGTTGATGGCGTGAGCGATCGTATCCCCGAGTTCGGTCAGCACCGCTTGCTCCATCTCGTCGAAGACGCCCGTGTCGTCCGCGCACACGCTCAGGACGCCGTACAGCGACCCGGCGTACTCAAGCGGGATGCTGATCGCGGAGCGGAACTCGCGGGAGAGCGCCTCCTGTCGCCAGGGCTCGAACGGCGGATCGGTGAGCAGGCTTGGCTCCGCCTGCGTCTCCCGCGTTCGCATCGCACGCACTGCCGGTGACTGTTCGGCGTCCGGGCCCGCCGCCACGTGGTCGACCCCGTCGAGGTACCCCTGGTCCGCGCCGGCCCACTGGCGCGGCCGCACCTCGTTCGTCGCCCCCGAGGTGGCGCCGATCCAGGCGAAACAGTACGGGCTCGCGTCGGCGAGTTCCGCGCAGACCGCCTCCTCGATCTCGGCCCGCGTCGTCGCGCCGACGAGCGCCCGGTCGATGCTGCGGATGACCTCGTTGATGCGGTTGAGCCGTTCGAGGGCCTCGTTTTTCTCTTCGAGGGACTGCTCGTGTTCCCGCACCTCGCGCTCGCGCTCCGTGCGGTCGAGCGCGGCAGTCACCGTCGACGCGAGGACCTCCGCCACGTCGACGGTCGACTCGCCGAGGCCGTCCGCCGCGGTCGATCCCACCGCGAGCACGCCGTGGCGACCCAGCGGCACGACGCAGCCGTTCGACGGGGACCCCTCGAACGCCGCATCGTCCGGCTCGCCCCACCGCTTCGTCTCACTCTCGACGAACGCCTTCCACTCGATCCGGCGGCCGTTGTCGATCACTATCCCACCTTCGGTCGCGTCAGCCGCTTCGGGCGTCTGCGCGACCGGTTTCAGGTCTCCGGCGTCGGCGTCGTACAGCGCGACGCTGATCACGGGACAGTCGAGTATCGACCGGGCGGCCGTCACCGCGAGGTCGCTTATCTCGTCGGCCGTCTCCGCTTCGAGCAGGTCCCGGGAGAGGTCGTTGAGCTCGGTCAACTGCTCCTCGCGGCGCTTTCGCTCCGTCATGTCCCGCGTCACCTTCGTGAACCCCTGAAGGTCGCCGTCGTCGTACAGTGCCGTGATCGTGACGAACCCCCAGAACCGGGTTCCGTCCTTCCGGACGCGCCACCCCTCGTGAGTGGTCCGGCCCTCCCTCGCCGCCTCGGCGAGATTGTGCTCGGGAACGCCGTCGTCCACGGCTTCCTCGGTGTAAAACGTCGAGAAGTGCTCACCGACGATCTCCTCCTCCTCGTACCCCTTGATCTGCTCCGCCCCGGCGTTCCAGCTCCGCACGTTGCCCTCGGGGTCGAGCATGAAGATCGCGTAGTCCTGGACGTCCTCGACCATGCGCCGGAACCGCTCTTTTTCCATCTCGAGTTCCCGCCGCGTCCGAACGGCCTCGGTGACGTCCTCGAAGTACACCGACAGGCCGGTTTCGGAGGGGTAGGCGTGGATCCGGAACCAGGCGTCGAGCGGTTCGTAGAACGACTCGAACCGCACCGGCTCCTGACACTCCATCGCTTCCCGGTACTTCTCCCCGATCTCGGTGTCGCGGATATCGGGGAACTCGTCCCACACCGTCTCCCCGATGACCTCGTCGGCGTCGCGGTCGAGCAGCGCCTCCGCCCTGTCGTTCAGGTAGGTGAACTGCCATCCCCGGTCCAGGGAGTAGAACGCGTCCGTTATCCGGCCGAGCGCCTCATCGAGTTCCGACTGCAGGTGCTTCCGGTCAGTGACGTCCCGGACCATACAGACGAGGCCGCCGTCGGTCGTGTGGGCGAGGGTGTGGTCCTCGACGAACTCCTCGTCGTCGCTCCGGACGCCGACCGTCTCCCCGCGCCACCTCCCTGCCTCGTCCACCTGCGGCAGGATCTCCTCCTCGACTCGCTCGACGTCTTCCTCCCTGTACAGCATCGACCAGTGTTCTCCGACCATCTCCTCGCGGTCGTAGCCGTAGATATCCGCGTACGCCTCGTTGACGTAGACGAACTCGCCGTCGGCGTCGAGCAGACCGATCCCCTGGTCCGACGATTCGAGCGCCCGGTACACGTGCTCGGCGTTTCGGGGGAGGTTCTCGGGGACGGACGGCGCGACGTGTTTCGACACCTCCGCGCCGAGGGCGGCGTAGCCGCTGTCGCCGTCGCGTCGAACGAGCGTCGTCGCCCGCCGGTCGTACAGTTCGCGCACCGTCGACCCGGGGGGATCGTCCGCGAACAGCACGAACGGGAGCGTCGGCAGCGCCTCGCGGAGCCGGTCGAGCACCGCCATCGCGTCCACGTCGGGGGGATCGTGCGCGCTGACGACGCAGTCGACGTCTCCCTCGGCGACGCGTGCCTCGACGGCCGCACCGTCCGCGGCTGTCTCGATGGTGGCGTCGGGGAGTTCGTCGGCGAGAGCGTCGGCAGCGTCGTCTCCGGGCCCCAGACTCACGTAAAGAACACGGGGGGTATCACTCATGGTTTGAAATGGGGGAGCGGTTCTCCGAGGGTTAGTGCTACGGCGTTAAGAAGTTCAGTGACGGCGAGCCTGACCTTTGAAAAAACCGAAAGAAAGGTCGGCGGCTCGGACGCCGTATATATAGCTTTTGCAGGGTTGTAGCGGCTGTAACGGTCGGGGGCGCTTTATTACCCGCCGTCGAGAGGTTGGGATTACGATGACCGACTCCACAGCGACCGACGCTTCCGTGGCGCGGCGGACGCTTCTCGCCGCGGCCAGCGCCGCCCTCCTCGGCGGGCTCTCGGGCTGTATCGCGATCGCGACCGACAGGAACGCGGAAGAGACCGTCACGGAGACGGTCGACCCGGCGGGAGCAGACGGCCTGACCCTCGCGACTGAGGTGAGCGACGCGACCGTTCGCGGCGAGGACCGGTCGGACGTCCGGGTCGAGGCGGTCAAGCGGGCCGGCGGCGAGGACGGTCTCGACCAGCTCGAACTCGCCGTCGAGCGCAGCGGGGGGACCGTCGACGTGTCCGCGACGCGGTCGGACGACGACAACTGGATCCGGCTGGGGCCGGGGCCGACGATGGACGTCGAAGTCGTCGTTCCCGAGGGGCTTCCGGTCACGCGGGCGACGGCGAACACCGGCGACCTGCGGATCCGCGGCGTCGACGGACCGACGACCGTCGAGACGAACACCGGGGACGTCGACGCGGCCGACGTCCGCGGCGACCTGACCGCCGAAACCGACACCGGCGATCAGGAGATAGACGGGGTCGACGGGACGGTGTCGACCCGGGCCGACACCGGGGACGTCACTGTCCGTCAGTCGACCGCCGTCGACAGAGTGCGGACCGACACGGGCGACGTCGACGCGGAGATACCGTCGCTGTCCGGGGACGCCGAGGTCGAGACGGACACCGGGGACGTCTCGCTGGCGCTCTCGCGAGAACTCGACGCGGCCGTCACCGTGTCGACGAACACGGGCGATATCACGGCCGACGGGTTCGACGACCCCGACACGGAGACCGAGACCACGTTCGTCGCGGACCTCGGCGACGGCACGCACGCGCTCCGGGTCACCACCGACACCGGCGACGTGCGCCTCTCCGTGACGGAGTGACCGCCGGCCGACGGCCGCCGTCTGTCTCGGGAGCGTGTTCGACCGCGGGCCGTGCCCTACCTCTATGCCCGTTGCACCCGTAGTCGTAAGACATGGGAAGAAACGTCAAACTCAACGAGCTGGAAGCCGTCCTGAACGAACTCGACTACCCGGCGTCGCGGGAGGCCGTCGCCGAGGAGTGCGACGACGTGACGCTGGTCCTCGCGGACGGCGAGGAGAACCTCGGCGACCTCGTCGCAGGGTCCGGCGACGAGACGTTCGAGTCGATGGACGACCTGGAGACCGAGGTGATGAACCTCCTGCCCCGGCACGCGGTGGGCGAGCCGTACCAGTCCGAGGGCGACGGGTAACTGCGGTAGTCGATCGCTCCCCCCGTCAACGGGTCTGCCGCTCGACGCCCGCGACAGCCCGGCTACCCCGCCGAGAGAGCCTCGTCGAGTCGCTCTTCGAGGTCGGCGAGGTCGTCCCGTAGCTCCGCACCCTCGTCGAGTTCGTCGATGCGGTCGACCAGTCCGCGGAGCCGCGAGAACTTCTCGCTCTCGTCGACGCCCGTCTTCTGGACGTACACCTGCTCGTCGGTGTCGTACACCTCGTCCTCGGTCAGGTCCGTGACCGCCACCACGACGTCCAGCTTGTCGGGGTCGACGCCCATCACCCACTCGTGCGGGATGTCGTGCTCGTCGAGCGCGTCGAGCACCGTCTCGTCGTCCTTCGGCCGGCTCCGCTCGCGCGTCGTCCGCCGGACCGTCCCGAACCGACCGCGTAGCTCCTGGTCCGGGCCCAGGCGGTCGAGCAGTGGCTCGCCGACCGAACTCCTGACGCGGTCCGCGCCGCGCTGGACGTCCGACAGCACGACGTACAGATCGGTCAGCGCCTCGGTGTCCAGCGACGCCGGGTCCTCGGCGTCCAGCCGTTCCAGCAGGTCCGCGAGCAACACGGCGTCGTCGTGGACGCGCTCCGGTGGCGTCCGCGCCTCCTCCGGCGGCACGAGGTGCGGACTCTCCCCGTCGTCGCCCTCGTCGGGCGTCCGCGAGAGGGTCTCGCCGTCCGAGACGACCGCGGGGGCGAGACTCAGGACGGCGGCGTACGGTTCGACGCCGGCCGGCAGGTCCTCCAGCGGAATCGGTCCGTCGTCGAGGCGGTCCGCGAGCACCTCGAACTGCCGCCGGTTGAGCCGGCGCTCCTCGCCGCCGTCGTGAAACCGGACGACGACGCGGTCGTCGAACGTCGTCTCGATCCCGAACGGCCGCTCCGAGACGGGCGTCACCAGTTGCGCTTCCGGGTCGAGCCGCTCGCACTCGTCGCGCACGCTGTGCCAGATGTCGCTCATGGCTCACACTACGCCGCGCAACCGGAAAAGCGCCGGCCGGACCGTCAGAACGGCGCGTCGACGCCGGCGTCGTCGGCGTCCGACGCGTCGGCGTCGGTCTCCACCTCGTCCGGGTCGACGTTCAGCGTCTCCGCGAGCTCGCCGCGCTCGTCGAGCTCCGCGAGGATGTCGCTCCCGCCGACGAACTCGCCCTCGACGAAGGTCTGGGGCGTGGTCTCCCAGCCGCTGTGGGCCTCCAGCGCCTCGCGGAACGCCTCGAGGTTCTGGAGCGTGTCGACGACCTCGTAGTCGTCGCGGTACTTGTCGATCAGCCCGAGCGCGCGCTCGGAGTAACCGCACTGGGGCATCAGCTCCGTCCCCTTCATGAACAGGACGACCTCGTTCTCCTCGATGGCCGCGTCCACGCGGTCGCACACCTCGTCCGCGTCGATCTCCGGCTCGTTCGGGTCGAAAGGCATTACGGGTACGTTCTGCGCCTGTGGTGATAGGGCTTGTGACGGTATATCGGGTACGACTCCGACTACGGGGATAATTAATGAGTCGTCGGAGCGAACGGACCAGTATGACCGATCCGAATCAGGGGGAACCGGAGGGCCTGCACCGGTGGCGGCGAAGGCTCGTCTACGCCGGCAGATGGGCGTTCGACGTGTTCCGCGGCCACGCTCGGGGTCGGCATCTCGACGACCGGCGGGAGTGAGGGTAGAACGCAGGTCTGACGGAGGAACCTATTGGGCAGATCGAACCCCGTCGTTACGCTACGCTCCCTGATTCATCGTTCGACGTCTCGAATACACCTGGCGCTGGCAGAGCAGCGTCGGAAGAATGTAGTGGGTTTGGGCAGATTTGAACTGCCGGCCTCCTCCATGTCAAGGAGGTGTCATAACCAGACTAGACCACAAACCCCGTCTGGTGCTTGCCTGCACTAACCGGTAGCCGGGGGATATAATTGAAGGTTTCGAATTCCGACGCCGTATGGGAATCGGCGACGACCGCGCCGGCGACAGCCTTAAGTTGATGTACAGATTTGTACACTACAACACGAAGTAATCCATCGGTGCCCCATCATGCAGGAACACATCGAACGCGTCAGTGACGGCGCGGACCTGACCCAGTCGGAAGCGCGCGAGGCGGCGACGGCCGTCTTCGAGGAAGCGACGGAAGCGCAGATCGGCGCGCTCCTGGCGGCGCTGCGGGCCAAGGGCGAGACGGAGACGGAGATCGCGGGCTTCGCCGAAGGGATGCGCAACGCGGCGCGGACGATCGATCCGGACCGGACGCCGCTGGTCGACACCTGCGGCACGGGCGGCGACGACTACGACACGATCAACGTGTCGACGACGAGCGCCATCGTCGCCAGCGGCGCGGGCGTGCCGGTCGCCAAGCACGGTAACTACTCCGTGTCCTCGTCCTCCGGGAGCGCGGACGTGCTCGAAGAGGTCGGCGTGAACGTCGAGGCCGAACCGCCGGCCGTCGAGGAGGCCATCGAGGACGACGGCATCGGCTTCATGCTCGCGACCGTGTTCCACCCCGCGATGAAGGCCGTCATCGGCCCGCGGAAGGAGCTCGGGATGCGGACGATCTTCAACGTGCTCGGGCCGCTGACGAACCCGGCCGGCGCTGACGCGCAGATCGTCGGCGTGTACGACCCGGACCTCGTGCCGGTGCTCGCCCGCGCACTGGCGCGGATGGACGTCGAGCGCGCGCTGGTCGTCCACGGCTCCGGCATGGACGAGATCGGGATCCACGGCGAGACGACGGTCGCCGAGGTATTCGGCGACGAGGTCGAGGAGTACACTCTGACGCCGGCGGACCTCGGCCTCGAACAGTACGACGTCGAGGCGGTCGCGGGCGGTACCCCCGCCGAGAACGCCGAGGACATGAAGGGGATCGTCGAGGGCGACGTGACGGGCGCGAAGCGCGACATCATCCTCGCGAACGCCGGCGCGGCCATCTACGTCGCGGGCGAGGCCGAGAGCCTGGAAGCGGGCGTCGACGCCGCCCGCGAGGCGATCGACTCCGGCGAGGCCGCGAGGAAGCTCGCCGACCTCCAGTCGGCCGTGGCGAGATGACGCGGGCGAAGATCTGCGGGATCACCCGCGAGGCGGACCTCCGCGCGGCCGTCGACGCCGGCGCGGACGCCGTCGGGTTCATCTGCGACGTGCCGGTCGACACGCCCCGCGAGGTGTCGCCCGAGCGCGCGGCCGAACTGGCCGCCGCGGTCCCGCCGTTCGTGACGAGCGTGCTGGTGACGATGCCGGAGAGCGCCGCGGCCGGCGCGGACCTCGTCGAGCGCGTCGGCCCCGACGCGGTGCAGGAGCACGGCGACCTCTCCCCCGCCGCGGTTGGCGACCTCCGCGCGGCCGTCGACGCCGACGTGATCAAGTCTGTCGACGCCGCGGAACCGGAGCGCGCCGCCGAGTACGACGGCGTCGCGGACGCCCTGCTGGTCGACTCCGTCGACGCGGCGGGCGGCGGCGGCACCGGCGAGACCCACGACTGGGAGCGCACCCGCGAGGCGACGGCCGATCTGGAAGCGCCCTTGATCCTCGCCGGCGGCCTCACGCCCGACAACGTGACCGAGGCCGTCCGCACGGTCGACCCGTTCGCGGTCGACGTTGCGAGCGGGGTTGAGCGCTCGCCGAGCGAGCGCGATGCTCGTCGGGGAGCGGAGCGAACCGACGGCGTCGAAGCGGAGGGCGGCGTGAAGGACCACGAGGCCGTCCGCGCGTTCGTCCGGAACGCGACGATCGCGGGGGACGCGGACCGCGAGGGGGTCGAGGCGTGAACGTCGACCGCGAGACGTTCGTCGAGCGCGCGGACGCCGACGGGCCGGTCGTGATCCGCGCGGCCGCGGCCCTCGACGTCGACGTGTCGCCGCTCGCCGCCTACGCCGCGCTGACGGGCCGGACGACCGACGCCGACGCGTCGGACTACTCCTTCCTGCTCGAAAGCGCGGAGAAGACCGCCTCCAGCGACCCGGACGGCGCGTTCCGGCCGACTTCGGCCAACCCGGACCGGCACGCGCGCTACTCGTTCGTCGGGTACGACCCGGTCGCCGTCGCGACGGTCGGCCCCGACGAGACGACCGTCGACGTGCTGACCGAGGAGCGCTACGGCGACCTGATCGCGACGAACGGCGGCGACACCGTCGACGAGCTCCGGGCGGTGCTGCCCGACGCGGAACTGCGCGGCTTCCCGGAGCACGACCGCCAGCACCTGGAGGGCGGCCTCGTCGGCTTCCTCGGCTACGACGCCGTCTACGACATGTGGCTCGACGAGGTGGGGCTGGAGCGCCCGCCCTCCAGGTTCCCGGACGCGCAGTTCGTGCTGAACACCCGGACGCTCGTCTTCGACGACGTGGCGGGGACGCTCGAACTCGTCTGCACGCCGGTGCTCCGCCCGGAGGACGACGCCGGCGCCGTCTACGACGACCTCGTCGCCGAGGTCGAACGCGTCGAGGCGCTCCTCGCAGCGGCGGACGGCCCTGACCCCGGCGGTTTCCGCAAGGTCGCCGAGACCGCCGGCCCGCAGGAGGAGTACGAGGAGAGCGTCCGGAAGGCGAAAGAGCACGTCCTCGACGGCGACATCTACCAGGGCGTCATCTCTCGCAAGCGGGAGCTGTACGGCGATGTCGACCCGCTGGGACTGTACGAGGCGCTCCGGGAGGTGAACCCGTCGCCGTACATGTACCTGCTCGGCTACGACGACCTGCACGTCGTCGGCGCGAGCCCCGAGACGCTCGTCTCCGTCCGCGGTGAGGAGGTGATGGCGAACCCCATCGCGGGCACCTGCGACCGCGGTGCGAGCCCCGTTGAGGACCGCCGCCTCGCGGGCGAGATGCTCGCTGACGAGAAGGAACGCGCCGAGCACACGATGCTCGTCGACCTCGCGCGCAACGACGTGCGGCGGGTCAGTGAGTCCGGGAGCGTCCGCGTCGACGAGTTCATGAACGTGCTGAAGTACAGCCACGTCCAGCACATCGAGAGCACCGTTACGGGGACGCTCGCCGCGGACTGTGATGCCTTCGACGCGACGCGGGCGGCGTTCCCCGCCGGGACGCTCTCTGGCGCGCCAAAGATCCGCGCCATGGAGATCATCGACTACCTCGAACGCGAGCCCCGCGGCCTCTACGGCGGCGGCGTCGGCTACTACTCGTGGAACGGCGACATGGACTCGGCCATCGTCATCCGGACGGCGACCGTCGAGCGCGACGCGGCGCTGCCCGACGGCGACGGGAGCGCCGACCGCGTCACGGTGCAGGCGGGCGCGGGGATCGTCGCCGACAGCGACCCGACCGCCGAGTACGAGGAGACGGAGAAGAAGATGGACGGCGTCCTCGTCGCGCTGGACCGGATCGCGGCGGGCGACGGGGCGGTCGCGGCCGACGGCGAAGCCGGCGACGCGGAGACCCCGTCGGACGGCGGTGAGACGGCGACTGAACTGGGGGGCGAGCGATGAGCGACCCCACGGTACTTTTCGTCGACAACTTCGACTCGTTCACGTACAACCTCGTCGAGTACGTCAGCGAGCACGCCGACACCGAGGTGCTGCGAAACACCGCCTCCCTCGACGCGGTGCGCGCGGCCGACCCGGACGCGATCGTCGTCAGTCCGGGGCCGGGCCACCCGGCGAACGAGCGCGACGTGGGCGTCACGAACGACGTCCTCCGGGAGGTCAGCCCCGAGGTGCCGACGCTGGGCGTCTGCCTCGGGTTCGAGGCGGCCGTCCACGTCTACGGCGGCGCGGTCGGGCGCGCGCCGGAGCCGATCCACGGGAAGGCGTACCCGATCGAGCACGACGGCGAGGGCGTCTTCGCCGGGCTCGACCAAGGCTTTCGCGCCGGACGCTACCACTCGCTCATCGCCACGGACGTGCCGAACTGCTTCGAGGTGACGGCGGTGACCGACCACGACGGGACGGAGATCGCGATGGGGGTCCGCCACCGCGAGCACCCCATCGAGGGCGTGCTGTTCCACCCGGAGAGCGTGCTCACGGCCGTGGGACACGACGTCATCGAGAACTTCCTCACCGGGCTGTGAGCGCCCGCGGCCGAGCGCCCACTGGCGGTGGGTCTCCGCGGCTCGTCCTTCCGCCGCGGCGTTCAGAACGGGACCAGGCTGACCGCGTAGAGCGCGGCGACGACGACGCCCGCGATCAGCAGCAGCTTCCAGGCAATGCTCAGGACGATGCGCCCGACGAGCACGATGACGGCGAGGGCGACGATCGCGACGAGGAGCTTGCCGAGCGGCGAGTTCGCGACGCCGGGGAGCTGGAGCAGGGCGGCCGGTAACTGCGCGTACATGTCCGGATCACCTCACTGACTGACCATAAGTTTGCTGTCCGATCACCTCGCCCGCGGCCGCGGACTGACGGTTCCGTTCGGATCGTGTCAGCTGTCGAACGGGCCACGGTGATTAACACCCGCCGGCCCGTACGTGACCGCGGATGGGACGACTCGATCACCCGCGACGCGACGCCGCGAGCGCGACCACTCTCACCGGCCCGAGCCGCCGGAACTCCGTGACGGCGCGCCGATCCTGTTGTTTCACTTCCACTTCGATGACTAGCCATCTTTATTATACGTCCGCACACAGTAGTGGGCGTACCGAACGCCGACTTCGCGCGGGACGCGGAGACCGGCAACACCGACCGCGATCAACCACGCAGATACATCTGCGACCGAAACCTGTTGAAAAAACTGAAAGCCAAACTGTTAATTAGCAGGCTTCAGTACCCAATCTTCGCTACGAATGAACTGCCACACGACGCACGCCGACGACCGAACCGCCCGACGGCCGACAGGGGGTGCCGCGCATGAGTAACGCGGACCTCACGGCCGACGAGATCACCCTCCCGATCAAGCGCACCGAGGGCGACACCCTGCAGGAGCGCCTGACGGGTAACGCCTACCACAACATCCTCCCCGCGCGCTACCTCCGCAAGGACGCCGACGGCGAACTCATCGAGGAGCAGGAGGACCTCTTCGAGCGCGTCGGCAAGAACATCGCGCTCGCCGAGGCCGTCTACGAGGCCGAGAAGCGCGGCGAGGAGGTCACCGTGACGCCCGACCAGCTCAAGCCCGACCACCCCCGCCGCGACGAGCTCGCCGAGGAAGTGTTCGGGAAGGGCACCACCGTCGACGACGTTCGTGGGAGCGAAGCTCCCACGAGCCAATCAGAAGCTGACGCTTCTGATGACGACGCCGAGACGACCCTCTCGATCTACAACGTCAACAAGTTCTCCTACGAGACGGTCGTCCCCGAACTCCCCGACGGGGTCCGCGAGCACGTCGAGGAGACCGCCGAGGAGTTCCAGGACATGATGGAGAACCTGGACTTCATGCCGAACTCGCCCACCCTGATGAACGCGGGCGACGAGCTCCAGCAGCTCTCCGCCTGCTTCGTCGACTCCCCCGAGGACGACATCGACGACATCCACCAGACCGCCAAGGAGGCCGCCCAGGTGTTCCAGTCCGGCGGCGGCATGGGCTACGCGTTCTGGCGGCTGCGCCCCTACGGCGACGCCGTCGGTTCCACCGGCGGCATCGCGTCCGGCCCCATCACCTTCATGCGGACCTACGACCAGATGTGCGAGACCATCGCACAGGGCGGCGCCCGCCGCGGCGCCCAGATGGGCGTGATGCGGATCTCTCACCCGGACGTCATCCAGTTCATCCACGCCAAGAACAAGGACGTCTCGCTGGCCCACTCCCTCCGGCTCAACGACCCCGACGACTACACCCACAACTCCTTCAAGGAGGCCTTGGAGGAGGCCCGCGACCTCATCACCGAGGACGGCAAGGTCCCCAAGCACCTCCGCAACGCCGCCGAGGGCCACCTCTCGAACTTCAACATCTCCGTGGGCGTCACCGACGACTTCATGGAGGCGCTGGAGAACGGCGAGGAGTTCACCTTCACGAACCCCCGCACCGGCGAACCGCACGTCGCCACCGAGGAGACGAAGGAGCTGTACGAGATGTTCGACCTCGGCGAGTACGTCGAGGTCGGCGAGGAGCTGTCCGTCCCCGCGGAGGTCGTCTGGGAGGACATCGTCGAGGGCGCCCACGAGAACGGCGAGCCCGGCGTCATCTACCTCGAACGCGTCAACAAGGAGCACTCCTTCGACGTCGAGGAACACCCCGACCACCGCATCCTCGCGACGAACCCCTGCGGCGAGCAGCCGCTGGAGGAGTACGAGGCGTGTAACCTCGGCCACATCAACCTCTCGACGCTCGCGGACCTCGACGCGCCGGACTGGCGCGTCTGGTACGACGAGCACGCCGACGAGTACGACTCGCTGGAGGCGTCCGTCGACGACTTCCTCGACGAGGCGCTCGACGTCGAAGAGCTCGACCGCCGTATCGAGAAGGGGACGCGCTTCCTCGAGAACGTCGTCACGATGTCCGACTTCCCGGTCGACAAGATCGAGCAGAAGGTCCGGGAGATGCGCAAGATCGGCCTCGGCGTGATGGGGCTCGCGCAGCTGTACATCCAGCTCGGCATCGAGTACGGCAGCGAGGAGGGCAACGAGGTCGCCCGGCAGGTCATGCGCCACATCAACCACGGTTCGAAGCGGGCCTCCCACGAGCTCGCGGAGGAGCGCGGCTCCTTCGACGAGTGGGACAAATCGAAGTACGCGAACCCCACGGAGTACCGCGAGTGGTTCGAGAAGCAGACCGGTCTCGACGCGGACGACTGGGAGGACGGCTACCCAATCCGCAACCACAACACGACGACCATCGCCCCGACCGGCACCACGTCGATGGTCGGCAACACCACCGGCGGCTGCGAGCCCATCTACAACGTCGCCTACTACAAGAACGTCTCCGACGACGTGCAGGGCGACGAGATGCTCGTCGAGTTCGACGACTACTTCCTCCGCGTGCTGGAGGAGAACGACCTCGACGTCGAGGCCGTCAAGCGGGAGGCCCAGGAGCAGATGGCGAACAACGAGTTCGACGGCGTCGAGGGGCTAGACACTGTCCCGGACCCGATCGGCGAGCTGTTCGTCGTCACCGGCGACCTCTCCGGCAAGGACCACGCCGCCGTGCAGTGCGCCTGTCAGGAGGGCGTCGACTCCGCCATCTCGAAGACGTGCAACTTCCCGAACGACGCCACGCACGAGGAGATGGACGAGGTGTACCGCTACATCTACGAGAACGGCGGGAAGGGCGTCACGGTCTACCGCGACGGCACCCGCTCGAAGCAGGTCCTGACCACGCGGGCCGAGAACAAGGACTTCGCCGACGAGGGCGAGGCCGCGGAGGCGCTCGTCGAGCAGATCAACGAGGTCTTCGGCGGCGTCGAGGCGTTCCTCGACAACGAGGACGTCCGCGCCGCGCTGGACGAGGAGGTCGACGAGATCCTCTCCGGCGCGGACGGCACCGGCGACGCCTACGCCAAGGAGCGCCCGCGCCCCGATGTGCTCCACGGCGTCACCCAGCGCATCGACACGGGCTACGGCAAGCTGTACGTCAACATCAACGAGGACGAGAACGGCGAGCCGTTCGAGCTGTTCGCCAACATCGGCAACTCCGGCGGCTTCACCGCCTCCTTCACCGAGGCGCTCGCGAAGATCATCAGCTTCGCCCTGCGCTCGGGCGTCGACCCGTACGAGATCGCGGACGACCTGCAGGGCATCCGCAGCCCGAAGGTCGCCTGGGACAAGGGCGAGCAGATCCAGTCCATCCCGGACGCGATCGGCACCGGTCTGCGGCGCTACCTCGACGGCGAGATCGAGAAGGCCTACCCGCAGCAGAAGAACCTCACGGAGATCGACGAGACCGAGGGTACCGCCGAACCCGAGACCGACGGCGGCGCACAGGTCGAGTCCAGTGCGGAGACCGACGCCGGCCCGCAGGCGGACGCGGGCAGCACCGACCAGCAGGACATCATCGACGCCGGCGAGAGCCCCGAGTGTCCGGACTGCGGGTCGATGAGTCTCTACTACTCCGAAGGCTGCAAGACCTGCGAATCCTGCGGCTGGAGCGAGTGCTGAGGTAACGCGGTTCGGTCGCGGTTTCGTCTTTCTCTCTTTCTGCGTCGTCGACAGCCGCCGGTAGCGCCCGTCGGACCGGTCTCGGGGCCCGTCGGTCAGAACGCTTAGCAGGGAGCGCTCCGAACCCGAACGTGATGGACGAGGACGACGCGGCTACGGGCGACGGGGGCAAGGACAGCGCCGGTGGCGACGGCGGTCGGCCGTGCCCGATGTGCGAGGCGCCGATGTATCGCCGGCACTGCAAGTACGTCTGCCCGCAACACGGCGTGGTGATGGACTGCAGCGACAATTTCTGGGTCTGAGGCGTTCGATACGGGGTACTCGTGCGGTACCGCGCGGCCGGGACACGAGCACGCAAGGTTGGTACGTCCGCCCCGCCACCACCCGCTATGAGTGACGCCTGTACCTACTGCGGAAGTGACGTGTCCGACCACGATCCGGTGTTCGTCGAGGAGGAGGTCGACGGCGATCGAGAGGAGGCCGGGCGGTTCTGCAACTACGCCTGCCTGTCGGCGCACATCGAGGAGGCGGGCCTGACAACCGGTGCGTGCTGTCGGATCGACCTCGCCGAGTGAATCACGCGGCCGCGGTCGAGCTGCCGAAGTACTGATAGGCGGGACCGGCGAGCAGCAGCGCCGCCGCGGCGACGCAGGCGATCACCAGCGGGAGGCCGACCTCGCCAAGCCCCTCCGCGGCGACGCGCTCCGCGGAACTCCCGACGACGACGGCGGCGATAGTCCACGGGAGTTCGCCGAGCACCGTGCCGAGCGCGAACGCCGGCAGCGAGACGCCGCTCGCGGCCGCCGTGCAGGTGACGGCGTCCGCCGGGATCGGCAGCAGGCGGGCCGCCGTGACGCCGCGGACGTGGCCGGTCGACCCGAAGAAGCGGTCGCCGGCGTCGCCGAGGTGGCCCCAGAAGCGGCCGTCCCCCGCGAGCCAGCGCACGCCGAGAAACGGCGGCATGGAGGTCACCACCGCGCCGGTGAGCGCGACGGGGACGCCGGCGGCGACGCCGTAGCCGTAGCCAGCGAGGATGGCGACCGCGGTCGTCGGCCACGCGAGGAACGGCCGGACGAGATAGATCGCGAGGAGGGCGACGCCGAACAGGAGCGGGTCCGCGGCCGCCGACGCCGCGGCGGACAGGGCGGCCTCCGGCGATGCGAGGAGGCTCGCAGCGGCGACGGCGCCGAGCGCGGCGCCGCCGGCGGCAGTTCGGCGGTCGATCTGCATCGAACGCAGGTCGTCGGGTGCGCCTTGAAACCTTTGTGGTCGCCGGGCGCGCCGCCGCGCAACGTTTAATCCGGTCGGCGAGCGACTGTCGGGCGATGGACGAGACGGTCGAGCTCGGCGTCGAACTCCTGCGGAACCTGGAGCACGAGGAGCTGTCGGTCGCCGACGCGGTCGACCGCATCGAGACGATCACGACGAACCCGACGCTCACCAGGACGATCCTCGACGAGGCCGAGAAGCGGGGCGTCGTCGAGCGCGAGGACGGCATCATCCGCCCCTCCGGGGGCGCGTTCGTCCGGTTCGAGAGCCAGGTCGTCCAGAAGGAGGGCGAGTTCACCTGCGAGCGCTGCGGCGCGGGCCTCTCGACGGGTCACTTCATCAAGTTCGAGTCCGGCGAGGTCGGCCCGTTCGGCAGCTCCTGCATCCGGAAGGTGACCGGGAGAGAGTGAGACGACCCGCGGTCAGCGACCGCGGCTGAGTTCGTCGATCAGCTGCTCGATGGTCTGGCGCTGCTGCTCCAGGAGTTCGTTCTGCTCCTCGACGACCTCGCGGAGCTCGGCCAGTTCGTCGGCGACGTCGTCGGACGCGCCCGCGTCGCTCGACGTGGCCGGTTCGAAGCCCGCCTCGTCGAACCCGTCTTCGGAGTCGTCCCCCTCTTCGCCGCCCGACTCGACGGTGCCGACGCGGGCCCCCTCCGCCGCGTCTTCGGGGTCGTCCGCGGCGGCGTCGCTGTCGTCCGCCGCGGCCTCCGCCTCCTCGGTCGACGGCGGGTCGGCGTCGAGCGGGTCCACGCCCTCGCCGAAGCCCATCTCGGCGTCCTCCTCGGCGTCCTCCTCCGGCTCGTCGCCTCTGAGGGCGTCCGCCAGTTCTGCCTCGCTGGCGACGTCGTAGTACGAGCACAGCGCCTGCGTGAGCCGCTGGCGGAGTTCGCCGATCTGCTCGTTCGGCGCCTTGATCCGCTGAGGTCGCCCGTTCACTTCGAGGACGATCTGCGTCGCGACGCTGCCCTCCTCGAAGTCGAGTCCGGTCACGTCCGCGAAGCGGTACTCCTCGTACTCCTCGTCCCACACCGCCTCGCCGACGTGCTTGACCAGCCGGTCGCTCGTGATCACGATGGTGAGCTCGCTGAACCGGTAGGTCTGGTTCACCGACTCGCCGGGCTCGGTGACGCCGCTGGCGTTCAACACGCCGGCAAGCACCGGGTGCAGCGCCGTGTCCGCCTGCTTCGAGGGGAGGGTGAACTCGCGTTCCCCATCAATCGCGTAGTCGAGCGTGATCTTCGTCTTTCGCCGCCCTTCGGAGACGGTGAGTCGCTCCGCGTCGTGGGGGTACTCTTCGACCGTTTCGTCGCTGAGGAGCCCGTCCGCTCGGTAGATAAGCGTCCGCGTCGGGGTGACGAACAGCTCGTCCTCGCCGCCTATCGAGACCCGGGCGGCGACGTTCTCGTCGCCGAGGGAAGACTCCACGATACCGGGAACGTCCATGCTCACACTGAGCGCCGGACGTGTCTTAAATCCGAGGGCCGTATCCCCGGCTCCCGTCGGTCGATATGAGAAGTTTAAAGACTATCAGCCGACTACCGGAGAGTGAGCCCGGGTGGCTTAGCTGGACATAGCGCCGCACTCATAGGGTTCTGAGATTCGGTGCGGTATCGCCTTGGAAGCTCTCCGTGTCCCTGAGGCCCGCCGAGCCTCGAACCTGGGACATGCGGAGATCGAGGGTTCGGAGCCCTCCCCGGGCACTTTTCGAACTGCCGCGAATCACGTCTGAGCGGCGGCGTCGCGGCTACGTGAGGCGGAATCGCTCACTCCACTTCCACTTCCCACTCCCCGTTCGTGACGACGCGGATCCAGCCGGTCCCGTCGATCTCGACCGACTCCTCGCCCTCGAACGACCGCATCTCGCTGAACACGCTCGTGCTGTTGCCATCCGGGTCCAGCACCGCGACGTTGAACACGCCGTTGCTGGCGTAGCTCCCGGCGAACGTCGTCTCCCCGGAGAACTCGACGGGGCCCTCGTAGTCGGGCGACTCCCCGGAGAAGGACAGCGGCGGTTGGTCGGCGTCGCTGCCCGACTGCCGGGGCTGGCTGATCTCGACGCTCCAGTCGCCGACGGCGGTGACCGCCAGCGCGTACGTCCCCTGGTCGACGCCGTACGGGATCCGGCCCCGCCACTGGCCCATCTCGTTCGCGACGAACTCGACCGTGTTGCCGCTCGACTGGTCGACGAGTTCGACCTGAAACCCGCCGTCGCCGGCGTGTTCCATGTCGAAGGCGGCGATGCCGCCCTCCAGTTCGAAGGTGTCGGTCGTGGTCTCCCCGCTCCCGTCGAACAGGATCGGGTCCGACCCGCCCTCGCTCGTCGTCGATCCCGCGTTCCCGTCTGTTCCCGTCGTCGCGTCGCCCGGTCCGGCGTTGTCGCCGTCGCTGGAGCAGCCGGCGAGCGCCAGCGCCACGACCCCGAGATACGTTCGGCGTTTCACGTCCCGCCATTCAACGATACCCGTGGTAAGTAACGGGGGTCGCGTCAGACAGCCGTCTGGCGTTCTTTTCACTTCCCGCTCCCCGGTAGCGTAGGCGGCTCCCCGGCGTCGCTCCGGCGGGACTGTGGAGACCGACGAGAGGACTAGCGTGTGCGCGGCAGTACCACAACGAGGGCCCGCCGGGCGACACCGACCGCGCAGGGAGCGAGCGTCGACGGCCCCGTCGGGGCGCCCGGTCGAGGGTTTTTGCCCTCCGGACAGTTATCTAAACTATCCGATTGATTTATCCGGCGTGGCGTTGCCGGGGTGTGCATGTTTAACGTGTTACTCGCGGTGCTCGGCGCGGCGACGCTGACGGCGCTGTACCTCTGCGTGGCGTACGGAGTCGTCGCCGCGGTCTGGATCGTCGGCTCGCACGTCGGGGCGACCGCGGACCCGGCGGCGATGACCGAGATCGCGCTGGTCGGGGCCGCGGCCCTGTTCCCGGTCTCCGCAGGGCTCTGTCTCTACTGGTTCTCGCCCGGGACGGTACGCGACGAGACTGTGGCGGTGCTCCGGGAGCGCTACTCGCGACGGGCGGAACGCAGAAGCGACGAAGCACCGACGGCGAAGACGGAGCGGCGAGACGCTGACTCGCCCGCGACGGAGACTGGACCCGACGGTACGAGCCCGACGGGGACGGCGTCGGAAGCGACCGACAGTGACGACCGACCGGTCCCGGCGTCCGGGTCGCCGGCGGACGAGCGGGACGACGGCGATGGCGAAGCCGAAACGGACGGCCGGACGCTCGTCGAGAACGCGTCCCGGTGACTGCCCCGGCGGCCACCGTTACGCGACGCTCGGGCCGGCAGCGGGCCGACGCATGCGGTCGCCGCCGATGCGGGTAGCGCCGGCGAGGAGTCGTCGCGGTCCACTCACCCGGTAACGTAGACGCGGTCGTCCGGCCACACGTCGACCCACCAGCTGGCGTTGCACTCCGCGCAGGTGTAGTGCTCGCGCTTGACGACGGTCTGTCCGTTCTCGAACGTCTCCCGCTCCTCGCCCCGCCGGGAGGCGTTCTCGTTCCCGCACTCGGGACACTCCTGTTCGGCCTCGGCGTCACGCGTCGGTCGTCCGAGCTCCATGCACGTGAATGCGACGTTGAGCAAGTTAATCTCCACTGTCAGTCGCTCGGAATGCGTCGCGACGGCCCCCTCGGCGTCGCGTTGTCCGGGTCTCGCTTCGCTTTTGTCCCGCGGCCGACTACCGCCGCCCATGTCCGGAGTTCGCGACTGCGAGGCGCACGGCTTCTTCGCCGGCGGCGAGTGCCCGGTCTGCGGCGACGGCGGGCGCCGAGTGCTCTCGGACCGCCGCCGCACTCGGCTCTCGAAGTTCCTCTCCGGCGCGCTGCGGCACTTCCCGTCGGACGCCGGACTGTCCCTCGACGACGCCGGGTGGACCCCGTACGCGGATCTGGTCGACGCGGTGACCGGGAAGTACGACTGGGCGGACGAGAAGTCGGTCGCGGGCGTCGTCGCGACGGACCCGAAGGGCCGCTTCGAGCGCGACGGGGACCGCGTCAGGGCGGCCTACGGGCACTCGGTCGACGTCTCGCTGGAGCCGACGGACGCGCCGGTCCCGGACGAACTCTACCACGGTACCGCCCCGGAGAACGTCGAGAGCATCCTCGCCGAGGGTCTCAAACCGATGAGGTGGCAGAAGGTGCACCTCTCCGCGTCGACGGCGGGCGCACGGTCGGTCGGCGAGCGCCACGCCCCGGATCCGGTCGTCCTGCGGGTCGACGCGGCGGCGATGCTGGCCGACGGGCGGCGTGTCACGAAGCGGGGGCGGGACACGTACACGACCGACTGCGTTCCCGCCGAGTACCTGACGGCGACCGACGGGTGATCAGAACTCGCCGAGTTCCTCGGCGGTGTCGAGGTACGACGACACCGACTCGACGCCCTCCGCGTCGACCACGCGGTTGTCGCCGGCGTCGTACTCGATCAGGCCGGTCGCGTCGAGTTTCGGGAGGTGCTTGTGGTGGAGCGCGATGCGCAACTCCCGCCGCGGGGGAGCGCCGGCTCGGTCGCCCACTGCGTCGGCGATGGACTCGAGCCCCTCCGGGGGATCGGCCTCGTGCAGATATCTGAGTATCTGCCGCCGCCGCCGGTCCGCGAGTACGGAGAAGACGTCGTCGCTCGGCGCGCGTGCGGAATCGGCGGAGGAGTCCTGCGGGGACCGCGTGTTGCTCTTGACCATGTGACTCGCTTCGAGAGACAGGGGAAAAAGCGTCGAGCCAAATCATTTAGGCAGTCGACCGGGTTCGCCGGCGGTCCGTCGCACCTAAAGAACCAAACCCCGGGAGCCACTATCCGGACGCGATGAGCGGAGACGAGGAGCGTCAGTGGGCGTACGCCGAGGGGCTGGACGACGACCGGATCCTCGACGTGTTCGAGGGGGCCGCGCCGCTGCCGACCGCGGCGATCGCCGAGCGCGCCGGCGTGACCGAGCAGACAGCGGCGGCGAAACTGGTCGAACTCGCTGACGAGTGGCGCGTCCGCCGGAAGCGTCCCGGCGAGGGCCCGTCCGTCTGGTACCGTCCGACGTCCGCGTTCGGTGACGAACCGGAGCCGACAGAACGCTCCGTCGACGACGCTATCGACGCGCTCGACGTGCCGGGGACCAGCGGCATGATGCGGGACTGGCGACGCGACGCCGTCCGCGCCGCGTTCGACTTCTTGGCCGAGGAAGGGACGGTCGAGGAGCCCGCGTTCCGCGAGGAGGTGTACCCGGCGCAGACGGCCAGCTACGACGACCCCGACGCGTGGTGGGCGATGGTCAGGCCTCGCCTGCGGACGCTGCCCGGGGTCGACGCGCCGACCTGGCGGTCCGAGACGACCTGGCAATTCGACGAGGACGCGGTGAGCGCGGTAGACGAGACGTGAGAGAGATCGCGGAGAAGCGAGCGGCTCAGTAGATCAGTTCGTCGTCGTTCTCGACCATGTACAGCGTCCGCGCGCAGATGTTGACGGCGTGGTCGCCGACGCGTTCGAGGTCGCGGATCGTGAGCAGGAGCCGCGAGACGTCCTGGAGCAGTTCCTCGACGTCCTCCTCGTCGGTCGTCTCCAGTTCCCGCTCGATCAGGTCGCGGACGACGGTCTCGCTCGCGCGTTCACAGAGCGCGTCGAGGTCGTCGTCGCTCGCGGCGATCTCGCGGCACTGCTCGGTGTCCTCGCGGGCGTAGGCGTCCATCGCCTCCTCGATCATGTCGAGGGTGACGGTGCCGATCTCCTGTACGTCGACCTCGGGGAACACGTCCTGATTGGCCTGCAGGGTGTACTCGCCGATGTTGGTCGCGAGGTCGCCGACGCGCTCGAGGTCAGTGATGATCTTGAACGTCGCCGCGATGAACCGCAGGTCGCTGGCGACGGGCTGCTGGAGCGCGAGGAGGTCGATGCAGTCCTGTTCGAGGCCGAGGTACATCCGGTTTATCTCGTCGTCGCCGTCGATGACCTCCCACGCCATGTCCTCGTCTTTCCGTTCCAGGGAGTCAAGCGCCATCCGGAGGCGCTCGAGGACGACCTCGCTCATGTAGAGCACGTCCTCCTCGAGCTCCGTCAGCTTGTCCTGGTAGTTCTGTCGCGCCATACGATCTATCCGAACTTCCCGGTGATGTAATCTTCGACGCGCTCGTGCTCCGGGTTCTCGAAGATCTTGTTCGTGTCGTCGAACTCGACGAGCTCGCCGCCGGTGAGGAAGACGGCCGTCTTGTCGGAGATGCGGGCCGCCTGCTGCATGTTGTGGGTGACGATGACGACCGTGTAGTCCTCGGCGAGCTCCTCGATGAGGTCCTCGATCTGCGAGGTGGCGACGGGGTCGAGCGCCGACGCGGGCTCGTCCATCAGCAGGACCTCCGGGTCGGGAGCGATGGCGCGGGCGATACAGAGCCGCTGCTGCTGCCCGCCCGAGAGGTCGAGCGCCGACTCGTCGAGGCGGTCTTTCACCTCGTCCCACAGCGCCGCCCGCTTGAGCGCGCGCTCGACGCGCTCGTCGAGGTTCTCCGTGTCGTCCTGGATGCGGAGGCCGTAGGCGACGTTGTCGTAGATGCTCTTCGGGAACGGGTTCGGGGCCTGAAACACCATCCCGATTCGACGCCGCAGGACGACCGGATCGACGTCGTCGTCGTAGACGTTCTTGCCCTCGAAAAGCAGGTCGCCCTCGATCCGAGCCGCGTCGACGAGGTCGTTCATCCGGTTGATACACCGCAGGAACGTCGATTTACCACAGCCCGACGGGCCG
This sequence comes from Halostella limicola, assembly GCF_003675875.1. NCBI lineage: Archaea > Methanobacteriati > Methanobacteriota > Halobacteria > Halobacteriales > Natronoarchaeaceae > Halostella > Halostella limicola. Next base: position 1,315,368 of record NZ_RCDI01000001.1, on the reverse strand, counting down.
ATGATCGCGGTGACTTTCTTCGCCGGGATCCCGATGTCGATGCTCTGGAGCGCCTGCTCGTCGCCGTAGAAGACGTCGAGATCGCGCGCCTCGATGACCGTTCGTGTCTCGTGCTGTACGCCCGTCGCCTCGTCGTGACCGGCCGCCTCGGACCCGGGACTCGGTGCGATGAGAGACTCGTCGTCCGTATCTGGGTCGGGGTCGGCACTGGTCATTTCTTCTCGTGACATGGTTATTGCCGCCGCTGATATTTGTTCCGAATGAGTATCGCGCTCGCGTTCATCGCGAGGAGTACTACCAGCAGGGTGACGACGCCGGCCGCCATCACGCCGTACTGGAACGCCTCGGACGGGTACTCGACCCACGAGTAGATCTGCATCGGCATGGCGCTAAACTTGTCGAAGAACCCGTTCGGCGGACTGAACACAGTCGTCGCGACGCCGACCATGATGAGAGGCGCGGTCTCACCGATCGCCCTGCCGAGCGCCAGGATCGTGCCGGTGAGAATGCCGGGGAGCGCCTCCGGGAGAACGACGCGCCTGACGGTCTGCCAACGCGTCGCACCCATCCCGTAGGACGCCTGACGCATGGAGTCCGGCACGCCGCGGATCGCCTCCTGCGCCGAGATGATGACGATCGGGAGGATGAGCAACCCGACGGTGAACCCGCCGACCACGACCGTCCCGCTCCCCATCCCGATATACCGTACGAACACTGCGAGCCCGAGTAGCCCGTATACGACGGACGGAACGCCGGCGAGATTCCCGATGTTCACCTCGATGAGCTTGGTGAACCTGTTGTCCGGGGCGTACTCCTCAAGGTAGATCGCCGCACCGACCCCGACGGGGAACGCCGACAGGGCGATCACGACGAGCATCATGATCGACCCGATCAACGCGGGGTAGATTCCCGCCCGTTCGGGGAAGCGCGAGTGAGCGCTAGTGAGGAAGTCGAGGTCGATCCAGGGTGCCTCCGGTTCGAAGAGGGCGAGGGCGTCGGACACCACATACGCCAGCAGCGCCATCACCATGAGGATGCCGAACAGGGTCGCCCCGAGACAGGCGTACTCGAACGCTTTACCCTTCACTTCGCCCGTCGTCGTCCCGGTGCCGAACCAGTCGCGGTCGTCGGTACCCGTCGCCATCAGGCGGTCACCTCCGTTCGACCGCGTCGTTCGATCATCGGTACTCCTCCCGGTAGCGCGCGGCCACCCAGTTGCTTATCAGGTTCATGACGAAGGTTATCGCGAACAGCGTCAGTCCGATCGCGAACAGTGCCTGGTACGACGTCGATCCGCTGGGGACGTCGCTCAGGCCGAGCTGGATCATCGCCGCAGTCATCGTCTGGATCGATTCGAACATCACGGTGTCGACGTTCCCGGGCGTCACCAGACGGGGCGTCATCCCAGCGGCGACCGTGACGATCATGGTCTCGCCGATCGCCCGCGAGATGGCGAGGATGAACGACGAGAAGATGCCCGAGATCGCCGCCGGGACCACGATGCCGGTCGACACCTCGAACTTAGTCGCGCCCATGCCGTAACCGGCCTGTCGAAGCGAATCGGGAACGGAACTCATCGCGTCCTCGCTGATGGAGGAGACCATCGGCACGATCATGATCCCGACGACGATAGAGGCGCTCAGCGCGTTAAACGTCGACAGGGGCAGGAACGCGTCGAGCGCGGGCGTGATGTACACCAGCGCGAAGTAGCCGTAAACCACCGTCGGGATACCGGCCAAGACCTCGAGGGCGGGTTTGATTATCGACCGAACGCGGGTCGTGGCGTACTCGCTCAGGTATATCGCCGCCGCCACGCCGATCGGGAGGGCAACGGCCGCCGAGAGGACCGTCACGAGCAGGGTGTCCGTGATCAGCGGGAGGACGCCGTAGCTGTACGGTCTGATCTCCGGGCTCCAGTTCGTCCCGGTGTAGAACGCCACCGGAGACACGTCCGCGAAGAACTCGAGCGCGTCGAACAGCAACGTGGCGACGATCCCGAACGTGACGATGACGGACAGCGCCGCGCAGGCGAAAAACAGGACCCGGACGGCCGTCTCCTTGGCCGTCCGGACCTGCTCACCGCCCGTGAGATCGACGTTACTTGGATCTCCACTCATTGAAGGGTTCCTCTGGTCGTAGGCAGATAAATAATCCTTTCTCGCTCTACGAGGAGACGTCCTCGATGTTCGACTCTAGCTTGTCGAGGCTCTCGTCCCGCTGTTCCTCGCTGGACGGCACGTAGCCGATGTCGCTCACCAGCTCGCTGGACGACTGTTCGAGGTAGAACCGTAGGAACTCGCTGACGGGCTCCCGTTCGAGTGCGTTCTTGGCGGCGTAGATGAACAGCGGCCGAGCCATCGGGTAGGTGCCGTCCTTGGCGTTCTCCAGGCTCGGCTCTGCGCAGCCGGAGCCGTCGTCGATCTGCAGTGCCTTGACGCGGTCCTGGTTCTCGGCGTAGTAGGAGAAGCCGAAGTAACCCATCGCGTACTCGTCGCCCTCGACCCCCTGAACGATGCGATTGTCGTTTTCGGTAGCCTCGTAGTCGCTCCGGTGACGCCCGGACTCGCCGTTGACGTACTCGCTGAACCAGTCGAACGTCCCGGAAGTGGAGGCGGCACCGTACAGCTGAATCTCCTCGTCGGGCCAGTCGTCGCGCACGTCGCTCCACCGCTGTGCGCCGTCGGGTTGCCAGATCTGGTTGAGCTCGTCGACCGTGATGCAATCGACCCAGTCGGCCTGCGGGTTCACGACGACGGTCACCGCGTCCTTGGCGATCTGAAACTCCAGCGGCTCCACGCCGTTCTCGGAACACGTCTGTTGTTCGTCCTCCGTAATCGGCCGCGAAGCACCGTTGATGACGCTGTCGCCCGGACAGAACTGCTTGCTGAAACCGCCGCCCGTGCCGGTCTTGTTCAGCGAGATGTCGACGCCCGAGTGCTCACGCTGGAACTCCTCGGCCATCGCCGCTGACACGGGGTGAACCGTACTCGACCCGGAAATCGTGAGCGACCCGGAAAGGCCGTCGCCTCCGCCGCCACCGCCACAGCCAGCGAGAGCGGTAGCGGTCGCTGCGCCAGAAGCGGCCATAAACTTCCGTCGCGATATGCTCGACGACTCCCCAGTAGTGTCTGACATCGATCGAAACGAGGGGCCAGACGTAATAAGTAGCCTGCTATGATAGCTATATAGATGTATATACTCAGATTTTGACGGCGATACGATCTCGATCGGACTCCGATCACAGCGGAGCGATAGCCGGAAAATCTGCCCTGGAGCCTGCAACAGAGCGATAGCGAGGATAGACTGTTGAGGGAGAGAACCGTTATCCGGTCAGTTGTCGCGCGCAATCCCTGTCGATCCGCTCCGACCTCCGGCAGAGTATATAGATATAGGTGGATTTATTTTCCAACAGTCGGAACTGACCATATGGAGACCCGCAAGGTCCAGGTCACCGGCGGATCGACGTACACCGTTTCTCTCCCGAAGTCGTGGGCGACCGACAACGGCGTCAGCGCCGGGAGCGAGGTCGAGTTCTACCCCGAGGACGACTCCCTGCTGTTGACCCCCCGAAGCGACAGCGAGCGCACCGAGGGCACGCTCGACGTCGCCGACCTGAAGGGCGAACAGCTGACCCGCGCGGTGATGACGATGTACGTCAGCGGGTTCGACATCATCGCGCTCGAGGCCGGGCGCATCTCGACGGACCAGCGCCGCGCCATCCGCGAGGCAGTGCAGGGCCTCGTCGGCGTCGAGGTGCTCGAGGAGACGAGCGAGCGTGTCGTCCTGCAGGACCTGCTCGACTCCTCGGAGCTGTCGATCGAGAACGCCGTGACGCGCATGCGGCTCATCTCGCGGTCGATGCTCGAGGACGCCGTCGCGGCGCTGGTCCAGAACGACGACGACCTCGCGCGCGACGTGATCGAGCGCGACGACGACGTGGACCGGCTCTGGTTCGTCGTCTCGCGGATCTTCCGTGCGACGCTTCGCTCGCCCCGCGCCGCCAAGGAGCTCGGACTCCCCCGCGAGGTGTGTTTCGACTACCACTCGAGCGCCCGGCAGCTGGAGCGGATCGCCGACCACGCCGCGAAGATCGCCCACCTCAGCCTCGACCTGGACGAGGTCCCGGACGACGTGGCCGACGCCCTCCGGTCCGCCCACGACGACTCCTCGGCCGTGATCGACAAGGCGATGGACGCGCTGTTCATGGACGATCCCGACGGGGCGACCGAACTCGCGAACGAGGCCCGCGAGTCGATCCTCGCCATCGACGAGCACACCGGCGACCTCCGGGAACTCCTGCGCGACCTCAACCCCGCGGAGGCGCAACTGCTCGGCCTCGTCGTCGACTCGCTGTCCCGGAGCGCCGACTACGGCGGCAACATCGCGGAGACCGCGCTTCAGAAAGCCGCGCCACGTCCCTGAAAGCCCTCGAAATCGCTTGGCAGCGATTTCGTCGCCCTTTCAATGTCCGCCGCCAGAATCGCTTCGCGATTCTCGCTAAGGTCCGCTAGTCTGCGCGAGTCGCCGTGAGGCCTTCGGCCTCACGAGCCTTCACTCGCTTCGCTCGTGAAGACGCCGGCGGTCGCCGGCGCACGCTTTGAGTGCCTGCCCTTCCCCGTCCGCTGGCGACGCTCGCTTCGCTCGCGTACGCCAGCGCGGCCGGGTGGTCGGGGGAACACACTCAGTAACCGACCCGTGACCGACAGCTACCGCTCGAAACCGCTGTGACCGAAAGGAGAAAGCGCGATTACTCGTCGTCGACGAGGACGGCGTTGACCTGTCCGGTCTGGCCGGGGCGGGAGGTGACGCGGGCGCGCCCCTCGGAGGTCTCGATGATGGCGCCCTTCGTGACGATGTTCCGGCGCACGTAGTTCGGGTTGCTCGGGTTCTCGACGACGTCCTCGATCTCGGCCTCGACGGTCTCGCCGTCGGCGGCGACCTGCGCGACGTTCGTCGCGAGCGCGCGGGTCTTGGTCGTGTTGCCGCGGGCCTTGGTCGTCTTCAGGTTCGGTTCGCCGACCTGGGTCTCGGTCGGGTGGCGACCGAGCTGGTGCTTCTTGCGGTCGGAGTTGGGTCGGAGTCGGCCGCCCGTACGCTTGCGAGTGGAGCGTCCCTGGTCTGTCATACCCGATACGAGACTCAGCAGCTACTTGAATCGCACGACTTCCCCGTCGGCGAACCGGTAGTTTTACCCCGGCCGTGGCGGGTGCTGATAGCGATGAGCCTTCGGACGGCAGTCGCCGCGCCCTTCCGCCAGCGGGGAACGGACCGGATCGGCGAGAACGAGTTCGTGGTCGCGCTGTCGCTGGACCGTGACTGGTTCTCCCCCGACCAGGCGAAGCGACTGATCGACGTAGCGACGGGACAGGGGCTGCTCGAACGGGACGACGGGGACATCGTCGCGACGTTCGACGCCGACGGCGTGGACGTCCCCGAGGAGTTCGTCCCCGACGAGTCCATCCTCCGGGAGCGCTCGACGTTCGAGCGAGTGCTCGACCGGGTCGTCGCCGACGGCGCGGAGAAACAGGAGGCCGTCGCGGACATCAACCGCCTCCAGGGCGAACTGGGCGTGACGGTCGAGGCGGCGGCTGTCGTGTACGCCCGCCGCCGCGGCCTCGACGTGGACGGGGCGGCGGAGTCCGCGCGAGAGGGGCTTGGCGATTAACGGTCGAACGGGTCGTCGAGGTACTCCTTCGGGATCGCGTTGCGGACGGTCACGAGCGGGTCGACCACTTGGCTGATCTCCAGCCCGCCGACGAGACTGGAGAAGAGGTGCGCGTCGGTGGGATCGAACCCGTGTTCGGCTTCGAGAAGCGCCATCGCGTCCAGGTTGGCCGTCTCGCAGGCTTCCTCCAGCGTCTCGGCGCTGGCGAGCACCGTCCACACCTCCGGCGTCTCGACGACCGGCCGGTCGATCGACGCCGCCGGGTCGTCTATCACGTCGACGGTCACGTCGATCTCGGTGGCGATCTCGGCGCCCGTCCCGCACATCTCGCCGTCAGCCATCGCGGCCTTGCAGTCGCCCATGGCGAGCATGCCGCCATCCTGAAACACCGGGAAGTACGCGACGTTGCCGTCCGTGATCGCCGTGGTGTCGAGGTTCCCGCCGTGGTCGTGCGGGACGAGCGTCGAGTACGACTCCGCGGCCGGCGCGACGCCGATGGTGCCGATCACCGGCTCGATCGGCACCTCGATCCCGTCGAACGTCACCGCGCCGTCCTCGACCGGGGTGATGCGGGTCCGCGGCGTCTCGATCTCCTCGCGGTCGTGCAGGAGGCCGAAGCCCTCGATGGTGATCACCCGGCCGCGGTCCTCGGCGACGCGGACGTCCCCGATCTCGACCCGGAGCACGTCGCCCGGTTCGGCCCCGTCGACGGCGATCGGTCCGGTCGCCGCGTTGACCTCGTCGGGCACCGCCTCGACCACGTCGTCCTCAGTCTGGACTGCGCCTTCGAGGCTGTCCCTCGTCTCGACGGTCAGCCGTTCCCCCGGCGTGGCCTCGTACACGGCGTCGAGGTCGGGCGCGAACTCGTAGACGACGCCGTCCTCGTGCGAAACTGCCGTGCGCGTCATCCCGCGCCGATGTTCGGGGAGAGGGATAATAAAGCCCGGAGCGGCGGCGAAACCGTCGGCACCGCGGTCGCGGTCCGCCGGTATCCGATCGACTGATGTGGCGCGACCGTCGAGAGACGACCATGGTCGAAGACAGCGTCGCTGACGGCCGCCGTATCGCCGAACTGCTCGCCTCGGAGGTGGACGGCCGCGTCGACGGCGTCCTCGACCGGCTGGCCGTCGTCAACCCGGACCGGTCGGTCGAGGGGACGCCAGACGGCGAGCGCGCGTACGACGTCGAGCGGGCGATCGAGGGCACCTGGGAGGACGCCCGCACCCGCCACGCGCCCGACGAGACGCGGGGCGAACTGCTCGCGGAGGTGTACGTCCACGAGGACCGCGCGCGGATCGAGTTCCGCGAGGAGCAGGACGCGGCCGCGGCGGCGGCCGGCGAGCGCGACCTGCGCGTGCGGCCGAAAGCGGTCGATCCGCCGAAGACGCTGGTGTTCGTCGAGAGCGGGGCCGAGGTGAAACGCGCCGTAGACGTGGTCGAAGCCGTCGTCGAGGCCCTCGACTAGTCCAGATCCGCGATCACGAGCGGCAGGCAGGTGACGAGTTCGGCGCGGTCGACGTGGGCGTCCGCGGTCGGGTCCGGGTCGGGCCCATCCGGGGAGACAACCTGCACGACCCGCAGGCCGGCCGCGTCGGCTCCGCGGACGTCGGCCTCCACCTCGTCGCCGACGTACACCGCCTCGTCAGCCTCGACGTCGAGCGCGTCGAGGGCTGCCTCAAAGGCGCGGCCGTCGGGCTTGCCCGCGTCGAGGTCGCCGGTGACGACCACGGCGTCGAACAGGTCCTCCCACCCCAGGGTGCGGAGCTTGTCCCGCTGGGCGCGGACCGGCCCGTTGGTCAGCAGCCCCACGCGGTATCGCTTCCGTAGCTCCCGAACGAGATCGGCCGCGCCGTCGATCGGCCGGATCGCGTCGGCGATCGCGCGCCGGTACGCGCCGGCGAGTTCAGTCGGGTCGGCGTCCGCCTCGCGCTCTGCGAGAAGGTCCGCGAAGATCGGTTCGCGGGTCTCGCCCGTCAGGTTCTCCCTGTGCGCGCCGAGGTACGCCTCGCGATCGATGTCGACTGCGCCGACCGACGCCGTCGCCTCGTTCAGCAGCGTCTGGCGGTCCCGGTCGGGCACCGCCAGCGTGTAGTCGAGATCGAAAACGACGGCCGTGAGTCCCATGTGTCGGTCCGTACGGTCGCCGGCGGTTTCAGTGTACCCTCCCGAAGCGGCTATTATTACCGGTATATGAGCTCTCCGGTAGTTCTCACAGACTGAGAAGAATCGAGCGATTAACACGGGATAACCCGCTCGCGAGGGCACGAAACGGTTGCGAGGAGGGCTTCCGTAGAATACTGTTCTGATGATAGTAATTTCACCCGCATAATCAATACGCCCGGAAAAAACTAAGTACTACTTCGCTGTAATCCCCAGTAGGGAACGGGGGATCCATGAACGGAACTGAGAGCGCCGAGCTACTGATGCGCGAACCGGTGTACGGCACGCACAACAGACAGCAGTCCGTGGTGGCGCGACTGCAGGAACTGGACGAGAGCGGCCACATCGCCGACTTCGACGTGGAGATCTGGGGGAAGCGGCTGAACCTCGAAACGGACGACTGGAGCCATCAGGCGACCGCTACGGCGCGGGAGAAGTACCGGGAGTTCACGGAGTGGGCCGACGAGCACGGCTACAGCCTCGAACCGGCGTTCACCAAGCGGACCATGCGGATCGAGCCCGGCGCGGAGCCGAAGGAGGTCGTCGACCTCCCCATCATGTGTCTCGCCGTGTACGACGACGACCTCCGGACGGTCCTCCCCTGCGCCGACGGGGACGAGATCTACACGGTGGGGGACGGGCTGGACGCGCTCGAAGACCCCGACGCGACGGTCCCGGGATTTGAGAAGCGGAAGATAGGAACCTTGTAGTGCGGCGCCGCGGAAGCGGCGATATGCGCTTTTTCGACCGGCTGGCCGACCGCATCGACGCCGTCGACAGCGTCGTGAGCGTCGGCCTCGACCCGGACCCGGACCGCATCCCCGACCACCTGCGGGACCGCGACCTGCCGCGGTGGGCGTTCAACCGCCGGATCATCGACGCCACGCACGAGCACGCCGCCGCCTTCAAGCCCAACGCGGCGTTCTACGAGGACCCCGACGGCTGGGCCGCCCTGGAGGAGACCATCGCGTACGCCCACGGGAAGGACGTCCCGGTCCTGCTCGACGCCAAGCGCGCCGACATCGGCAACACGGCGCGCCAGTACGCGAAGCTACTGAATCCGGACGCCGACGGGCCGACGGCCGACGCCATCACGGCCAACCCGTACATGGGCCGGGACTCGCTGGAGCCGTTCCTCTCGAAGGCCGACCGCGGCGTCTTCGTCCTCTGTCGCACCTCGAACTCGGGCGGCGGGGACCTGCAGGACCTCGAACTCGCCTCGGGCGAGGCCGTCTACGAGCGCGTCGCCGCGCTCGCCGACCTCTGGAACGAGAACGGCAACGTCGGCCTCGTCGTCGGCGCGACGACGACCGACGAACTCGAGAGCGTCCGCGAGCAGGTGCCCGACCTGCCCTTCCTCGTCCCCGGCGTCGGCGCGCAGGGCGGCGACGCGGAGGCCGCCGTCGAGTACGGCCTCGCCGACGGGGTCGGCCTCGTCAACTCCTCGCGGGGGATCATCTTCGCGGGAGAAGAGAGCGAGGCGCGACACGCCTCGGGCAGTCGAGCGGGGAACCCGCGAGACGCGGGCGAGGGGTTCGACCGCGCTGCCGGGCAGGCGGCGAAGCGACTGAAGAAGCGGCTGAACCGGCACCGCTGAGCGGCGGCGGTCCGCGCAACGCCTGTTTCAAACCCTCCACGCGGTGAAGGTTTTTGTCGCGTGGTAGCGAACCCCACTCCCATGCCCGAGGACTACGGCTACAACCGGCAGGTCGAGGTGTACACCAGACGGCACGCGGCGGGCGAGACGCCGGAGTACCCGGTCGCGTACGAAGACCTGAAGGCGGCCGCGGAGGCGGAGCTGACCGACGAGGCGTACGCGTACGTCGCCGGCGGCGCGGGCGGCGAGGAGACCAAGCGGGAGAACCGCCGCGCCATCGAGCGGTGGCGGATCCGGCCGCGGATGCTGCGGGACCTGACCGAGCGGTCGCTGGAGACCGAGGTCCTCGGCACCGAGTTCCCCGCGCCGGTGATGCTCGCGCCCGTCGGCGTGCAGTCGATCGTCCACGACGAGGGCGAACTCGCCACGGCGGCGGCCGCCCGCGAGACGGGCGTCCCGTTCGCGCACAGCACGGCCGCCTCCGAGCCGATGGAGCGCGTCGCCGACGAACTCGGCGGGACGCCCGGCTGGTTCCAGCTGTACTGGAGCGCGGACGAGGACCTGACCGCCAGCCTCCTCGAACGGGCCGAGGCCGCGGGCTACGAGGCGGTGGTCGTGACGCTCGACACGCCGCTTCTGGGCTGGCGCGAGCGCGACGTCGACCTGGGCTACCTCCCGTTCATGGAGGGCGAGGGGATCGCGAACTACCTCGAAGACCCCGTCTTCTGGGAGATGCTCGACGCGGACCCCGAGGAGAACCCCGACGCCGCGGTGACGCAGTTCCTCGACCTGTTCTCCGACGCGAGCCACACGTGGGCGGACCTCGAAGACCTCACGGCGTCGACGGACCTGCCGGTGGTCGTGAAGGGCGTCCTCCACCCCGACGACGCCGCCCTCGCGCTGGAGCACGGCGCGGACGGGGTCGTCGTCTCGAACCACGGCGGCCGGCAGGTCGACGGGTCGGTCGCCGCGGCGGACGCCCTCCCGGAGGTAGTCGACAGGGTGGGCGAGAACGTTCCGGTGCTGTTCGACAGCGGGATCCGCCGCGGCGGCGACGCCGTCCGCGCACTGGCGCTGGGCGCCGACGCGGTGCTGCTCGGCCGCCCCTACGTCTACGGTCTCGCCCTCGGCGGGCAAGAGGGGGTGAAGGCAGTCGTCGAGAACTTCCTCGCCGATCTGGACCTGACGGTCGCGCTCGCAGGCGCGACCGACGTGACCGAGATCGACCGGTCCGTACTGCAGGAGCGCCCCGGTCGCTAGAAGGTCCGCCCGCCGCCGGTCTCCTCCACTTCCGACGCGCAGTCGGCGCAGACTGCCGCCGACTCCTCGAAGTGCTGGCGACAGACCATGTTCCCGCAGCGGTCACACTGCACCTGTGCCTCCCGCGACTGGCAGATCTGGCAGAGCCCGCTGATGCTCATACCGCTCGTACCACGGGGAAACACTTGTACCTATAGTAGAAACCGAAACCATTCGCACCCTAGACGGCCCCGGCCGTTCGAGCGTGTCATCGCGTTTAATTTCTGCTACGTGGCGGGACGCTTACCTGATTCCGGTCCGAACGTGTACACGTGCCACGGGCGACGCTCCTCGTCGGACTGTCGGCGGTGTTCGCCGGGTTAGCCGCCGTGCTCGGTATCCTGACGCTGGTGCAGCGGAACCCCTTCGTCCTGATACTCGCCGCGCCCTTCGCCTTCCTCGCGTACGTGTTCTGGTACCAGGGAACCGGCAAACTCGCCGAGCAGGCGCGACGGCGGACCGGTCCCGAGTACGCCAGGTCCCGGGACGCGGGGTTCGGCGCTGGCGCTCGGCGCGCGGCCGAGGAGAGTCGCCGCCGCCGCGAGGCCCGCCAGCGCTACGAGGCCCGCGAGAGCCGCCGGCGCGCCCGCCGCGGTCGGCGGCGGGGCGGCGCCGCCCCGCAACCGAACTCGGGACCGAGCGAGCGCGAGGCCTACGAGATACTCGGCGTCGACCCCGGCGCGAGCGAGGAGCGCGTGCGCCGGGCCTACCGCGAGAAGGTGAAAGAGACCCACCCGGACGCGGAGGGCGGCGACGAGGAGCGGTTCAAGCGCGTCGCGGCCGCCTACGATCGGCTGACGGACGCGGACGAGTCCCGGACCGCACAGAACCGGTGACCGCGGCGACGCCGCGGGGACGGGACCGGGATGCAGTGTGTTAGTACGTGACGCGAAGGTTTTTGTCTACCGTCCCCCAACCCGGGCGTATGAGCCCTGACCGGGCCGTTCTGGAGCGGGCCCTGGACCGCGGCGAGCGGGAAGGCGGCAGCGTGGAGTTCAAGGAGCGTCTCACCAAGGACCTGCACCTCTCCGAGGGGCGCCGCGAGAGCCTCGCGGCCCAGCTTCGCCACCGCGTGCTCTCCGGCGACGGCGAGGCGACGTACGTCGTCGGCGTCACCGACGACGGTGGCCTCGCCGGCGTCGCGCCCGACGACTTCTCCGAGTCGATGGACGTGCTAAGCCTCCTGGCCGAGGAGGCCGGCGCGCACATCGAGGACGTCCAGACGTGGGGCGTCGACGCCGTCGACGGCGCGGCCGACGAGGGCATCGTCGGCGTCGCCACGGTCCGCGAGGGCGCGATGCTCGACACGGACGACGAGCACGTCGTCGTCGGCACCGCGGGCCACGTCGACCACGGGAAGAGCACCCTGGTCGGCAGCCTCGTCACCGGCCAGGCCGACGACGGCGAGGGCGGCACACGCGGCTACCTCGACGTCCAGCCCCACGAGGTCGAGCGCGGGCTCTCCGCCGACCTCTCCTACGGCGTCTACGGCTTCGACGGCGACGGCCCGGTCCGCATGGACAACCCGCACCGGAAGTCCGACCGCGCGCGCGTGGTCGAGGAATCGGAGCGCCTCGTCTCGTTCGTCGACACCGTCGGCCACGAGCCGTGGCTCCGCACGACGATCCGCGGGCTCGTCGGGCAGAAGCTCGACTACGGCCTGCTCACCGTCGCGGCCGACGACGGCCCGACGAAGACGACCCGCGAGCACCTCGGCGTCTTACTCGCGACGGAGCTGCCGACCATCGTCGCCATCACGAAGGCCGACGTCGTCTCGGACGAGCGCCTCGCCGAGGTCGAGCGCGAGGTCGAGCGGATGCTCCGCGACGTCGACCGGGTGCCGCTGCGCGTGAACAGACACGGCGTCGACGCGGCCGTCGAGGAGATCGGCGACACCGTCGTCCCCGTCCTCGCCACGAGCGCCGTCACGAAGGAGGGGCTCGACCAGTTGGACGAACTGTTCGAGCGCCTCCCCAAGACCGCCGGCACGGACGGCGACTTCCGGATGTACATCGACCGCACGTACGCCGTCACCGGGGTCGGCGCGGTCGCCTCGGGGACCATCATGTCCGGCGAGGTCGAGGCGGGCGACGAACTCCTGCTCGGCCCGATGCCGGACGGCGCGTTCCGCGAGGTGGAGGTCCGCTCCATCGAGATGCACTACCACCGCGTGGACAAGGCGAAGGCCGGCCGCATCGTCGGCATCGCGCTGAAGGGCGTCCGCGAGGCCGACATCGAGCGCGGCATGGTGTTGCTCCCGCGCGAAGCCGACCCCGACCCCGTCCGCGAGTTCGAGGCCGAGGTGATGGTGCTCAACCATCCGACCCGCATCGGCGACGGCTACGAGCCCGTCGTCCACCTCGAGACGGTCAGCGAGGCCGCCGCGTTCTACCCCGAGGGCGGCCAGTTGCTCCCCGGCGACAGCGGCCACGCCACGGTCCGGTTCAAGTTCCGCCCGTACCTCGTCGAGGAGGGCCAGCGGTTCGTCTTCCGCGAGGGGCGCTCGAAGGGCGTCGGCACGGTGACGGACGTCGACCCCTAAGCGAACGCCGCCCGCACCAGCGCCGCCTCCGCTTTCTGCAGGTGCTCCGCCGCCGTCGAGGGCGCGCAGTCCAGGCGCTCGGCTACGTCGCGCTGGCTTCCGGTTCGGGGCACCTCGTAGTACCCCTCGTCTATCGCCGCCTCCACGGCCGCCCGCTGGCGCTCCGTCAGCCCGGTCGCGGCGACGCGGGGCATCGCGCCCAGTCCCGTTATCTCCTCGACCGTGACCGTCACGGGATCGGGGACGGAGTCGATGCCGGCCTGTAGCTCCTCGCTCGGCCCGACCATCGAGAACGTCACCGACCCGTCCGGGCGGTACTCGACCGGCGGCACCGAGACGACGCTCCGCCGGGCCGCCACGTCCCACAGCTTCCGAACGGCGGGAGTCGTGTCGTCCCTGACGTAGGCGTAGAACGACCGGTCGCCGGCGCACTCGATCTCGTGGGCCAGCACCTCGGGGATCGACCGCAGCGCCGCCTCGAACCGGTCGGGGTCGCCCTCGACGTAGTGCAGGATGCCCAGTTCCTCGTCGGTGAAGTTCCACTGTATCGCCGTCGCGTACTCGACGTACGGCGCGTTCGCCAGCACCCCGTACACCGGGTGGATCTCCCCTTCGCGGCCGCCGGCGCTGATCCGCACCCGGACGCGTTTCATGCGGAGGACCCGCACGCCCGCTGACTTAAACGCACCGAGCAGCTCCGGCAGCACGCCCTCGGTCAGGCGGGCCGTACCGGCGCGTATGGTGCGAACGCTACTGACCGGCGCGACCGGCAGGCTCGGCGCGGCACTGCGGCCGCGACTCGCGGACGCGGGCCACGACGTGCGCGCGGCGAGCCGGTCGCCGCCCGCCGAGGACGAGGCGGAGTGGGTGGAACTGGACCTGGCAGCGGGAACCGGGGTCGAGGCGGCCGTCGAAGGCGTCGACGTCGTGGTCCACGCGGCCACGGCCCCGCAGGGGGACAGCGAGGCGGTCGACGTGCGCGGGACCGAGCGGCTCCTCTCGGCCGCCGCGGACGCCGGCGTCGGGAACGTCCTGTACGTCTCGATCGTCGGCGTCGACGAGATCCCGTTCTCGTACTACGAGCACAAGCTGGCGGCCGAGCGGGCCGTCGAGTCGGCGGACGTGCCGACGACGATCCTGCGGGCGACGCAGTTTCACGGCTTCGTCGACGACCTGCTGGGGAGCCTGTCGCGACTGCCGGTCTGGCCGCTGCCGACCCGCTTCCGGGTGCAGCCGATCGACGTCGGCGAGGTCGCGGACGCAGTCGTCGAGCGCGCGACCCCGACAGCGGGCGGTCGGGCGTCGCTCGTCGGCGGTCCCGAGGTACTGACCCTCCGCGAGATCGCGGCGGCCTACCGGGACGCGAGGGGACTGCGGCGCCCGATCGTCCGCCTGCCGGTCCCCGGGCGGGTCGCGGGCGGGTTCCGCGCCGGCCACGCCACCTGCCCGGATCGGACCGTCGGGACCGTGACGTGGGAGCGGTGGCTCGCCGAACGGTACGGCGACGCCGACGCGACGAGTCGCCCGTCCGCGTCGCCGACGTAGAGATCCGTTTTTCTCGCCGCCGCCCGTACCGTCGCGCATGCGACGGATCGGGGCTCGGCTCCTGATGGTCCTCGTCGGCCTCGGCCTGCTGGGCATCCACCTGCTGGTCGGACTCGCCGCGGTTGAGGCGTTCGCCCTCCTGTTCGCGGGGCGGCCGGACCCCGCGGTGCTCGTCGCCGGGACGGTGGGGGCCGGGCTGGTCCTCGGCTACCTCAGCTACCGCGCCGGCGCGAAGCGGCTGGTGGCGGGGCTGGACGCGGTGGAGCTGCCGCGGTCGCGCGCGCCGTGGCTCTACCGCCGTCTCGACGGCCTCTGCGAGGAGATGCGCGTCGTCCGCCCGCGGATCTACGTCGCCGCGCTCCCGGCCCCGAACGCGCTCGCCGTCGGCGCGGGCGAGGGCATCGTGATCCTCGACCGCGAACTGTTCCGGATCCTCGACGGCGACGAGATGGAGGCGATCCTCGCGCACGAACTCGCCCACCTGGAGACGCGGGACGCGCTGATCCAGACGCTCGGCACCAGCCTCGTCCAGACGGTGAGCGGGCTGCTCTTCTTCCTCCTGTTCCCGGTCGGCCTGATCGCCGCCGGGGTCCGCCGCGCCGGCGCGTGGATCGCCGGCCGCCGCCCGGAACCGTTCAGCCACCACCTGCTGCGGGTGCACTACCGGGTCGGGCAGGTCGTCGTCGCGCTCCTGTTCGCGGTGACGCTGGCCCTGCGCGCCCACTCGCGACGCCGCGAGTTCGCGGCCGACGACCGCGCCGTCGAGGTGACGGGCGACCCCCTCGCGCTGGCCCGGGCGCTGGCGCGTATCCAGCGCGCCTCCCGACCGCGCCGCGGCCCGCTCTCCTCGCTGTACATCTACGGGCAGGAGGAGGACGACGCGCTGACCCGCCTGCTCGCCACGCACCCGCCGATGGAGGAGCGCATCGAGCGGATGGTCGAGCGCGCGGACGACGCGGCGACGCGGATCCCGATCCGGTGAGATCGTCCCGGCGGGAACGGGGCGGTCGACCGCCGCCGGACCTACGCACTCGGGAATGCGAGATATCACAAATCTATATACGAATAATTACTCGTCCGTACACTATATCTATCGATACCGGAATATTCATGTCGAGAGCAGAGGGATATCCGAACATGAACCCGGAGCCGGAGACGGTCGACGGCCGGCCGGTAGCAACGGGCGACGTGATGGCGGCGATAGACGAGATCGACGGCCGCCCGCACCTCGTCGTCGCCGACGTCGATCGGGACGGCGCCTGGGTCGCGATGGCGGAGACCGACGCCGCCGCGCTAGCTGACTGGCGATAGGAACGCTGACGTGCCCGGTTCCGGCGCGTCCGTCCCGAGGTGGACGCCGCCGGGGCTACTCCAGCCACGGCGGGGTGACAAGGTCGTGCAGCGAGTCGAGGCGGTAGTCGGGAACGGGATCCGGCTCCGAGCCGTCCGAGAGCCACGCCGAGCGGACGCCCGCGGCGTGGGCGCCCGGGACGTCGGTCGTCAGCGAGTTGCCGACGTGCACCGCCCGCTCCGGCGTCGCGTCCAGCAGGTCGAGCGCGTGGTGAAAGGGGTCGGGCTCCGGCTTCCGCGGCGTGTCGTAGCCCGCGTGAACGACCTCGTCGAACGCGTCCCGGAACGGCAGCTGCGACAACTTCTCCGACTGCATCTCCGGCGCACCGTTCGTGAGCACCGCGAGGCGGTGGTCCGCCGCGAGCGCCTCGACCGCCTCGCCCGCGCCCGGCAGCGGGCGGACGTTCGCGTGGTCGCGCTCGGCGGCGTAGGCGTCCGCCAGCGCGCGGCCAGCCTCGGGGTCGCGGCCGCGTTCCTCGGCGATGGCGGCGAAACACTCCCGCCGGAGGTCGACCATCGAGTCGGTCTGCTCCATGAACTCGTCGTAGCGGGCGTAGTACTCGCTCGCCTCGAAGAAGGGCTCCACGCCGACGTCGTCGAACGCGGCGTCGAGCAACTCCTCGACGCCCCGACGGTACTCACAGAGGGTGTCGTCCAGGTCGAACAGGACGGCGTCGACGGCGGTCATCGCGCGGAACGTGGGAGCGAGACGACAAAAAACGGCCGGACTCAGGCGGCGACGTACCCGGCGTCGGTCCGCTCGGCGAGGCCCAGCAGGACCGCCCACTCGAGGAGCCGTGCGACGCGCCCCTCCCACTCGTCCTCCCACGTCTCGGGGTTGCGGTGGCGCTCCCACTGCGGCACGTCGGGCCGGAACTGCTCGAACGCCTCGGCGGCGGTGAGCGGGTGGTCCGAGAGCAGCGACGCGACCTCCGCGGCGCCGAAGACGCCTTCGCGGAACGCCGCGGCGAGCCCCTCGCGGTCGATATCTCGGTCGGTCCGGGCGTACCCCGCGTCGGTCTCCTCGGCGAGCCCCAGCGCCCGGAGGAAGGTGAGCCACGTGCGGGCCGCCTCGCGGTCGGGGACGTCGGTCCGGCGCTGGAGGCGGGCGCAGCAGTCGTCCTCGGACCCCGGCACCAGCGGGACGGCGCGCTGCGCGTCCGCGACGAAGTCGAGCGAGTCGGGCGCCGGAGGGACCTCCTTGAATCTCACGAGCCGGTCACCCGATCACAGGTCGAAGCTGTCGGCCAGCAGTTCCTCGTTTCGCTCGCCGAGGACGTGCGTGTCGCCGCCGACGACATCGATGGTCACCTGCGCCGGCGCGAACACCGTCTCGGGGACGTCGTAGAACTCCCAGTCGTGGTCCTCGAAGATCTCGGCGAACGGCGTGCCGTACTCGTCGGTCGCGGTCGAAGGGACCTCGTCGAAGCGGTCGAACTCCTCCTCGACGACGAGGTGGACCTGCCCGCCGTAGGCCAGCGCGTCGTTCGTCCGGCCGATGGCGGCCTCCTCGCCGTCGGCGACCGGCGGCAGCGGCGCGCTCCCGCTGGCGGTGACGACGTCCATCGGGTCGTAGCCCAGTTCCGAGAGGCGGAAGACGGCGAGTTCGGCGGCGCGGGCGGCCATCGTGACGCTCCCGACGACGCTGGCCGTGGGGAAGGCCGCGAGGAAGACGCCGTTCGGCTCGACCTCGGCGAGGTCGGCGACGTGCTCGACGACGGCCTCGTCGGGGTACTCGTCGGTCTCGACGGCCAGCACCGCGAACTCGAAGGCGTCGTGGTAGCCGATCCGGCGGTACTCGTCCTCCTCGGCGACCAGCGCGCGGGCGGGGCCGCTCCCCAGTCCCTCGAAGTCGTCGACGCTGACCTCCCAGCCGGCCTTCTGGGAGCCGAGCAGGGCGAGACCCGGATGGTCGGTCGACAGTTCGACGTGGGGGAGCGGCGCGCCGGCCAGCTCGTCCATCCGCGTCTGGACCGTCGCCAGCCCCGCGGTCTGGATCTCGCCGAGCAGCAGCCCGGCCTCGATGCCGCCGGAGACGTCGATGCCGAAGTCGAGCACCGTCGCCTCGTTGTCCAGTTCGTACGCCCCGATGCCGAGCTCCTCGGCGAAGTCGATGGCCTCGTCGACGAGCTCGATGGCCATCCGGTTGAGACTCTCCATGTCCCCGAGAACGACCGCGCGCAACAAGGGCTTACTGTTACCGTTCCGAGAGAGCCGACGAACGCCGCGGGTTTATGCCGCACACACACCAAGCGCCACTCGATGGACGAGTACGACGGGGGACTGGCTGACCGGATCGGCGACTGGGACGAGACGCGCAGTCTCGCGGTCGTCTTCGGTCTCGCCTCCGTCCCCTGGACGTACGTCTTCGTTGCCGGCCTGGAGATCCCGCTGTGGCCGTCCTTCATCGCGTCGGCGACGTTCTACGCGGCCGGCGGCGGCGTCGACGGCCTCGTCCGCGGGTACGCGAGCAATCTCGCGGGGATCCTCTACGCCGTCGCGACGCTCGCGATAGTGGCCGCGGTCGGCGGCGGACCCCTCGCGCTGAGCCTCGCTGTCGGCGCGTTCATGTTCCTCGCCAGCCTGCACGAGTACGTGTCGGTGCTCTCGTTCACGCCGGGCGGCTTCTTCGGGTACGCGACGATGTTCAGCGTCAGCGCCGCCGGCGCGTCCGTCGGCGGCGTCGGCGGGCTCCCCGGCGAGGCCCTCGCCGCCGTCCTCTCGATGCTTCTCGGGGCGTTCATCGGTCTCGGGACGGAGCGCCTGAGCGGCGCGCTAGCGTAACGGACGCGAACGGGACCGCAGGCCCGGATTCTTGTCGCTGGAGGCGGTAAGCCTAGGTATGAAGCTAGCGTTCGTCTGTGTCGGCAACGCGGGGCGGAGTCAGATGGCGGCCGCGCTGGCCGAGCGCGAGCGGGACCGCCGCGGACTGAACGCGGCGGTCATCTCCGGCGGCGTCGACCCCGCCGACAGCGTCCACGACGAGGTCGTCGACGCGCTCAGGGAGGAAGGGATCGACATCGGCGACCGGGCCCCGCGACGGATCGCCCCGGACGATATCGCCGACGCCGACTACGTCGTGACGATGGGGTGTTCCGTCGACCAGTTCGCGCCGGACGGCTGGACCGGCGAGAGCCGGGTGTGGGACCTCGGCGCGGGCGGGACGGACGAGCAACTCGCGGAGATACGGGAACGCGTCGCGGCGCTGTTCGACGAGATAGAGGCCGAGCGGCGCTCGGAGGAGTGATCAGGTCCCGTCGCCGCGGGCCTCACGGCCAAGTTCGTCCTCGACGGCCTCGACCTTCTCGGCGGCGGAGCGCTCCTTCGACCGCTTGTCGTCGATCTTGAGGAACGTGCTGACGCGGTCGCCGTCGACCGCCTCATGGGCGGCCTGGGCGGCGGCGAACACCTCGCTCGCCTCCTCCGCCTCGATGACCGTGCCCATCGGGTTCGTCTCGTAGGACACGTCGAACCCCTCCAGCGCCTCGACGGCCTTCGCCACCTCGCTCGCCATGCTGTCCTCGATGACCGGTGCGACCGACAGCAGCGCGACAGTCGTCATGGGCGGACGGTCGGGCGCGAGCGGCAAATCCGTTGCCGTCGCGGCGCGCGGGGCCACGCCGCGGCGGTCGGCAGTCGAGCAGGCCCCGCCGTTAACCGTCCCGCCGTGGAACGTCGCCCATGCCGACCGTACTCATCACCGGGTGTTCCTCCGGCATCGGCCGCGCGACCGCCCGCGCGTTCGACGCGAACGGCTGGGACGTCTACGCGACCGCGCCGGACCCCGCGAACATGACGGAACTGGCCGACGAGGGGATCGAGATCGCCGCGCTGGACGTCACGGACGACCGGTCCGTCGAGACCGCCGTCGACGACGTTCTGGAGCAGGCGGGCCACGTCGACGTCCTCGTCAACAACGCCGGCTACGGTCAGATCGGCCCCGTCGAGGAGCTGCCGACCGACCAGCTGATCGAGCAGTTCCAGGTGAACACGTTCGGCCCTCACCGCGTCACGCGGGCCGTCCTCCCGTCGATGCGCGAGCGCGGCGACGGGACGATAATCAACCTCTCCAGCATCTACGGGCGGACGACGATGCTCGGACAGGGCGCGTACTGCGGGTCGAAGTTCGCGCTCGAAGCCCTCTCGGACACGCTCCGCGGCGAACTGGCGAATACGGGCGTCGACGTGGTGCTGGTCGAACCCGGCCCCGTCGAGACGAACTTCGGAAACGTCGCGCTGGCGCAGAAAGGGGAGCTTGAGCGCACGGGCGCGTACGAGTGGTTCTACAACATGTACGACAGCCGGAAGGCGATCGACAAGATGCCGGGGTACGTCCAGCCCGAGGACGTAGCCGAGGTCATCCTGCGCGCGGCGTCGGCCGCGGAGCCCGACGCGCGGTACCTCGTCGGTCCGCCGGCCAAGCCCGTTCCGCTGCTGAAACTGGTACCGGACAAACTGCGCGACCGGGCGCTGGGGTTCATCCAGCGGGTATTCTGACCGGCCGCGGGATCTCGGTCCGGCTCTCCCTGCTGCTGGCGTTCAACAGGAATGCGCTGGCGGGGATTTGAACTCGATGGCGAACGCTCACTGGCGCTCGCGTTCGCATAGTTCAAACCTCCGGACGATTGTGCTGCCCACGACTGACGAGCGACACGCACAGCGGTCGCTGGCTGAGTAGCGTTCGGCAGAAATGCGCTGGCGGGGATTTGAACCCCGGTTGTGACCATGGCAAGGTCACGTGATACCACTACACTACCAGCGCCCTTCACTCGAAATCACGAGACGGGGATATATAAATGTAGCCAACTCGACCGAGGATCACTGGACGACGGAGGTGTCGAGGTGCACCCCGCCCCGGAGGTAGTCGACGCCGATGGCGGCGAGCACGAGGCCCCCCGCGGCAGCGATGAGGCCGACGAACACCGTCGATTCGTCGCCTCGCACCATCGAGACGCCGTTGAGGAACATGCCGAGCGCGAGCAGCAGGTCGCCGACGCCGGCGAACCGGTACCACGGGGCCGCCGCGGAGGCCAGGGGGAGGTACTCGCGGACGCCGGCGACGACGAACGCCGCGCCGGCGAGGCCGAAACAGAGGAGGGCGGCGACGGTCCAGCCGACGTGCTGGGGGACCCCGACGAGCGAGAACAGGGCGACCTGTGACACGAGGATTGCCGCGCCGAAGACCGCGAGCCAGTAGCGACGCACGCCGGATATTTCGCGATGTATGGTTATTAAAATATCGGCAGTAGGTGAGAATGATCCGGTGTTCGAGGTCGACCGCCGCTCCGATCGCAACAGGGTTAGTCGGCCCGCGCCCTGACGCAGAGGATCTGGGGTCGCTCCGCGGGCGACCACCGCTCGGGCGCGTGATCGAGGTACTCCTCGCGCGGGCGCGGTTCGGCCACCTCGTCGAGGCGGAAGCCGGCGCCGACGAGCGCGTTCAGGATCTCGCCGACCGGCCGGTGGTGCGACGTGACCGTTGCGTCGTCCCACCCGACCTCCACCGCAGCGGCGTCGTAGTAGGTCTCGACCGCATCGTACTCCTCGTAGTACTGCATCGGGTGGACGACCGCGAACACGAGCGCGCCGCCGTCAGACAGCACTCGCCGGAACTCCTCGAACACGGGACGCAACTCCGCGACGTGGTCGAGCACGAGGTGACTGAGGACGACGTCGAAGGCGCCGCCGTCGAAGGCGAGCGGTTCCGTCAGGTCGGCCCGTCGGAACGCCGCCGCGGCCGCGTCGTCGAACCGGCTGCGAGCCCGGTCGACGGCGGCCTCGCTGGCGTCGACGCCGACGACTGTCGCGCCCCGGTCCAGGAGCCACTCGACGTGGTCGCCGACGCCGCACCCCGCGTCAAGCACCCGCCGGTCGGCCAGTTCGGGGAGCATCGCCTTCGTGGCCGGCCACGAGTAGTGGCGCTGGAGCGGGTTGTCGTGCCACGGGCTCTCCCACCCGTCGCCGTCGCGCTCGGCCAGCGCGTCGTACCCTCGCGCAGTCTCGCCGCGGGCGTCGTCGGGGTCGGTCATCTGACCAGCGGCGGTACGCGGAATCGGGTGATATAGTTTCTGCGCGCGGTCGTCCGGAGACGGGCAACGCGCACAGCGGTCGCTGGCTGAGTAGCGTTCGGCAGAAATGCGCTGGCGGGGATTTGAACGCGAAAAGTCGGTCGCCTCGCTGCGCTCGGCGTTGCGACTTTCCTGCTCAAATCAACGTTCCTGCTCAAATCAACGGGCGATTTTGCTGCTCACGGGAAGCGAGCACACGCTACGCGGTGCTCGCTAGAATTGTTCGGAGCAGAAATGCGCTGGCGGGGATTTGAACCCCGGTTGTGACCATGGCAAGGTCACGTGATACCACTACACTACCAGCGCCCGTTGCAATCACATCTAACCGCTGGATGTCGTATAAGGCTTCCGAAGTAGGACATCTTCGTGAGGGCGGGCCACGGTATCCGAACGCATACGAAAACCGTCGTGATTCCCCGCTGAGACGCGTGTGAAGACTACTCAGGCACGGGACTGATCCGCTATTCTTTTAAGACCCCGACGGATAACATCGGCACAGTCTAGTGGCGAGGCGTCGAAGCGTCACGGCATGACTGTCAGCGTACTCGTGCCGTCGTCCCTCGTCCGGGAAGCCGAAGACAAACGCGAGGCAACTCGCAAGGTCGGCTACGTCGCCCGCGCGGCGACGGTGTTCCGGGCGGACCGCCTGACCGTCTTCCGCGACCGGGAAGGCGAGCGCAGGTGGGGCGGCGGGTTCGTCGAAACCGTACTGCGGTACGCCGCAACGCCGCCGTACCTCCGAAAGGAGGCGTGGGGCAAGCGGGACGAACTGGAGTACGCGGGCGTGCTGCCGCCGCTCCGCGCCGCGTCACAGACCGGCTCCGAATCGAACGGTTCGGGGTCGTTAAGACAGGGAATCGTGACCGAGGTCGGACCTGAAGGGCGCGTTCGGGTCAATTGCGGCTTGCAACACCCGATCTCCCTCGTCGTCCCTCCGAAAATGGAGGTCGACGAGGGGGAGCGCGTGACCATCAGGATCTCTTCGCGAGAGCCGGTCCGTGCGAAGATCGTCGATCGCCCCCTCCCGGGGCTGACGGTCGACCGCGCGGACCTGTCGGCAGCGCTCGGCCGTGAGGACGCTGGCATCCGAATCGCAACGTCGCGCCACGGTGAACCGCTCACCGTGTCGAGGCTCGGACGGCTGGCCGGACGGATCGAGGGCGACGGAATGACCGTCGCCTTCGGTTCGCCCGAGAGAGGGCTGCCGGAGATGATCGAGGGCCTGACCGTCGAGGACGTCAGGGCCTCCCGGACTCCCGACGAGGGAGCCGTTGAGACCGAACCGGCGGACGAGGCGGACGCCTCGCCCGCAGTCGAACCAGGCGCACCCGGCCGGTTCGACCTCTGGCTCAACGCGATTCCGAATCAGGGCAGCGAGGTCGTGCGAACGGAAGAAGCCATGTTCGCCGCCCTCGGCTGCCTCACACTCACAGAGTGAGACAACAATGCCACAACCAAGCAGACCACGCAAAGGCTCGCTGGGGTTCGGTCCGCGGAAGCGCGCGGAGAGTGAAGTTCCGCGCTTCAATTCGTGGCCGGACGACGACGGACAGCCTGCGCTTCAGGGTTTCGCCGGCTACAAGGCAGGCATGACCCACGTGGTGATGATCAACGACGAGTCAGACTCCCCCCGCGAAGGGATGGAGGAGACCGTCCCCGTCACCATCGTGGAGACGCCGCCCATGCGCGCCGTCGCCCTGCGAGCGTACGAAGATACAGCTTACGGAAAGAAGCCCCTCACGGAGGTCTGGACCGACGAGTTCCACGGTGAACTCGACCGCGTCCTCGACGTCCCCGAGGAGCACGACGCCGACGCCGCCGAGGACGAGCTCCGCGAGGCGCTCGACGCCGGCGACGTCGCCGACGTCCGGGTCATCACGCACACCGTGCCGGACGGCGTGCCGAGCGTCCCGAAGAAGAAGCCCGACGTGATGGAGACGCGAGTCGGCGGCGGGTCCGTACAGGACCGCGTCGACTTCGCGCTCGATCTCGTCGCCGACGGCGGCGAACACGAGATGAACGACGTGTTCCGCGCCGGCGAGTACGCCGACGTCAGCGGCGTCACGAAGGGCAAGGGCACCCAGGGCCCGGTTAAGCGCTGGGGCGTCCAGAAGCGGAAGGGCAAGCACGCCCGGCAGGGATGGCGGCGCCGGATCGGGAACCTCGGTCCGTGGAACCCCTCCCGCGTGCGCTCGACGGTCCCCCAGCAGGGGCAGACCGGTTACCACCAGCGCACGGAACTGAACAAGCGCCTCGTCGACATCGGCGAGGGCGACGACGCGTCCGTCGACGGCGGCTTCGTCAACTACGGCGAGGTCGACGGCCCGTACGCGCTCGTGAAGGGATCGGTCCCCGGCCCGGAACAGCGCCTCGTGCGTTTCCGACCGGCCGTCCGACCGAACGACCAGCCGCGCCTCGACCCCGAGGTGCGCTACGTCTCCACCGCATCGAACCAGGGATAAACAATGCAAGCAACCATTCGCGACCTGGACGGCGAGGACGACGGCACGCTCGACCTCCCCGAGGTCTTCGAGTCGGCCTACCGACCGGACCTCATCAAGCGCGCCGTGCTCGCCGCCCAGGCAAACCGGAAACAGGACTACGGCGCCGATGAGTACGCCGGCATGCGAACGCCCGCGGAATCGTTCGGTAGCGGCCGCGGTATGGCCCACGTGCCGCGCGAGAACGGGCAGGCGCGACGCGTGCCCCAGGCCGTCAGCGGCCGCCCGGCGCACCCGCCGAAGTCCGAGAAGGACCGCTCGCTGAACATCAACGACAAGGAACGGAAGCAGGCCGTCCGCAGCGCCCTCGCGGCGACGGCGGACCCCGAACTCGTCGCCGAGCGCGGCCACGAGTTCGACGAGGACCTCGACCTGCCGCTCGTCGTGGGCGACGCCTTCGAGGACCTGGTCAAGACCCAGGCGGTCGTCGACACCCTCGAATCGCTCGGCGTCCACGAGGACGTCGTGCGGGCCGACGAGGGCCGCTCCGTCCGCGCCGGCCAGGGCAAGACCCGCGGCCGGAAGTACCAGCAGCCGAAGTCGATCCTCTTCGTCACGTCGAGCGAGGCCGGCCCGTCGAAGGCCGCGCGCAACCTCGCCGGCGCGGACGTCGCGACGGCGGCCGAGGTCAACGCGGAGGACCTCGCCCCCGGCGCCGAGGCCGGTCGGCTGACGGTCTTCACCGAGAGCGCTATCGAGGAGGTGGCCGAGCGATGAGCCGAGACGTCATCGTTCACCCGCTCGTCACCGAGAAGGCGATGAACCAGATGGACTTCGACAACAAGCTCCAGTTCATCGTCGACCTCGACGCCGCCAAGCCGGAGATCAAGGAGGCCATTCAGGACCAGTTCGACATCGAGGTCGAGAAGGTCAACACGCAGGTCACCATGAAGGGCACGAAGAAAGCGACCGTCCGCCTCGCCGAGGAGGACGACGCCCAGGAAGTCGCTTCGCGCATCGGGGTGTTCTAACCATGGGACGCAGAATTCAAGGACAGCGACGCGGTCGCGGCGGCCCGACGTTCCGGGCCCCCTCGCACCGCTACAAGGCGGACCTGACGCACAAGAAAGCCGAAGACGAAGACGTGGTCGCCGGGACGGTCGTCGACATCGAGCACGACCCCGCCCGGAGCGCCCCCGTCGCCGCGGTCGAGTTCGAGGACGGCGACCGCCGCCTCATCCTCGTGCCCGAGGGCGTCGGCGTCGGCGAGGAGATCCAGGTCGGCGTCTCGGCCGAGATCAAGCCGGGCAACACGCTCCCGCTCGCGGAGATCCCCGAAGGGGTCCCCGTGAGCAACGTCGAGCGCCAGCCCGGTGACGGCGGCAAGTTCGCCCGCGCCAGCGGGACGAGCGCGGACCTCATCACGCACGACGTCGACGCGGCGGTCGTGCAGCTGCCGAGCGGCGAGGTCAAGCGCCTCGACCCCGAGTGCCGGGCGACCATCGGCGTCGTGGCCGGGGGCGGCCGCACCGAGAAGCCCCACGTCAAGGCCGGGAACAAGTACCACAAGATGAAGGCCCGCGGCACGAAGTGGCCGAACGTTCGCGGCGTGGCCATGAACGCCGTCGACCACCCCTTCGGTGGCGGCGGTCGACAGCACCCGGGCAAACCGAAGAGCATCTCCCGCAACGCCCCGCCGGGCCGCAAGGTGGGCGACATCGCGTCCCGACGCACGGGGCGCGGAGGTGACAACTAATGAGCGACTCCGAGTACCGAACCGGCCGTGAAGGTGAGTTCACCTACCGCGGTCACACGCTAGACGAGCTGCAGGACATGAGCCTGGAGGACGTCGCGGAACTGCTGCCCGCTCGACAGCGGCGAACCATCGAACGCGGCCTCTCCGTCCAGCAGGAGAAGCTCCGAGAGGAGGCCCGCGACAAGGGCGAGGAGGAGACGGCCAACGACCCCATCCGCACGCACCTGCGCGACATGCCGGTGCTGCCGGAGTTCGTCGGCCTGACCTTCGCCGTCCACAACGGTCAGGGCTTCGAGCGCGTGCAGGTCGAGCCCGAGATGATCGGCCACTACCTCGGCGAGTTCCAGCTCACGCGGACCTCCGTCGAGCACGGACAGGCCGGTATCGGCGCGACGCGCTCCTCGAAGTTCGTGCCGCTGAAGTGATACAACCATGGGAATCAACTACAGCGTCGACGCGGACCCGGACGAGACGGCGAAAGCCATGCTCCGGGAGCGTCACATGAGCCACAAGCACAGCAAGGCGATCGCCCGAGAGATCAAGGGCAAGACCGCCGCGGAGGCCGAGGAGTACCTCCAGGCGGTCGTCGACGGCGACCGCTCGGTCCCGTTCAAGTCCCACAACTCCGGTGTCGGCCACCGATCGGACATCGACGGCTGGGACGCGGGTCGCTACCCCGAGAAGGCCAGCGAGGCCTTCATCGACCTGCTCACCAACGCCGTCAACAACGCCGACAGCCAGGGCTTCGACGGCGAGTCGATGGTCATCGACCACGTCGCCGCCCACAAGGTCGGCGAGTCCCAGGGCCGCAAGCCCCGGGCGATGGGTCGCGCCTCGGCGTGGAACACGCCGGAAGTAGACGTCGAACTGATCCTGAAAGAGGAGGACGAGGAATAATGGCTGACGAACACCAGTTCATCGAAGACGGCCTGCAGCGTTCCCAGATCGACGAGTTCTTCGAAGACGAGCTCGGTCGCGCCGGCTACGGCGGGATGGACGTCGCGAAGACGCCGATGGGAACCCAGATCGTCCTCAAGGCCGAGAAGCCCGGGATGGTCATCGGTAAGGGCGGCGAGAACATCCGGAAGATCACGACGGCGCTCGAGGAGCGGTTCGACCTCGACGACCCCCAGATCGACGTTCAGGAGGTCGACGAGCCCGACCTGAACGCCCGGATCGTCGCCGACCGTCTGGCGAACGCCCTCGAACGCGGCTGGTACTTCCGGAAGGCCGGTCACACCACCCTCGAACGCATCATGGACGCCGGCGCGCTGGGCGCCGAGATCGTCCTCTCGGGGAAGGTCACCGGCGCCCGCTCGCGCGTCGAGAAGTTCAACGACGGCTACATCAAGCACAACGGCGAGCCCGCCGAGGAGATCGTCGACCACGGCCAGGGCGTCGCCGTCATGAAGCTCGGAACCATCGGCGTGGACGTCAAGATCATCCCGCCGGAGGCCCAGCTCCCCGACGACTTCCGCATCGAGGAGGACGCCGACATCGAGGACCTCGTCCCCGAGGACGTCGACGCCGACGAGGGCGTCGAGGCGCTCCTCGACGAGCCCGATGAGGGCGACGTCGAGGCGGACGCCGCCGAACCCGCGGCCGACGCGGACGAGGACGTCGCCGAGCCCGGCGAGGACGTCGTCGAAGAGGAGGTCGTCGAGGAGGCGGCCGCCGACTTCGAGGAGGAAGACGTCGAGGTCCCCGGCGGCGAGGACGAAGACATCGCCGAGGAGCTCGAAGAGCTCGACGAGGAAGTCGAGCAGGAAGCGGACGAGCTGATGGACGAGATGGAAGGCGAAGACGAGGCCGACGACGGCGACGAAGACGAGGGAGGTGACGCCTGATGGCGATCCTCTACGCCGAGGAGATCCGCGACATGACCCCCGCCGAGCGCGAGTCCGAACTCGAGGAGCTCAAGACCGAGCTGCTCAACGCGAAGGCCGTGCAGGCGGCGGGCGGCGCGCCGGAAGACCCCGGCCGCATCAGCGAACTCCGAAAGACGATCGCGCGGATCAAGACGATCCAGCGCGAGGAAGGCGACCTGAACGAAGACGAGGAATAATGGCACTGACACCCGAGACGCTCCCGCGTCACGAACTCAACGGCCTCCGCGTGGAGGTCGTGGACGCCCCGAACCCCGACCTCGTCGGGATAGCGGGGCGCATCGTCGTCGAGACGATGCAGACGTTCCACGTGGAAGACCGCGTGGACGGGGAGTCTCGGGTGCGGCAGGTGCCGAAACGGGGCTCGACGTTCGAGTTCGTGCTCACAGATGAAGCCGCCGCGTCCGCAAGGACCGCGGGGACTGCGTCGGAACCGGAGGGTGCCAGCGGGCATCCCGATGGTGCCAGCGGGCACCCCGGCGACGACGTGGCCCACGTTACGGTGGATGGAGCACGACTGCTCTCACGACCCGCCCTGCGAACAGAAGACACTGGAGATTCAATATGGCGTTAGGACTGAACGTACCGGAACCGGAGGAATCCTGCTCCGACGAGAACTGTCCGTTCCACGGAACCCTTTCCGTGCGCGGGCAGGTTCTCGAAGGAGAGGTGGCCTCCACCGACATGGACAAGACCGTGATCGTCGAGCGAGAGTACGACGTCACAGTGCCGAAGTACGACCGTTACATGAAGCGACGGTCGCGCGTTCCCGCCCACGCACCCGAGTGCATGGGGCTGGAAGTCGGCGACACGGTCCGTATCGCAGAGACACGACCGCTCTCGAAGACGAAGAGCCACGTCGTCGTCGAACAGATAGACAGCGAAGTCGCGGCCGCCGGCGCCGCCTCCGAACAGGGAGGTGACGACTGATGGAAGCGCTGAAGGCTGACGTGACCCAGGGCCTGGAGAAGGGCTCGCTCCTGACGTGCGCCGACAACACCGGCGCGCGGCAGGTGAAGATCACGTCCGTCGCGGGCTACTCGGGGACGAAGAACCGTCACCCGAAAGCCGGCGTCGGCGACAAGGTCACGATCTCCGTCACCAAGGGGACGCCCGAGATGCGTCGCCAGGTGCTGGAGGCCGTGATCGTCCGCCAGCGACAGACCATCCGTCGCCCCGACGGCACGCGCGTGAAGTTCGAGGACAACGCGGCCGTCATCATCGACGAGAACGAGGAACCCCGCGGGACCGAGATCAAGGGTCCCGTCGCTCGGGAAGTCGCAGAGCGGTTCGGAAGCATCGCGAGCACCGCGACGATGATAGTATGACACGACAACCACGCAAACAGCGAAACCAGACCGCGGAAGCACCGCTCCACGAGCGGCACAAGCAGGTCCGCGCGACGCTGTCGCCGGACCTCCGCGACGAGTACGACACCCGTCGCGTTCGCGTCAACGAGGGCGACGTCGTCGAGGTCATGCGCGGCGACTTCGCCGGCGAGGAAGGCGACGTCGTCAACGTCGACCTCAAGGACGCCGTCGTTCACGTCGAGGACGTCACGACCGAGACCGCCGACGGCGAGGAAGTGCCGCGGCCGCTCGACGCGAGCAACCTCCGCGTGACGGACCTCAACCTCGAAGACGACCGCCGCGAGGCACGTCTGGAAGGTGATGACGAATGACGAAACACCAGAAACGACTCTCAGTACCCAAGTCCTGGCCCGTCGAGCGGAAGACGGACACGTTCACGACGGCGGCCGGCGCGGGTCCCCACGGCGAGGACGGCGTGCCGCTCGTCATCCTCCTGCGGGACGTGCTCGGCTACGTCGACTCGAAGAAGGAAGCGCGCTACGCCCTCAACCAGGACGCGGTCCTGGTCAACGGCGACGCCGTCTCCGACGAGAGCATCCCGATCGGGATGTTCGACATCCTGGCGTTCACCGAGCGCGAGGAGTACTACCGCGTCTTCCCCGACGAGGGCGGTCGGCTCTCGCTGACCCCCATCGACGAGGACGCCGCGAACAGCAAGCTGGGCAAGATCGAGGACAAGCGCCAGATCCCCGGCGGCGAGACGCAGCTGAACCTCCACAGCGGTCAGAACCTGACCGTCGAGGACGGGAGCGACTACAGCGGCGGCGACTCGGTCGTCGTCGCCAACGAGGGCGGCGAGGTCGTCGCCCACTTCCCGTACGAGGAGGGCGCGCTCGTCACGGCCGTTCGCGGCCAGCACGCCGGCGAGATCGGCGAGATCGAGGAGATCCAGGTCACGCCCGGCAGCGGGTCGAACAACGTCGTCGTCGACACCGACGACGGTTCCTTCGAGACGATCGAGGAGTACGTCGTGGTCATCGACGAGAACTTCACCGGAGGTGACGACGAATGAGCGAGGCAGACGACGCCGAGTTCCACGAGATGCGTCGCCCGACCATCGAGAAGGTCGTCGTCCACATGGGCGTCGGCGAGGGCGGTCGCGAACTCGCCCAGGCCGAGGAGATCCTGGAGGACGTCGCGGGCCAGGAGAGCGTTCGCACGCAGGCGAAGGCGACCAACCCGGACTTCGGCATCCGCCAGGGCGACCCGATCGGCGCGAAGGTCACCCTCCGCGGCGACGAGGCCGACGAGTTCCTGTCGACCGCGCTCCCGCTCGCCGACGTGTCGGCGTCGCAGTTCGACGACACGGGCAACTTCAGCTTCGGCGTCGAGGAACACACGGAGTTCCCGGGCCAGGAGTACGACCCGAACGTCGGGATCTACGGGCTGGACGTCACCGTCAACCTGGTGCGTCCGGGCTACCGCGTCTCCAAGCGGGACAAGGCCACCCGGTCCATCCCGTCGAGTCACCGTCTCGACGCCGACGACGCCGTCGCGTTCGTCGAGTCGGAGTACAACGTAGAGGTAAACAATGAGTGAAAGCGAGAACGGAGCCGAAGCCACGGGCGAGCAGGCCAGCAAGCGCACCGAGCAGATGGAGCAGTGCCAGCGCTGCGGGCGCAAGCAGGGCCTCGTCGGGAAGTACGACATCTGGCTGTGTCGACAGTGCTTCCGAGAGGTCGCCCGGAGCATGGGCTTCAAGAAGTACCGATAACAATGACAGGTAACGACCCATTCAGCAACGCGCTCGCGGGGCTTAACAACGCCGAGAGCGTCGGACACCTGGACTACACGGTAGAGCCCGCCTCGAACGAGATCGGCAGCGTACTCGAAGTCCTGTACGACCGAGGGTACATCGACGGCTTCGAGTTCGTCGACGACGGAAAAGCCGGGAAGTTCGAGGTCGAACTGAAAGGAGCGATCAACGACTGTGGACCGGTCAAGCCCCGATACTCCGCGGGCGCCGGTGAGTTCGAGAAGTGGGAGAAGCGATTCCTCCCCGCCCGCGACTACGGGGCGCTCATCGTCACGACCAGCCACGGCGTCATGAGCCACTACGAGGCCCGCGAACAGGGCATCGGTGGCCAGGTCATCGCATACGTGTACTAACAATGCCGCGAACAGAACTACAGATCCCGGACGAGGTAAGCGCCGAGGTCGACCACCTCGACCTGACCGTCGAGGGGCCCGAGGGGAGCGTCACGCGACGCCTCTGGTACCCTGACGTGTCGGTCTCGGTCGACGACGGCGTCGTCGTCGTCGAGAGCGAGGAGGAGGACGCGAAGACCATGTCGACGCTCGGCACCTTCGAGAGCCACGTCGAGAACATGTTCCACGGCGTCGCCGAGGGCTGGGAGTACAAGATGGAAGTCTTCTACTCCCACTTCCCGATGCAGGTGAGCGTCGAGGGCAACGAGGTCGTCATCGAGAACTTCCTCGGCGAGAAGGCCCCTCGGCGCACGCCGATCCACGGCGACACCGAGGTCGAGGTCGACGACGAGGAGCTCGTGCTTCGTGGCCCCGACAAGGAGGCCGTCGGCCAGACCGCCGCGGACATCGAACAGACCACGCGCGTCACGGACAAGGACACCCGCGTCTTCCAGGACGGCGTGTACATCACCGAGAAGCCGACAGGAGGTGCCTGATAGATGGCAGACGACGAACTAGAAGAACTCGAAGACATCAGCGGCGTCGGCGCGAGCAAGGCCGACGCGCTCCGCGAGGCCGGTTTCGAATCGGTCGAGGACGTCAAGGGCGCGAGCCAGGACGAACTCGCCCAGGCCGACGGCGTCGGCAACGCGCTGGCGGCCCGTATCAAGGCCGACGTCGGCGACCTCGAGGTCGCCGAGGAGACCGAAGCGGAGATCGAAGACGAGACCGTGGAAGAGGACGCCGAGGCGGAGGACGTGGAGACGGAGCTCCGCCCGCGCGGCCTCTCCGAGAAGACGCCCGAGCTCTCCGAGAAGGAGGAGCGCCTCCTCGACGAGCGCCGGCGCGTCGGCAAGCCGAAGTTCAATCGGCAGGACCACCACAAGAAAAAGCGCGTGTCGACCTCTTGGCGGCGCCCCCGCGGACAGCTGTCGAAGCAGCGCAAGGGCGTCAAGGGCAAGGGCGACACCGTGGAGGCCGGCTTCCGGACGCCGATCGAGGTGCGCGGCAAGCACCCGAGCGGCTTCGAGGAGGTCCGCGTCCACAACGTCGACGACCTCGAGGGCGTCGACGGCGACCGCGAGGCGGTCCGCATCGCCTCGAAGGTCGGCGCTCGCAAGCGCGAGCGCATCGAGGAACAGGCGGAAGACCAGGACATCCGCGTGCTCAACCCGACGTACGTGGAAGTCGAGGTGACCGACGATGAGTGACCTGTCCGCACAGAAGCGACTCGCGGCCGACGTACTGGACGTCGGGAAGAACCGCGTCTGGTTCGACCCCGAGGCCCAGGGCGACATCGCGGAGGCGATCACCCGCGAGGACATCCGCGAGCTCGTCGACGACGGCACGATTCAGGCGAAGGAAGCGCAGGGCAACTCCCGGGGTCGCGCCCGCGAGCGCCAGCAGAAGCGCTCGTACGGCCACCAGACCGGACCCGGCTCCCGCAAGGGGAAAGCCGGCGCCCGGCAGGACCCCAAGGACGACTGGCAGGAACGGATTCGAGCACAGCGCGCCAAGCTGAAGGAACTCCGCGCCGAGGGCGAGATCACGTCCTCGCAGTACCGGGACCTCTACAACAAGTCCCGCGGCGGCGAGTTCCGCGACGTTCAGCGCCTGTTGAACTACATCGACGAACACTACGGTGAGCAATAATGGCGACAGGACCACGATACAAGGTGCCGATGCGGCGCCGCCGCGAGGTCCGGACCGATTACCATCAGAGGTTGCGCCTGCTGAAATCCGGGAAACCCCGGCTTGTCGCTCGCAAGAGCAACAAGCACACTACGGCGCAGCTGGTGTCCCCCGGCCCCGACGGTGACGAAACGATCGCGAGCGCGCACTCCAGCGACCTGGAGGATCACGGCTGGGAAGCCCCCACGGGCAACCTCCCCGCCGCGTACCTGACCGGCTTCCTCGCCGGCAAGCGCGCGCTCGACGCCGGTCTCGAGGAGGCGGTCCTCGACATCGGTCTGAACACGGCGACACCCGGCAACAAGGTGTTCGCCGTCCAGGAAGGTGCGATAGACGCTGGCCTCGACATCCCCCACAACGAGGACGTGCTGGCCGAGTGGCCGCGCAACCGCGGCGAGCACATCGCCGAGTACGCGGAGCAGCTCGACGAGCCCCTCTACAGCGGGGACTTCGACGCCACCGAACTGCCCGAGCACTTCGACGAAGTGCGCGAAACCCTGCAAGAGCTATGAGCAGCAACGACTACAACGACGGGTGGGAGCCCGTCACCCGGCTCGGCAAGCAAGTACAGGAGGGCGAGATCACGACGATGGAAGAGGCCCTCAACTCCGGTCTCCCGCTGAAGGAGCCGGAGGTCACCGACCAGCTCCTCCCGGGGCTCGAAGACGAAGTGCTGGACATCAACATGGTCCAGCGGATGACCGACTCCGGGCGACGCGTGAAGTTCCGCTGCGTCGTCGCCATCGGCAACCGCGACGGCTTCGTCGGCTACGCCGAGGGGCGCGACGACCAGGTCGGCGCGGCCATTCAGAAGGCCATCGGCATCGCCAAGCTGAACATCATCAACGTCTCCCGCGGCTGCGGGTCCTGGGAGTGCGGCTGCGGCCGACCCCACACGGTCGCGCTGCGCTCCACGGGCAAGGCCGGCAGCGTCGAGGTCGAGCTCCGACCCGCCCCACGCGGTCTCGGCCTCGCGGGCGGCGAGACGGTCCGTAACGTGCTCGAGCTGGCCGGCATCGAGGACGCCTGGACGCGCAGCTCCGGGAACACTCGCACCACGGTCAACTTCGCGAAGGCGACGTTCAACGCGCTCCGCAACACGGCGGAGGCGCGCGTCCCCCAGCACGCGTTCGAACAGCGAGAGGTGATCGAATGATGAAGGCTATCGTGCAACTCCGCGGCGAAGTCGACATGAGCGGCGACACGCAGGACACGCTCGAGATGCTCAACATCCACTCGGTGAACCACTGCGCGCTGGTTCCCGAGACCCCCGCGTACGAGGGGATGATCACGAAGGTCAACGACTACGTCGCCCACGGCGAGCCGAGCCAGGAGGTCGTCGAGACGCTCCTGCGCAAGCGCGCCGAGCCGCTCGAGGGCGACGCCGACGTCGACGACGAGTGGGTCTCGGAGAACACCGAGTACGACGACATCGAGTCGCTGGCGACGGCCCTGATCGACGAGGAGACGAAGCTCCGCGACGAGGGCCTCGCGCCGGCGCTGCGCCTGCACGCCCCGCGGAAGGGCCACGAGGGTATCAAGCACCCGACGAAGGAAGGCGGCCAACTCGGGAAACACACGACCGAGGAGATCGACGATCTCCTCACCGCGATGCGATAACAATGACCAGCAAGAAACGACGTCAGCGCGGGTCTCGCACCCACAGCGGCGGTAGCCACAAGAACCGCCGCGGCGCCGGCCACCGCGGCGGGCGCGGGCGCGCGGGACGCGACAAACACGAGTTCCACAACTACGAACCGCTCGGCAAACACGGCTTCAAGCGCCCTCAGTCGGTCCAGGAGGAGATCCTGGAGATCGACGTCCAGAAGCTCGACGAGGACGCCGTCGTCTACGCCGCCGACGGTCTCGCCGAAGAGACCGGCGACGGCTACGAACTCGACGCGCGAGAGATCGTGGAGGACGGGTACGAGGCCGACGCCGTGAAGGTGCTCGGCAACGGACAGGTCCGGAACCAGCTCACCGTCGTCGCCGACGCGTTCTCCGCGAGCGCTCGCGCGCTCATCGAGGAGGCCGGCGGCGAGGCAGTGCTCAGCGACCGGGCGGAAGAAGCCGAACCAGAAGACGTATCCCAAGGCGACGAAGACGAGGAGTAAGACATGGGATGGAAGGAGGCTGCCGAACCGGTCCTGACGCGTATGCCCTCGGTCGAGCGACCGGAAGGGCACGTGCCGTTCAAGCGTAAACTCGGCTGGACTGCCGGCGTCCTGGTGCTGTACTTTTTCCTGACGAACGTGCAGCTCTGGGGCCTGGCCACCGGCGGCGGTGGCGACATCTACCAGCAGTTCCGCTCGATCCTCGCCGGATCGCAGGGGTCGGTCCTGCAGGTCGGTATCGGTCCGATCGTCACGGCGAGCATCGTCCTGCAGTTGCTCGGCGGCGCGAACTTGCTCGGGTTGGACACGAACGACCCGCGCGATCAGGTCCTCTATCAGGGCCTCCAAAAGCTGCTCGTCGTCGTGATGACGGTGCTGACGGCCGCGCCGATGGTGTTCGCCGGCAACTTCCTGCCCGCGGGCACGATCAACGTCGGCGGGAGCACGCTCGGACCGGGGGGGACCCAGTGGGTCATCTTCGGTCAGATCGTGGTCGGCGGCATCCTCATCCTGTTCATGGACGAGATCATCTCGAAGTGGGGCGTCGGGAGCGGTATCGGCCTGTTCATCATCGCCGGCGTGAGCCAGCGACTGATCGGCGGGCTGCTCGGCTCGGAGGGGCTGCTCATGCAGTGGTACAACATCGCGGTCGGCAACATCGGCATCGGGCCGATCGCCGGCCCCGGTCTGTACGCGCTGGTGCTCGGTCCCGGCCAGATCCTCGCGCTCATCACGACGCTGCTCATCTTCGGCATCGTCGTGTACGCCGAGAGCGTCCGGGTCGAGATCCCCCTCAGCCACGCCCGCGTGAAGGGCGCCCGGGGTCGCTTCCCCGTCAAGCTCATCTACGCGAGCGTCCTGCCGATGATCCTCGTCCGCGCGCTGCAGGCGAACCTGCAGTTCCTCGGGCGGATCCTGAACTCCACGATGAGCCTTCCGGGGTGGCTCGGCACCTACTCCGAC
This sequence comes from Halostella limicola, assembly GCF_003675875.1. Classification (NCBI taxonomy): domain Archaea; kingdom Methanobacteriati; phylum Methanobacteriota; class Halobacteria; order Halobacteriales; family Natronoarchaeaceae; genus Halostella; species Halostella limicola. The sequence goes on along the minus strand of NZ_RCDI01000001.1, from coordinate 1,278,772 downwards.
GGACGGCCGGTCGGCGGCCTGTTCTACTACATGGCGCCGATCCAGCGGCCGGAAGACTGGATGTGGTGGTCGGGGACGGTCACCCAGGAGACGTGGCAGGTACTCATCCGCATCGGCGTCGACCTGACGTTCATGATCGTCGGCGGCGCGATCTTCGCCATCTTCTGGGTCGAGACGACCGACATGGGCCCGGAGTCCACGGCGAAGCAGATCCAGAACTCCGGGATGCAGATCCCCGGCTTCCGACAGAACGTCGGCGTCATCGAGAAGGTGATGGAGCGGTACATCCCGCAGGTCACCGTCATCGGCGGCGCCCTCGTCGGCCTGCTGGCGGTCATGGCGAACATGCTCGGCACCATCGGCGGCGTCTCCGGTACCGGGCTGCTGCTGACGGTCTCTATCACGTACAAGCTGTACGAGGAGATCGCCGAGGAGCAGCTCATGGAGATGCACCCGATGATGCGCCAGATGTTCGGCTAACGCGGCTTTCTCCCTTCTTTCGGACGCGTCGACCCGTGAGCGGCGGCGCTCGCCGTCCGGTAGTTCACTGCCGAAAGCGATCTGTGTCCCACGTCGCGACCGTACCGCACGAGCGCGGGAGCACCCCATCCCGGGGGACCGGACGAGACGACAGAGCCGTAACTCCGCGCGGCGACACCGCTTCAATCCGGGCGGCTCGGTGACGGTGTACTCGGCGGAGGAGGCGACGCCGGACGCGACGGACGTCTTCGGCCACGCCAAGGCCAGGAGTGAGCGGTACAGAGAGCAGTGAGCGATCAACCGCAGGCGCCGTGAGACCGCCCGCTCGAAACTTCGCCTCGGTCAGGAGTCGGCGACGCTCCGCTCGAACGCCTGTATCGCCTCGTCGCTCCCCGCGACGAATATCTCGTCGCCCGACTCGACGGTGACGCGTTCGTCGGTGTGGACGGTGCCACCGCGCGAGACGCCGACCACGGTCCATCCCCGGTCGGGGGCCCGCCGCAGGTCCCCTAGCGTCTCGCCGGCGAATGGCTCGGCGTCGGCCCTGACGAGCCGGATCTGGTTGGTGGGGTCCATGACCCGCTCGCCGTGGACCTCCCCGGCGACCAGCCGGGCGCTCACTCGCTGGACAGAGAGGACGTAGTCCGCGCCCGCCCGGAACGCCGCCGACGCCTTCTCCGCGTCGGTGACTCGCGCGAGGATCTCCAGGTCGTCGGAGAGGGAGCGGGCCATCGCCACGGTCATCAGCGCGGTCGCGTCGTCGTCGACGGTGACGACCAGTGCGGACGCCTCGTCGATACCAGCCTCGTAGAGCGTGTCCGGTTCGGTGACGTCGCCGACGATGTCGGGGCCGTTCTCATCCGACTGGTCCACGGTCGTCGCCGAAGCCGTCTCCGGTAGCGCGTCGAGGGCCGCGGCACCCCCCTCGCCGAAGCCGGCGACGACGATCCGCGAGTGCACCGCGGCCCTCGACAACCGCACGTTCGACAATTCGCCGGACAGCTCGTCCAGCTCGCCCTCGGGGCCGGCGACGACCAGCACTGCGTTGGGCGTGAGCCGGTCCTCGGGAGAGGGCGGCATCCGTAACTCGCCGTCGAACCATCCGGCGACGAGCGTCAGGTTCGGATGCTTCGCGATCGGAGACTCCCGGATGGTGACGCCGTGTAATGGGCTGTCCCGCCGGACGAGAACCTCGCGGATGCCGACCCCTCTTTCGGCATCTGAATCGGCGACCGTGATGGGCGTCGTCGCCTTCCCCGCCAGCCGCCGCCCGATGAGCGCGTGCGGGGCGACGCTCCGGTCGACGCCGACCTCCCTGAGCGCCGCCTTGCGCCGCCCCGAGGCCGTGAAGCTGATCACCCGGAGGTTCTCGTTGGCCTCGAGCGCCGTCAGCACGACACTCGCGGTGCTGTCGCCGGCGTCCGTGATCAGGGTCTCCGCTCGTCCGATGGTGGCGCGCTCGAGGTCCTCCCGATCCTCCGGATCGCCGTTAATCGCCTGGTAGCCATCGTCGGAGAGGCGCTTCGCCTCCTCCTCGTCGGACTCGATGAGAACGTAGTCGACATCCAACTCCTCGAGTTCGTCGAGCAACACGCCGGTGTCGCGCCGGTACTCGGCGACGACGACGTGGTCGTTCTTGGTCGTGAGCCGGTCGTCCAGGTTCAGCGGCGTCCGCTCGAACAGCGGGATGACGAGCACTCGCAACGTGACGAACCCGATGATGACGCCGGTCAATTGCATCGACACCATGAGCAGGTTCATCACGGGCCTGTCCCACGGCGAGTCCGCGCCGTACCCCGTCGTCGTCATCGTCTCGACGGTCGTCTGGAACGAGCGGAAGATGGACTGCGGACGACCCTCCAGTACGCGCATCCCCCAGTTGTAGACGAACGCGTACAGGAGGATCACCGAGACGACGCCGACCGCGTAGATGACCAACAGCCGCTGGCGTTGCGTGAGGTCGCTCGGGTGTAATCCCTCCAGGTCCCGAAGTTCGCGCATCGATGTTCTCTATATCCCTGCCAGCTGATTAAAAGGCGGGTCAGGGCTGAGTCGCGGAGTCGGAGTAGTCAGCGGTTTCTCCCCGCTACGGAGACGCCACCGCCTGCCCGGACAGCGAGAAGATGCCCGCGGCGATCATCGTCCCCAAGCCGAGCGCGAAGGCGACCCAGAACCCGAGTGTCCGGGTGTGTTCTACCATACGCCCCCTTCGACGCGGCCATGGTAAAGCGCCAGTGAGCGCTGCGTGACCTGTCTCAGGGGTAATTAGAGCCAGCTAACGTTCCCGACAGTGATGACCGGAACGCCCGTCCTCGGTTGCCGGCTCAGGAGCGGTCCGCGGGGAGCGTGAACGAGAACGTGGCCCCCTCGCCCGGTTCCGAGTCGACCCAGATGTCGCCGCCGTGGCGCTCGACGATGCGCTGACAGAGCGCGAGCCCGATCCCCGTCCCCTCGTACTCGTCGCGGCCGTGGAGGCGGTCGAAGACGTCGAATATCTGGCTCTGGTCGTCGGGGTCGATGCCGATGCCCTCGTCGCGAACCGAGATCACCCACTCCTGGCCCCGCCGGTCGGCGGCGACGTGGACTCGCGGCGGCGCGTCGCCGCTGTAGGTGAGCGCGTTCTCGAGCAGGTTCTGCAGGACCTGCCGGAGCTGGTTACCGTCGCCTTCCACGCGCGGCAGTTCGTCGGCCGCGATATCGGCGTCGCTCTCTTCGATCTGGATCTGGAGGTCGGTGAGCACGTCGTCGAGGACGGCGTCCAGGTCGACCGGTTCGAAGGGGTCGCCTTGCGTTTCGACCCGCGAGTACTCGAGCAGTCCGTCGATCATGTCGCGCATCCGGTCGGCGCCGTCGACCGCGAACTCCAGGAACTCCTCGCCGTCCTCGTCGAGGGCGTCGCCGAACCGGCGCTCGAGCAGCCGGAGGTAGCTCGTGACCATCCGCAGCGGCTCCTGCAGGTCGTGAGAGGCCGCGTAGGCGAACTGTTCGAGGCGCTCGTTCGACTCCTCGAGGGCCCGCTGTCGCTGCTTGCGCTCCAGTTCGTACTTGACCCACTCGCCCATGAGCTCGTGGAACGCCCGTTCGGCGTCCGAGAACCCCCGGTCGCGCGGCTCCGTCGACACGGAGAAGAAGGTCCGGTCGGCGTCGTTCTCCAACTCGATCCGCTTGCCCAGATACGTTTCGACGCCGAACTCCTCGTACGCGATGGAGTTTCCGTAGCCGTGGTCGAGGGGGTTCGTTACGTCGGCGGCCCCGCCGTCGTCGACGGCCAGCTGACAGTAGGTCTCCGAGAGCGGCACCTCCGCGCCGGGCACGAGGTGGTCGTGGTCGCCGCTCACGGCCTCGACCTCGAACGAGTCGGTCGCGGGGTCGATGCGAGCCAGCCCGCCGAGTTCGAGGTCGAGCCGCTCGCACCCGAGGTCGAACAGGTCCTGCAGCTTCTCGTCGAACGAGCGGTCCGGGTCGGCCATGACCTCACACAGCGTCCGCTGGAAGTACTCCCGCTGCTTGCGTTCGAGTTCGTAGCTGACCCACTGGCCCATCAGTTCGAGGAACGTCCGCTCGGTCTCCGAGAAATCCCGGTCGCACGGCTCCGTGCTTCCGAACCAGAGCGTGCCGTACGGCGCGGCGCCGTTGGTGATCCGCGTTCCGAAGTAGCTCGCCAGCTCGAACTCCTGGTATATCTGGTCCTCGACCCAGTCGGTGCCGCGGACGTCGGCCACGCAGACCGGGTCCTCCGCCTCGACGGTCCGCCGGCAGTACCGACCGTCGCCAGGGTCGGACCACAGTATCTCGTCGTCGTCGACGCCGAGCCCCACGCCCTGTTCCAGCCGGAACGGTCCGTCCCACGAGGGCAGGTGGTTCATCCCGCCCATCTCGAGGCCGAACCAGTCGCGACCGAGCTCCAGCAGCCGCTCGAGCTTCTCGTCGAACGAGCGGTCCGGGTCGGACGTGATCTGGTAGCTCTCCCGGAGGAACCGCTCGCGCCGCCGGTTCTCGAGTTCGTACTTCACCCACTGGCCCATCAGCCGCTCGAACGCGCGCTCGTCCTCGGAGAACGCCTCGTCGCGCGGTTGCTCGGAGACGAAGAAGAACGTCCGATCGGCGCCGCCCTCGACCTCGAGGTAGGTGCCGAGATACGCCGCGACGTCCAGTTCGTCGTACACGTAGATGTCGCCGTGCCCGGCCTCGACGGGATCGTTCACGCTCCCGACGCCGCCGCGGTCGACGGCCTCCCGGCAGTACGTCTCCGACAGCGGCAGTTCGAGCCCGGGTTCGAAGTGCTCGTGGTCCCCGCTGACGTACTCGACTTCCAACCGGTCCGCGTCGGGGTCGACCGTGGCCATCGCGCCCAGTTCGAGGCCGAACTGCTCGCAGCCGAGGTCGAACAGCGCCGCCAACTTCTCCTCGAATCCGAGCTCCGGGTCGGACGTGATCTGGTAGCTCTCCCGGAGCGCCGCCTCGCGGTGACGGCGTTCGAGCTCGTACTCCACCCACTGGCCCATCAGTTCGAGGAACGTCCGTTCTGCGTCGGTGTAAGGGACTTCGCGCGGCGTCTCGGACCCGAAACACAGCGTCCCGTACTCGTCGCCGACGTGGACGGTCGTCGCGAAGTAGGCGTCGAGACCGAACCGCTCGTAGGCGGAATCGTCCGTCCAGCCCGCTTCGGCCGCGTCCGTCACGAAGACGGAACCGGGCGACGCGAGCAGCTCCTCGCAGTGCGTGCCGGTGATCGAGTCCGCGACGCCCGCCGCGATCCGGTCGTGGTCGCCGACCGCCTCGACGATCTCGAACCGGTCGTCGTCGGTGCGCGCGAAGTACCCGACCTCCATGCCGAACCGCTCGCTCCCGAGTTCGAGGAGGCGTTCGACCTTCCGCTCGAACCCCGTCCCCGGGTCGGCGATCGCCTCGTACAGTTCCCGGTGGTAGCGCTCGTGCGTTTCGAGGGCCGTCGTCGCCGCGGTCCGGTCGACCAGCGTCTCGAGTTTGCGCTCGTTTTCGCGGGCCGGGCGGTCGGGACCGAAGTACTCCTCGGGCGGCGTGTAGTAGACGTTCGGGCAGACGATGCCGTCGTAGACGAGGTAGGGGTGAGTCTCGATGACGTCGTCGACGACCTCGGGCGGGAGTTCGGACCGGTCGTACTGACAGAGCGCCGTCGCCGCCTCGCCGTCGAGGAGGTCGTTGACGTGCGCTTCGCACGCCGCGAACGCTTCCTGCGCGTCGCGGTCGCCGACGAGCCACGTCTCCTCGGCGGTCACGCGGAACCCGTCGTACTCGGCGACCCCCTCCTCCACCGCGGAGCGGAGGAAGTCGCGGGCGTCGTCGAGGTCGAACTCGCCGCCCCGCAGGTACGACTCCTCGGCAGTGTACAGCAGGAGCTGGTCCGAGTCGATCGCCTGCTCGACGTCGACCCCGCCCTCCCGCAGGGCCGCGATCACGTCTTCCGGCGAGTTGTCGTCGACGATGTACAGGCACCGCTCGCCGCGCTCGATCCCCTCCCGGACGAACGGAACGACCGCCGCGAACTGCTCCGCCCGGTCCTCGTAGACGAGCCCCAGATGCTCGCCCGCGTCGGTCGGTCCGTGCGGATCGTGGACCCCGGAACTCCACGACAGGGAGTCGCCCGTACTCACGAGGCCGTGCAACGTGCGCTCGTCGGCGTGGTCGAGTATGTGATCGCTCATTGTGGCGCCCTTCGAACCCCGGAACTCGGAAGCCCTCTCTACCACCCGCATCCACAGGGGTGCTTGTCAATATCCGGGTTCTGATCGTCGGATGGGAGGCGGTCGTCGCGGAAAAGGGCGTCGTCCGCCGTCGCCGCGGAGGCCGCGTGTCGTCCGCCGCACCAAGTGTGATCCGCCCCGGAACCGGGCACGCCTAATCATTTAGGAACGTCAGCTACGGGGGCGTACCGCTAACGACCCAACGCCGTCAGCGGTCCCGAACGAGAGGCACCCCGAAAACGGAAGGGGAGGCGTGGCGACTGGCGGCGTACCGGGCATTTTCGTCGGTTTTCGGGACGAACGCTCCGCGCGGGTCACGCGACGGCGCGGGGCCGTCGTCCGCCGGCGGTCACTCCTCGTCCGACGAGCGCCGCCAGTCCGCGTCGTCGGCCTTCCCCGGCCAGGTGACCGACCCCATGAAGGGGACGCCGATCCGCTGGGCCGCCCGCGAGATCATGTGCGCCCCGGTCGGCACCGTCAGGAAGAGGAAGACGATGCCGACGAGCGACGGCAGTCCGGCGCCGCCGGGACCGAAAGAGAGGAAGCCGGCGAGGAAGATGGCCGCGGTGCCGAGCGTCGTCGGCTTGCTCGTCGCGTGCATCCGGTTGTACACGTTCGGCAGGCGGAGCAGGCCGATCGTTCCGACCGTCAGGAAGAATATCCCGACGGCGATCAGGGCGACGACGAGCGCGGAGCGTAGCGTAACCATGGTCATTCCCTCGGTTCGATGATGTCGCCTTCGGTGACGTACTTCGCGACGGTGACCGTCGAGAGGAACCCGATGATCGCGAGCACGAGGCTGACGGTCACGAACAGGCCGCGGCCGGTCCGGAGCGCGAACAGCACCGCGATGGCGACGACGTTCGTCGCGATGGCGTCGAGCGCGACGACGCGGTCGGGGACGGTCGGCCCGAAGATCACCCGGTAGCTACAGAGGACACACAGCGCGCTCACGAGGATCAGGCCGGCGTCCGCGGCGCGGACCACGAGTTCGGACTCAGCGGCCATCGGCGTCACCTCCGTCGGACCCGTCGCGCTGCTCGGTCGCTTCCGCGCGCTCCGCGCGCTCGCCCCGTTCCAGGGGGTCCGGAGGGTTCTGGTAGCCCGCCGGATAGACGGCGATGTCGGGGGCCGGGTCGTCCGGCGAGCGCTCCTCGTCGAAGATGACGAGGGCGTAGTCCTCCCACGCGCGGATCGGCTCCACGATCGCCTCGGGGTCCCGGCCGTCGATCACGTGGACGTAGAGGGCGTTCGCCTCGGGGTCGTGGTCCAGCGTGATCGTCCCCGGGGTGATCGTGATGCTGTTCGCGATGGTCGTCACGCCGACGTCCGTCTCGACGCGAAGGGGGACGAGGATCACCTCCGGGTCGATCTGTGTCCCCGGCGCGAGCACGCGGTAGGCGACGTCCACGTTCGCGACGACGATTTCGCGGAGGAAGACGGCACCGAACGCCGCCGCCGCCGGGATCGACCGCAGGCTGCCGCCGAGGTCGATCTCGGCGGCGTACAGGCGGCGAAAGACGAAGGCGACGGGCATCCCGACGACCAGCCCCAGCAGGAACTGGCCGAGCACCGCGTCCGGGGCGAACTCGACCCCGCGGACGAACACCCACAGCGCCGCGAACGCCGCCCCGACGACCGGCCAGCGCCGCGTCACTCCTCGACACCTCCGACCGGGTCGACGACCTCGACGTACCCTTCGCGGTCGATCGCGGCCCCGGCGGCGGCGTCCGCGAACTCGAACACCGGGTCGAAGCCGATACCGAGGACGACGATCGCCGTCGCGACGGCGACGAGGATCGCCACCTGCGCCGGGTCGACGACGGCGTCCTCGACCAGTGGCGTGCGGGCACCCCAGAAGCACCGCGTCCAGGTCCGCGACGTGTAGAGGATGGTGAGCACCGCGCCGAAAAGCAGCGCGACCACCACCCCGACGGCCCCGACCGACCCGCCCGCGGCGGCGCGGCGGACCGCGGCGTCGAACACGAGGAACTTGCCGAAGAAGCCGGTCAGCGGCGGGATGCCGACGAGCGACAGGCTCCCCACGAAGAACGTCGCGCCGAGCACCGGCGAGCGGCCGGCGAGGCCGCCCACGTCCGCGAGGCGGCCCGTCCCGGTGGCGCTGCGCACGGCGCCGGTGACGAGGAAGAGCAGCCCCTTCGCGAGCGCGTGGTGGAGCGCGTACACCAGCGCTGCGGCGACGGCGAACCGGCGGAGCGGTTCGGTGTCGGCCAGGGCGGCGACGCCGACGGGGACGACGATGAACCCCACCTGCCCGATGCTGGAGTAGGCGAACGTCTCCTCGAAGGTGTCGCGGACGACCGCGCCGAGGCCGCCGACGAGGATGCTCGCACAGCCCGTGACGAGCAGTATCGGGCCGAGCAGGGCGAGCGGGGAGTCGCCGGTGACGCCGAGCGCGTCGACCTCCACCGACAGCCCGCCGAAGACGGTGAAGTACAGGCGGACGACGGCGTACACGCCCACCTTCTTGGTCACGCCGGCGAGCATCGCGACGACGGGCAGGGGCGCGGCGCGGTACGCGCCGGGCACCCAGAACTGGAACGGCACCAGCCCCGCCTTCAGCGCGAACGCGGCGAACAGCAGCATCGACAGCCCGAGCACGGGTTCGACGTCGATGCCGTACGCCGCCGGGGTGGCCAGCCGCCGGGCCATGTCGGCCATGTTGAGGGTGCCGGTGACCGCGTAGAGGCCGCCGATGCCCAGCAGCAGGAGCGTACCTCCGACGACGTTCAACACGAGGTAGCGAAGCGCCGCCGCGGTGTGTTGCTCGCCGCCGTAGAACGCGACGAACACGTAACTCGCCATCAGCATCACCTCGAACCAGACGAAGAGGCTGAAGAGGTCGCCGGTGAGGAAGGAGCCGGCGACGCCGAGCAGCAGGCAGTGAAACAGCGGATGGTAGAACACGGCCTGGTTGTCGGGGTCGACGTAGACCGCCGAGAACGCGATCGACGGGAGACCGACGGCGGCCGCGAGGACGAGCATGAACGCCGAGAGCTCGTCCGCGACGAGCGTTATCCCGAACGGCGCCTCGACGCCGCCGACCTGGTAGGCCGCCGGTCCCGCCCCGAGGACGACCCGCCAGACGAGCGCGCCGACGGCGCCGGCGTACGCGACGCCGCCCGCGACGCTCACCGCGCGCTGGAGGCGTCGGAACCGCCGCGTCGAAAGCGTCAGGACGACGCTCGCCATCGCCGCGAGCATCGGGCCGATCACGATCTGTTCCGTCATCGCCATTGGTGGACGTCCATCGTCTCGTTCTCCTGATACGCGCGGTACGTCAGCGCGAGCGCGAGCGCCGTGGTGCCGAAGCTGATGACGATCGCCGTCAGGACGAGCGCCTGCACCAGCGGGTCGGCCGTCTCCGGAACGTGGTCGCCGTGGGTCGCGAGGACGGGGACGGTGTCGGAGGTCCCCTGCTCGATGCCGCCCATCGTGATGAGGTAGACGTTCGCCCCCTGAGTGAGCACGGCGACCCCGAGGACGACCTTCACGAGGTCCCGGCGGTGAAGCAGGAAGGTGCCGATCGCGAACAGCCCGCCGACGACGGCCGCAAGTAGGACGCTCACGCGCGGCCACCTCCGGCGGTCCCGTCGGTCGCTACGGCGGGCGCTCGCGGACCGGAGGCGGCCGGGCCGACCAGCGTACCCCGATGCGGGGTCGCCCCGCGGCGGACGCTCCGGGTCACTCCGCTCCCACCACCGTGAGGATCGTCAGTAGCCCGCCGACGACGACCAGATAGACGCCGACGTCGAAGACGAGCGCAGTCGCCAGCTCTATCTCGTGATAGACCGGCACGTCGTGGACGATGGCGTACGTCTGTGACAGGAACTGCTCGCCGAACGCCAGCGCGACGAACCCGCTCCCGACGGCGACCGCCAGACCGACCACGAACGCGCGCTCGTAGGCGGTCACCGTCCGGTGGTCGAAGACGCCCGTGCCCGGGTCGACGTCCTGCCCGAGGACGCCGACCTCCAGGTAGTCCAGCCCGTGGGCGACGTAGATCAGGGCGAACGCCGCCGTCGTGAGGACGCCGCCGATGAACCCGCCGCCCGGGAGGTTGTGGCCCTGCAACAGCAGCGAGATCGCCAGGACGAGCACGATCGGCACGACGATCCGCGCCGTCGTCTTCATGATCGTCGTCGTCACTGCGTCTCACCCCTGTTGCGCATGGTTATCAGGACGATCACGGAGATGGCCGCGACGGAGATCACGACGATCTCCCCGAGCGTGTCGAACCCGCGGAAGTCCACGAGGATGACGTTGACGACGTTCGTCCCGCCGCCCTGCGGCACCGCCTCGGTCGCGTAGTAGCGCGCGACGGCGGTCGGCTCGGCCGTCGCCTCGCGGCCGGCCAGAAGCACCGTCAGGAAGACGGTCGCGCCGACGAACAGCGAGACGGCGGCGTCGCGTGCGAGGACCCGACGCGGCGTGTCGCCGTAGAACGCCGGCAGCTGCTCGATGACGAGCAGGAAGATAAGCAACACGAGCGTCTCGACGACCAGCTGCGTCAGCGCCAGGTCGGGCGCGCTCGCGAGGATGTAGAAGATGGCGACCATGAAGCCCAGGATCGACACTGTGAGCACCTCCGCGACGTGCGAGGGGGCGATCATCACCGCGACGGCGGCGACGCCGGCGACGGCGAGGACGAGCGCCATCGCCGCCGGCACCGACCGCGTGGCCGGCGGGAGCGCCGTCACCGACGCGGCGTAGCCGACCAGCGCGAGCGCGGCGGCGGCCGTGATGCTCCCGGCGACGTACGTCCGGAGCGACCCGTCGTGGACCGCCGGGCCGGCCCGGGCGCTCGCCGCCTCCGCGCCGACCAGCAGCCGGTCGTACCACCAGTTCGCCCGCAGGGCGTCGCGGTCGGTCGCCGCGCCGACCCCGGCGCGCAAGCGGCCGCCGACGCCGTAGGCGGCGACCCCGCCCGCGATCGATATGGCCGACATGACGACCGGCGGCGTGACGTGGTCCGGCAGGCCGACGTGCATCTCGGGCTCGCCGACCGCGGTGGCGTCGACCGCCGCCTGAACGATGCCGTCGACGGCGACGCCGGGCGCGACGCTGACGACCGCCGTGACGACCGCGAGCGCGGCCGGCGGAGCGACGAGCAGCGACGGGGCGCGGTGGACCGGATCGGCGTCGGCCGCCCGGTCGCCGACGAACATCGAGAGGAACCGCAGCGAGTACACGACCGTGAACACGCTGGCGAGGACGGCCGCCGCGGGGTAGAGCCACGCCAGGCCGCCGGCGTGGTGGGCCCACTCGTAGGCCGACTCGAACAGCAGCTCCTTCGAGTAAAACCCCGAGAACGGCGGGATGCCCGCCATGCTCAGCGCGGTGACGCCGGCGATCGCCGCGGTGACCGGCAGGTCGCGCCACAGCCCGCCCAGGCTGTCGATGTGTCTGGTCCCCGCCTCGTGGGCGACGATGCCGGCGACGAGGAACAGCGCCGCCTTGAACGCCGCGTGGTTCAGGAGATGAAACGACCCGGCCTCCGCGCCGTAGGCGTTCTCGAACCCGAAGGCGGCGACCATCAGTCCGAGGTGGCTCGCCGTCGAGTACGCGAGCAGTTGCTTCGAGTCCGTCGCCGCGACGGCCAGCGCCGCGCCGACGGTCATCGTGAGCAGGCCCACCGTGGCGAACAGGTAGGTCCACTCGGGCGAGAGCAGCAGTGGCCGGAGCCGACCGACGAAGTAGACGCCGACCTTCACCATCGTCGCGGAGTGGAGGAAGGCGGAGACGGGCGTCGGCGCGACCATCGCGTTCGGCAGCCAGAAGTGCAGCGGCACCTGCGCGGACTTCGCGCCGGCGGCGACGCCGAGTAGCGCCAGCGCCGGCACGAACAGCCCCCGCTCCCGGAGCGCCGCCTCCATCGCGTCCGGGTTCGCGAGCATCGCCGACAGGTCGAACGTCCGCGCGCCGAGGGCCGGTTCGGCGGCGACCGCGAGCACGAGCAGGCCCGCGAGCAGGCAGAGGCCGCCGCCGACGGTGACGACCATCGCCATCCGCGCGGAGTACCGCGACGCCTCGGCGTCGGTGTGGTGGCCGATGAGGACGAAGGAGGCGACGCTCGTCAGCTCCCAGAACAGGAAGACGAGGATCAGGTCCGCGGCGAACGCGACGCCGAGGATCGACCCCATGAACGCCAGCAGCGTCGCGTAGTACCGCGCGAGGTGCTCGTCGCCGTGCATGTACTCGCGGGAGTACGCGAAGATGAGGACGCCGATGCCGCTGGCCAGCAGGCCGAACAGCAGCGCCCACCCGTCGACGTAGAACCGCGCCGCCACGTCGAGCGACGGCACCCACGGGAACGAGACGGCGCCGCGCTCGCCGACCTGCGTCAGCAGGAGGCTGAACGACGCCAGCGCGACGGCTGCCCCGGCGTACCCCGTCCGCTCACCGATCAGACGGTGCAGAAGCGGGGTCGCGGCCGCGGCGACGAAAGGTAGCGCTATAGCGACGGTGATCACCGATAGAGCCGGAGCCATCCAACAGGGCAACTATCTACCAGACGCGCCTTAGGCGTTGCCCAATTAGCCCGCAGTAACACCGCCTGAAACCGACATTTCGAGGGGCCGAGAAGCGGCTGACGCCACAGGCGGGCGGGAGCGATGGAGGCGATAGGGGCGCCGCCGGCTCGGTCCCTACGGGTCCGTCGACGGACTCCGGCCGCCGCGGCGGGGACGATGGATATTAGGCGCCGCGGGTCAGTCTCCCGATAGATGGTCGACCCAGTGCTGAAGTGGGCGGGCGGCAAGCGTCAACTGCTCTCCGAGATCACCGCCCGCTTCCCCACCGAGTACGACCGCTACCACGAGCCCTTCTTCGGCGGCGGGGCGGTGTACTTCCACCTGGAGCCGGACGGCGGGTCGATAAACGACCTCAACGAGCGCCTCGTCACCTTCTACGAGGTCGTCAGGGACGCGCCGGAGGCGCTCGTCGAGGAGAACCGGACCCACGAACACGACGACGATTACTACTACGACGCCCGCGACGAGTTCAACGAGCTCCGCCGAGTCGACGAGAAGACCGATGAGCAGGCGATACGGGAGGCGAGCCTCCTGCTGTACCTGAACCGGACGTGCTTCAACGGCCTCTACCGGGAGAACTCAAGCGGCGAGTTCAACGTCCCGGTCGGCCGGTACGCGAACCCGGACTGGATACAGGCCGAGCGGATCCGTGCGGCCAGCGACGCCCTCCGAGGCGCGACGATCCACAACGAGGACTTCGGCTACGTCGTCGACGAGGCCGCCGCCGGCGACCTCGTCTACTTCGACCCGCCGTACCAGCCGGTGTCCACGACAGCCAACTTCAACGACTACCACGCGGAGGGGTTCGACAGGGACGACCAGCGCCGCCTGCGGGACGTGGCGGCCGAACTCGACGAGATGGGCGTCTCGGTCGTGCTCTCGAACTCGCCGCCGGTGGCGGAGCTGTACGAGGGGCTGGAGTCGTTCTCCGTGGAGATCGTCGACGCGACGCGCGCGATCAACAGCGACGGCGACGGCCGCGGCGAGGTGGCGGAGGTGCTGATCACGAACGTTCCCGAGGGGGAGCGCCAGCGGACGACGCTCTCGGAGTTCTAGAAGTCGCTCAGGTCGCTGCGAACGTACTCGAAGGTCTGGGAGGGGCCGCTCCCGGCGGCCCGGATCTCGGGGAGTTCGGACAACCAGCGCCCGATCGAGAGCGCGCGACGGGCCGTCGTCGACTCGGCGAGTTCGGTCTCTCGGGCGAGCGTCGCCGTGATCTCCTCGCGCCGCAGCGTTCCCGCCTCGCGCAGTCGGTCGTAGACCCGCCTGACGATCTCCACGTCGCGAACGGCGTCGTGGAGCAACTGCCGCGCGGCGTCGTCGTCGCCGCGGTCGAGGTGGGTCAGGTAGGCCTCGCCGTTCCGGGTGAGCCCCCAGCGCCGGACCTCCCGACCGTCGACCTCGACGCGCTGCTCCTTGTGGGCGAACCCGAGGAGCCACGCCGCCATCCCGTAGTAGTCCGCCTGCCGCGGGTCGAAGGAGTCTCCGCGCTCGGCCTGGACGTACTCCGCGACGTCCGGCTTGCGGTCGCGCCCGGCGTCGATCGCCCGGAGTACCAGCCGGAGCGTGTCGAAGTCGTCCGCCTGCGGCACCTCCAGCGAGGGGACGGCGTCCGTCCGCTCCGGCCCGTCGAACACCGCCCAGAAGTCCTCGTCGGGCTCGTACGTCCCGTCGGCCGTCCGCTCTACGCCGACCTCGCCCTCGACCATGATCTCGGCGAGGCGCTCGCCGTCGATCAGGCGGATGTCGTCGCGTTGCGCGCTCTCTTTGGCGCCGCTCGTGAACGACGAGGTCGCGATGAACGTGCCGACGTGGTAGTTCTGGTCGGCGAGCGCCCCCTTGAAACTCCGCACGCTCCGAGCGCCGACGGTATTGCCGGGCGAGTACTGCTTGACCTGGATCCCGAGGCGGGCGTGAAACAGGTCGCGGTCGACGACCGCGTGGACGTCGATGCCGCCGTCGCCCCGAAACGGCGTCAGTTCCAGGTCCCGGGTCCGCTCCGCGCGCTCGACGAGCATCTTGCAGAGGATCTCGAACTGCTCGTGGTCCACGGCCAGCGCGCGATCGAGCACGTACTGTCGCGCGGTCGACGCGTTCATTCGCCCTGACGGAGGGGCCGACGGGAGAAATACCTCACGCTCGATATGTCTCCCGAGAGTAAGTCCCGCCGACACGTATCCCGGAGTAAGTACCGCCGAATCGGGGTGTGAGGCGGCGCGCCGACAGCCGATATCCGCCGCGGCGCTTCCGGTCGAGCGCTCCGAAAAAAGTAATCGTAATGGCCCACGCCCGCGGCGACGGGCGGCTACAGCAACAGCGTGACGATCGCCAGGATGATGAAGATCACGATGAAGATCCTCGCGATCTCCATGCTGACGCCGGCTACGCCCCGTGCGCCTACCACCGCGGCGATGATCGCCAGGACGAAAAACACGATCGCCCACTGCAAGAACTCGCCGGTGAACTGCAACGGGGCCAGCAACACGTCGCTCATCGGCCCTCCCCTCCCGTAGCGCCTGTATTCGTGAGCATACACCAGCGTTTCCACGCTTAGGGCCTTTGTAATAGCCGCCTTAGTCGAAGAAACGCCGAATTAGGTTGCTGCACTGTCTCTAACTATTAACCGTTCCCGATCTGCGGTGCCGACGCCGGCTGCCGGTGACCGCCGTCAGCCGAGCGGCCGCGACCGGAGCGACCGGCCGTACGCTTTCTCAGAAAGACTGAACAGGCGACGCCCCGGCATCGAGCACGAGCGACTCGTCAGTCAGGCGTCACACGTCGACGACCCAGGCGCGGTACTCCTCCGTGCGGTCGTACACCTCGACGAACGCTCGGTCGACGAACTGCGCGACGCGGTTGGCGTCGCCGCGGCCGACGACGCGGACGTTCGTCCCCTCGGCCTCGTCGGGGCGGGTCACCTCGTCGATGGTGAACGACGGGAACTCGCCGAGCAGGTCCTTCAGGCGGTCCATCTCCTCGTCCGTGCAGTCCATGTTGAGCGTGTCCTGACTGATCTGGATCCACGGCGCGAGCTCGTCGGTGTCGACGTCTGCCTCGATAGTGAGGAAGGCGCTGTCTCGCTCGCGGTGGGCGGTGATGGCGTCGACGAACAGCTTCCGCCGCTCGGTCGGCGTGTCGGCGTCGAAACGGGTCATGCGCGGAGGTACGCGGGCGGGGGAGGAAAAACGTCCCCTTGCGCGGCGCCGTCTCGGACGTCCGAGCCCACTCGACCGCCGGCCGGGCGCGCGCCGGATCCTTCAAGCATTTACCGCGCCGCGCTGAAGCGGACGGTATGAGCGCACCCAACGTTCTGATCCTGGGCGCACCGGGCGCCGGCAAGGGCACGCAGAGCAGCAACATCGCCGACGAGTTCGGCGTGGAGCACGTCACGACGGGCGACGCCCTGCGCGCGAACAAGGACATGGACATCGGGCACATGGACACCGAGTACGACACGCCGCGGGCGTACATGGACGCGGGCGAGCTCGTGCCCGACGAGGTCGTCAACGAGATCGTCAAGACCGCCCTGCAGGAGGCCGACGGCTACGTGCTGGACGGCTACCCGCGGAACCTCTCGCAGGCCGAGTACCTCGACGGGATCACGGATCTCGACGTCGTGCTATATCTCGACGTCGACAAGGACGAACTCGTCGACCGGCTCACGGGCCGGCGCGTCTGCGACGAGTGCGGCGCGAACTACCACGTCGAGTTCAACCCGCCGGAGGAGGAAGGCGTCTGCGACGAGTGCGGCGGCGAGCTGATCCAGCGCGACGACGACACCGAGGAGACCGTCCGCGAGCGCATCAACGTGTACGAGGAGAACACGGAGCCGGTCATCGAGCACTACGACGAGGAGGGCGAACTCGCCCGCATCGACGGCGAGCAGACGCCCGACGAGGTGTGGGACGACGTCCGCGAGACGATCGAGTCCGAGGCGTAACCGAACGGGCGGCCTTTCTCCGAGCGTTCCGCGCGGCGACACTGGCGAGGCCGAGCGCAGTGAGGGTACTCGGAGACGCTCGCCGGCGCGCCCGGTCAGGCGTCGGCGACGCCGCGGATCCACGCAGCGACGTCCGCGACGACGTAGCCCGCCACGTTCCCGCCGAAGTAGAGGCGGTCCATCGTCGCCGGCGTCGGGCCGTCCTGGAAGTAGTGGTCGACGCCCTCGTAGAACTCGGTCCGGCTGCCGTCCGGCAGGTCGGCCGCCCGCCACTCCTCGAACTGGCCGCGGAGGAACTCGTAGAGCCCCTCCTGAACCTCCTCGTCGACCCCGCCGGTCTTCGCGACGAACGTCGGCGCGTCGAGGTCGCTCGCGGTCCCCCGCGGATCGCAGTCGCGGTGACTCCGGTGCCACACGCCGGGCTGGCCCATGAGGGTCTCGTCGTCGTCGAAATCGCCCTCCGCGATGCGTCGAAACGTCTCGCGCGCGGCCTCGAGTTCCTCCCGCTGGTCGTCGCTGAGGTCGCCGTCGACCTCCATGCCGTACCGCATGAACGAGAGGTCGTCCGGGTCGACGACAGGTTCGGCGGGGCCGTCGAGTATCACGACGCCCGCGACGCCGCCGTACCGGTCGGCGATCCGGGGCGCGCACATCCCGCCCTGGCTGTGTCCCGCGACGAACACGCTACCGGCGTCCACGTCCGCGGCGTCGGCGAGTTCCGAGGTCGCGGCCACCGCGTCGTCCGTGACGACGGCGTCGAGCGTGTAGTTCTCGTCGGCCACCTCGTGGTCGTTGAGACGCTTCTCGTAACGGAGCGAGGCGATGCCCTCGCTGGCCAGCCCCCACGCCACGTCCTTGAGGATCTTCGACGCTCCCGCGCTGCCGTCCGGGTCGTGGATCCCGTGACCGTGAACCAGCGCGACGCCCGGGAACGGGCCGTCGCCGTCGGGCACCGCGAGCACCCCGTCGAGGGTCACGTCGCCGGCGTCTATCGTCACGTCGCGCTCGCCGAACGCGTCGCGGTCGACGTAGTCGGGGACCTCGTACGCGGGATCGAAGGCTAGGTCCGCGACGCCGTCGTCGTCGACCTCGACGGCGGCGACTTCGCTGCCGTCCGCGAAGACGAGTTCGACCGCCGCTTCACCGTTCTCGACGGCGACGTCCCCGACCGCCTCGAAGTCGCCGTACTGACCGTACAGCCCCCACCAGTACCGTTCGAGGGCGTCCGCCGTTTCGAGGGGGCCGTCGCGGAACTCGTCGGGGAAGGACTCGACGATGCGCTCGCGCCCGCTCTCGTCGGCGAGTTCGGCCGCGTCCGCGAACGCTCCGCCGCCGAACGCCGCGGCGAACTCGCATGCCGTCGCTTCGACCGCATCGTCGTCGGGAACCATGGATACGGCTCGTGGTACCGAACGCGCCGCCAAATAACTTGATGTGCGTGACAGATCGAACGGGTCGCTCCGACCGCCCCGACCGCGCCCCGAGCGGAGACGGGGGGCGTTCTGACGGACGCGAGGTAAAAGGTTGATTACAGGGCGTCTCCTACACGCGGACAATGGCACGGACAGCGGAGAAAGTAGAGTCCCTCATCGAGGAGGACGTGACGATGGCCGACGCCATCGCGGCGGTGCGCCGCGAGACGAAGGCCAACGGCGGCGAGGTAGAGTGGGGCGACGTCCGCGACGACCTGACCAGCGGGCAGTGGGGCCGCCTCATCGAGACGGGGATCCTCGTCAGCGGGGACGAGGGGTTCAAGCTCTCCGACCCGGCGGCCGTCGACGCGGTGCTCGACGAGGACGAGTCGGTGACGGCCACGACGACCGCCGCGTCGAGCGACGCCGACGCCGGCACCGACGACGACGATTCCAGCTGGTCGCAGTACGACAAGCTGGCCGGCGTCGCGGCGCTCGGCCTGATGGTCGGCTACTACTACACGCCGGTCCGGAACGCGGTCGGCGGCACCATCGACCTCCTGCTCTCGCCGCTCTCGACGACGATGCCGTTCTACACGGTGATCCTCTCGATCGCGATGATCACGGGCCTGTACTCGACGCTCCTCCAGTCGAACCTGATGGACATGGACAAGATGTCCGAGTACCAGGAGCAGATGCAGGCGATCCAGGAGAAACAGAAGCGCGCGAAGGAGCGCGGCGACGACGAGGCCCTGGAGAAGATCCGCGAGGAGCAGATGGAGGCGATGGGCGACCAGATGGGCATGTTCAAAGAGCAGTTCCGCCCGATGGTGTGGATCTTCCTGCTCACCATCCCCTTCTTCCTCTGGATGTACTGGAAGATCGGCACCGGCGACGTCGGCGGGGCGACGATCGTCATGCCGATGGTCGGCGAGGTCTCCTGGAGCGAGGGGGTCGTCGGCCCGATGCAGGCGTGGATCGTCTGGTACTTCCTCTGCTCGATGGGCTTCACCCAGCTCATCCGGAAGTCGCTGAACCTCCAGACCACGCCCTCGACGTAAGGCGAGTTCAAAATCCCTTTTACTACCCCGCGCGGAGGTAGGGTATGTTACTAACCGTCTCCGGCCCGCCCGGGAGCGGAAAGAGTACGAACGCGGCCCGTCTCGCCGACGAGTTCGGACTCGAGCACGTCTCCGGCGGCGACATCTTCCGGTCGCTGGCCGACGAGCGCGGCCTCTCGCTCGCGGAGTTCAACGAGCGCGCGGAGGAGGACGACCAGATAGACCGCGACCTCGACCGCCGCCTGCGCGAGATAGCGGTCGAACGCGACGGCGTGGTGCTCGAATCCCGACTCGCCGGGTGGCTGGCCGGCGACGAGGCCGACCTGCGGTTCTGGCTCGACGCGCCCGTCGACGTCCGCGCGGAGCGCATCGCCGACCGCGAGGACAAGCCCGTCGAGCAGGCCCGGGAGGAGACCGAGACGCGCGAGGCGAGCGAGGCCCAGCGCTACCGGGAGTACTACGACATCGACATCTCGGACCTCTCCATCTACGACGTCTCCCTGAACACGGCGCGCTGGGGCGAGGACCCCGCGTTCCGGATCCTCGCCGACGCCGTCGAGACGTACGACCCGAGCGACGACGAGGGCAAGTACCCCGTTACCGACGTTCGGTACGAGTTCTGATGTCCCTTCGCGCCCCGCCCGAGGAGCGGTCGGCCGCCGACCTCCTCTCGTTCGGCGTCGTCAACCTCGACAAGCCGGCGGGTCCCTCGGCGCACCAGGTGTCGGCGTGGGTCCGGGACATGGTCGCCGACCGCGTCGGCGAGGACGCCGTCGACAAGGCGGCCCACGCCGGGACGCTCGACCCGAAGGTGACCGGCTGTCTCCCGACGATGCTGGGGGACGCGACCCGCCTCGCGCAGGTGTTTCTCGAAGGGGCGAAGGAGTACGTCGCCGTCCTCGAACTCCACGACTCGGTGCCGAGCGATATCGAGGCCGTCGCGGGCGAGTTCGAGGGGCCGCTCTACCAGAAGCCGCCGCGAAAGAGCGCCGTCGCACGGAACCTCCGCGTGCGCGAGGTGTACGACCTCGACGTGCTGGAGGCGACCGAGCGACAGGCGCTGCTGCGCATCCGCTGCGAGAGCGGGACGTACGTCCGGAAGCTCTGTCACGACCTCGGCCTCGCGCTGGGGACGGGCGCGCACATGGGTCACCTCCGCCGGACGGCGACGGACCCGTTCGACGACCGGAACCTAGCGACGCTGCACGACCTAGAGGACGCGCTGGCGTTTCTCGAAGACGGCGACGAGGACCTCCTCCGCGAGGTCGTCGCCCCCGCCGAGCGGGCGCTCGACCACCTGCCGCGGGTCACCGTCGCGCCGAGCGCGGCCGAGCAGATAGCGAACGGCGCGCAGGTCTACGCGCCGGGCGTCGTCGAGGCGGACGACGCCGCCCGCGAGGAGGGGGGGCTGGTCGCCTGCTACGCGCCGAACGGGAGCGCGGTCTGTCTGGGGCGGACCGCGGGGCCGTTCGACGCCGACGCGGGAGTCGCCGTCGAGTTAGAGCGCGTGCTGGTGTAGGGGAGCGCCCGCAGAACGCGCCGACACGGTGCGCCGGTACCGCGCTAATCGCCGGCGCTCGCCTGCCCGTGGGGGAGCGACAGCACGGTCGCGGTGCCGGTGACGACAGGGCCGTCCTCCGTGGCTGCGGTCGTCTCGACGCGCAACTGGTCCTCCTCGTCCGTCTCGGCCACGGTGACGGTCGCCTCCACCGTCTGTCCGGGGCGGACCGGCCGCTCGAACGAGAGGTCCTGGTCGACGTAGACGATGTCGCCGGGGAGGTCCGCGAGCGCGCTGGAGATGGCGCCGGCGGACAGCATCCCGTGGGCGACCTGGCCGTCGAAGACCGAGTCGGCGGCGTAGCCCGGATCGAGGTGGAGCGGGTTGTCGTCGCCCGTGACCGACGCGAACGCGTCGATCCGTCGCTGGGTCACCGATAACTCTGCCGTCGCCGTGTCGCCGGGGTCCGCAACTGGCATGCACTGTGGTAGGCACAGTCGTCCGGTCAATCCCGGGGTTGATATGCAAACTCTCGTTTTGATTACCGCTCCCGCACACGCTCTAGTATGCCGATTGCTACCAATGGCGGCGTCGACCTGTACTACGAGGTCGACGGCCCGACGGACGCCGAGACCGTGGTGCTGGTGGAGGGCCTCGGCTACGGCCGGTGGATGTGGCAGTGGCAGCGAGAGGCGCTGTCAAAGTGCTACGAGACGGTCGTCTGGGACAACCGCGGGACGGGCGACTCCGACGCGCCCGCGGGGCCGTACACGATCGCCGAGATGGCGAGCGATCTAGAGGCCGTGCTCGACGACCACGGGGCGGAGCGCGCGCACGTCGTCGGCGCGAGCATGGGCGGGATGATCGCCCAGCGCTACGCGCTGGACTACGACCGCGCGGCGTCGCTCTCCCTGCTCTGTACGAGTCCCGGCGGCGAGGACGCCGTCGAGGCGTCGCCCGAGGTGCAACAGCGCATGGTCGCGGAGCCCGAGGGGTACGACGAGCGGGAGGTCATCCGCCACCGGATGGCGCCGGCGATGACCGACGAGTTCCGCGAGGCCAACGACGACCTGATCGAGCGCATCGTCGACTGGCGCATCGAGGGCGACGCGAGCGAGGCCGGCCGCGAGGCGCAACTGGCCGCCGTGGGCGCGTTCGACGTCTCCGACCGACTCGGCGATATCGACGTCCCGACGCTCGTCGCCCACGGGACGGCGGACCGGATACTCCCGGTCGAGAACGCGGAGTTGCTGGCTGAGGGGCTGCCGGACGCGCGAGTCGAACTGTTCGACGGCGCCCCGCACCTCTTTTTCATCGAGCGGGCCGACGCCGTCAACGGAACGCTGCTCGACTTCCTGGGGAGCCGATCATGATCCACGACCACGGCGAGCGCCCGTACGACTGGGTCGGCGACTGGAGCGGCCGCCGGGCGACGCTCTCCCCCGATGCGGTCGGCCTCCGGGACGCCACGACCGGCGAGGAGTACACCTACGAAACGCTCGACGCGCGCGCGAACCGGACCGCCCGGCTGCTCGACGACCGCGGGGTCGGCGAGGGCGACCGGGTCGCCGTCGTCTCGCGGAACCGCGTCGAACTCGTCGACCTCTTTTTCGCCGGCGGGAAGACCGGTGCGGTGCTCGCGCCGCTGTCGCACCGCCTCGCGCCGCCGGAGCTGGGGGAGCTGCTCGAAACGGTGGACCCGAGCCTGCTCGTCGTCGAGGAGCCGTTCGTCGGCGACGTGGCCGAGGCGCTGGGCGAGGAGGTGAGTTGTCCGCGGATCCTCCTGCCGGCGGACGACTGGAGCGACCGAGACGGCGAGGCCGACGCCGGAGACTCCCCCGACGGTCCGTTCGCCGACGCGCCGACCTACGCCGACGCGCTCCCGGAGGACGGCGCGCCGGTCGACGGCGCGGAACTGTCGCTCGACGACCCGGCGATGCTGCTTCACACCGGCGGGTCGACGGGGACGCCGAAGGAGACGGTCCTCACGCACGGGGCCCTCTGCTGGAACTCCTTCAACACGATCACCGCGTGGGGGCTGCGCCCCGAAGACGTGACCCCGATGGTGTTCCCCATGTTCCACACGGGCGGGTGGAACGTGCTGACGGTGCCGCTGTTTCACCTCGGCGCGACCGTCGTCATCGGCCGCGAGGTCGACCCGGGGCGCGTGCTCGACACGATCGAGTCCGAGGGCGCGACGGTGTTCGTCGGCGTCCCCGCGGTCCTGCGGTCGATGGCGACCCACGACGACTGGGACGACACGGACCTCTCGTCGCTCCGGTTCGTCAAGAGCGGCGGCGGTCCCTGTCGCGACGCGACGATCCGCGCGTGGCGGGAGCGCGGGGTGGACCTCTCGCAGGGGTACGGCCTCACCGAGTGCGGCCCGAACAACTTCGCGATGCCCGACGACTGGGACGAGGCGAAGACCGACAGCATCGGCAAGCCCGTGATGCACACCGACGTGCGGATCGTCGACGAGGGGGGAGATCCCGTCTCCGAGGGCGAGATCGGCGAACTCCAGTTGGCTGGGCCGCACGCGGCCGAGCGCTACTGGCGCGACGAGGGCGAGACGCGGGCGACGTTCGGCGAGGGCTGGGTCGCCACCGGCGACCTCGCGCGGGTCGACGGCGATGGGTACTACCGCATCGAAGGGCGGAAGAAGAACATGTTCACGAGCGGCGGGGAGAACGTCTACCCGCCGGAGGTCGAGGACGCCCTCGCGGACCATCCCGACATCGAGGAGGTGATCGTGGTCGGCGTCCCGGACGAGCGGTGGGGGACCGTGGGGAAAGCGGTCGTGCAGAGCGCGGCCTCCGAGGCCGCGGAAGGCGACAGCGGGGACGACGAGTCGCTGACGGTCGACGACCTCCGCGAGTTCCTCGACGGTCGCCTCGCGGGGTTCAAGCACCCGCGCCACGTCGCGTTCGTCGACGAGATGCCCACGAGCGGCCCGTCGAAGATCGACCGGTCCGCGATCGAGCGGCGCTTCGGCGAGTCGGACGGCGCCTGACCGGGGGCGCCGCGTTCAGATGTCAACCTCACCACTTTTGCACTCCTAGTTCCTCGTCTCTAGCATGCCAGACGCACACGTCGTCGGCGTCGGAATGACGCCGTTCGGCGTCCACGAAGCGACGCTCCCCGACCTGTTCGCCGACGCGGCGCTCCCGGCGATGGACGACGCCGGGGCGGGCCCGGACGAGATAGACGCCTTCTACTTCGGCAACGCGATGGGCGGCCAGATAGAGGGCGAGAGCCACCTCGCGCCGACGCTCGCCTCCCACGTCGGCGTCGCTGGAGTCCCCTGCCAGCGGTACGAGGACGCCTGCGCGACCTCCTCGAACGCGTTCAAACACGCCGTCCGCGCGGTGGAGGCGGGCCAGCACGACGTGGTGCTGGTCGGCGGCGTCGAGCGGTGCTCTCCCGAGACGGGCAAGGGGACCGGCGCGATGACCCGCATCTTCGCCAGCGCGGCCCACGGCGCGTACGAGCGCCCGACCGGCCTCACCTTCCCCGGCGTGTTCGCCCTGCTGACGAAGCGGCACATGCACGAGCACGGGACGACGTCGGAGCAACTGGCCGAGGTGGCCGTGAAGAACCACCACCACGGCAGCCTGAACCCGCGGGCGCACTTCGGCAAGGAGACGACCGTCGAGGAGGTGCTGGACGGCCCCCTCGTCGCGGACCCGTTCCGCCTGCACGACTGCTGTCCGTTCTCCGACGGGGCCGCCGCCGTCGTCGTCGCCAGCCCGGACGCCGCGGAGCGGTTGGGCGGCGACCCGGTCCGCGTCGCCGGCGTCGGCCACGCGACGGACGTGGTCCCCATCGCGGACAAGGCCCACCCCTCCGTGACGCAGGCCGCGCGGGACGCCGCGAGCGAGGCGTACGCGGCCGCCGATGTCACCGCGGACGACGTCGACTTCGCGGAGATCCACGATTGCTTCACCGGCGCGGAGGTGCTCGCGACGGAGGCGCTCGGCCTCGTCGAGGACGGCCAGGGCGGGACGGCCGCCGCCGAAGGGCGCACCGCTCTGGGCGGCGACGTCCCCGTCAACCCCAGCGGCGGGCTGAAGGCGAAGGGCCACCCCATCGGCGCGACGGGGGTCGCGCAGGTGGTCGAACTGACCGAGCAGCTCCGCGGCGAGGCCGGGGAGCGACAGGTCGAGGCCGCGGACGTCGGCGTCGCCCACAACCTCGGCGGCGACGCGGCGACGACGGTCGTCAGCGTGCTGGAGCGCCCCGAGTCGGACGGCACGCGCGGCGGCGCGCGAGGTGGTGAAGCGTGAGCGAGTTCGCCGACTACCTGACCGACGGCCGGCTCACGACCGCCGGCTGGCAGGACGCGCTCGGCGACGGCCGCCTGCTGGGACAGGAGTGCGCGGACTGCGGCCACGTCACGGCCGCGCCGAAGGCGGCCTGCGCGCGGTGCGGGTCGCGCGCGCTCGAAACGGTGGAACTGCCCGAGGAGGGAACGGTGTACTCGGCGACGCGCATCGAGGTCGCGCCCGAGGGGTTCGACGCGCCGTACCGCGTCGGGATCGTGACGCTCGGCGACGGCCGCGTGATGGCCCGCCTGGAGGGCGACGCCGACATCGGCGAGGCGGTGTCGTTCCGCGGCGCGTCGTCCACGCCCGAGGGGCCGGCGCCGCTGTTCGGCTGAGCGGGACGGCGGACGGGGGGCTATCGGCCGCGCCCCCGCTCGGCGCTCGCGAGATAGCGCGTAGCCCTCTACGGCCGTTACGGCCGTCGAGGGGCGGGGTTTGTATATTAACATTGGTGACTTTGCAGGAACGGCGCGACTGATTGATATACAATGACACACCCGACCCGACGGTCGTTACTCAAGAGCGCTGGTGCGATCGGTCTCGCCGGCGTCGCCGGCTGCCTCTCCGAGGAGGGGGGCGGCGGCGAGGGCGGCGCGCTCCGCATCGGCGTGATGCAGCCGCTGACCGGCGACGTGGAGTACTACGGGAAGCAGAGCCTCTGGGGGTTCCTCTCGGGGCTCGCCTACAAGCACGACGCCGACCCGCTCGACGCCGACTCCGCCGGCGAGGAGACGGTCGAGGGCGACCAGTACGACTACGAGCTCCTCATCGAGGACACGCAGTTCGACGCCGACCAGGCGCAGTCGATCGCTACCGACCTCGTGGAGGAGCGCGACGTCGACGTGCTGTTCGGCACGGCGAACTCCGGGGCCGCCCGCCGCGTGATCGAGTCCGTCGTCGCCAACACCGACACCCCCTTCGTCGCGGGACCGGCGGCCGCGTCCGACATCACCTCCGATAGCCAGTACTGCAGCGAACGCGTGTTCCGCGCGAACGAGCACACGGCGATGGACGCCCGCAGCGGCGGCCGGTACGTCGCGCAGGAGACCGACGTCGAGAGCGTGTACATCATGGCCGCCGACTACAGCTTCGGCCGCGCCGTGGCGGCGAACTACCGCTCCGTCCTCGAGAGCGAGGGCATCGAGATCGCGGGCGAGCAGTTCGTCCCGCGGGGCTACTCGGAGTTCGACGGCCTCTACGAGAACGCCGTCGAGGCGGGCGCAGACGCCGTCATCGGTGGGTTCACCGTCGTGACGCTCCCGGCGTTCCTCTCGACCGGGCTCTCCGGCGATTACGGCCTCCGGATGTTCGGCGGGTTCGCGACGATGATCTCGAACAACGCCATCGGCGGCGTCGCCCAGCGCGTCTTCGGCGAGGGCTACACGGCCGAGGACCTCCGAAACGCGAAGCTCGGCCCGTTCACGACGCGATACCACTGGAACCAGTACGACAACGAGATCAACGACGCCTTCGTCGACATGTACACCGAGGCGTACGGCACAGTCCCCGACCTCTTCACATCGGGGACGTTCACCGCAGGGTCGGCGCTGGTCCAGGCCGTCGAGGACGCCGGCTCGACCGACGCCGACGACGTCGTCGACGCGCTCACCGGGATGACCGTCGACGACACGCCGAAGGGCGAGGCCGGCTACACCTTCCAGGAGTACAACAACCAGGCCCGCTCCGAGATGACCATCGCGAACCCGGTGCCGACGACCGACGAGTGGGCCGACTCGTGGGACGCGGGCGTGATGCCGAGCGAGCCGGTCGCCCGAGTCGCCGGCAGCGACGCCACGATCCCGCAGGGCGCGAGCGGGATGAACTGCGACCTCTCAGGATGATCCGCACGACGGGACTCACGAAACGGTTCGGCGGCCTGACGGCGGTCGACGACGTGGACTTCGAGCTCGGCGAGAACCAGCTCTGCTCGCTCATCGGCCCGAACGGCGCCGGGAAGACGACGTTTTTCAACCTGCTCACCGGCACACTCGCGCCGAGCGAGGGGAGCGTCGAGTACCGCCCGCGCGAGGGCGACTGGGTCGACGTGACGGACGACGGCCCGCACGAGACGGCGCTCCGGGGGATCCACCGGTCCTACCAGATCACGAACGTCTTCCCGACGGCGACGGCGCTGGAGAACGTCCGCGTTGCCGCGCAGGCCCACGGCGGCGACGACGCCTGGAAGCTGTGGCGCAACGTCTCGGCGTTCCCGGAGTACGAGCGCGAGGCGCGCTCGATCCTCGACCGGGTCGGCCTCGGCGACGAGGCCGACACGCCGGCCGAGACGCTCTCGCACGGGCAGAAGCGACACCTCGAAGTCGCCATCGCGCTCGCGGGCGACCCGAACGTCCTCCTGCTCGACGAGCCGACGGCCGGCGTCTCCAGCGACGCCATCGACCGGCTCGTCGAACTCATCCGCGACGTGGCCGAGGACCACGCCGTGTTGCTCGTCGAGCACAACATGGACATCGTGATGGACGTCAGCGACCGGGTCGCCGTCCTCCACCAGGGTGAGCTCATCGCCGACGGGAAGCCCCAGGCGGTGCAGGAGAACCCGGACGTGCAGAAGGCGTACCTCGGCGGGTACGAGCCCGGCGAGGAGACGAACGCGGGCGGCGACGCCAGGGAGGGAGGTGAGGCCGCGTGAGCGGCGATCCCCCCGCGCTCGAGCTCGACGGCGTCCACAGCTACTACGGCGAGAGCCACGTCCTCCGCGGCGTCGACCTGACCGTCGAGAAGGGGGAGAACGTCGCGCTCGTGGGGCGAAACGGCGTCGGCAAGACGACGACGCTCCGCTCCATCCTCGGGCTGACGCCGCCCCGCGAGGGGACCGTCCGCCTCCACGGCGAGGACGTCACCGGCGTCGAGACCCACGAGATCGCCCGGCGAGGCGTCGGGTGGGTGCCCGAGGAGCGCCGGATGTTCAGCCACCTCTCCGTCGACGAGAACCTGCGCGTCGCCACGCCGCCGGGGTCCGACGTCTCGGCGAGGGTCGAGGAGGCGCTCGACGCCTTCCCGGCGCTGCGGGACCACCGCGACCGGGACGCCGGCGACCTCAGCGGCGGGCAACAGCAGATGGTCGCCATCGCCCGCGCGCTGGTCGGGGACAACGACCTGCTGCTGGTCGACGAGCCCAGCGAGGGGCTCGCGCCGCTCATCGTCGAGGAGGTGGTCGACGCGCTCGGGACGCTCGCCGACGACGTGACGCTGCTGCTCGTCGAGCAGAACTTCCCGATGGCGATGGACCTGACCGACCGCTTCTACCTGCTCGACCACGGCGAGGTCGTCGAGAGCGGCGACTCCGGAACCGTTTCCCAGGACGACGAGACGATACGGAGGTACCTCAGCGCATGACCGACCCCGTCGTCCTCTCCGCCGTCGACGTGCTCGTCGACCTGCTCCAGCCCGGGACGCTGGCGCGCATCCTCCTCGACGCGCTGTCGAAGTCCGCGCTGTACGTGGTCATCGCCAGCGGCCTCTCGCTCATCTTCGGCCTGATGGGCGTGCTGAACTTCGCGCACGGGTCGCTCACGATGATCGGCGCGTACCTCGGGGGCGCGGTGATGGTCGCGCTGGTGTCGTCCGGCACCAGCGGCCCGGTGCGGTTCCTGCTTTTCTTCCTCGCCATCGCCGCCGCATTCGGCCTCCTCACCCTGCTCGGCGGCGCGATCGAGGTGGCGCTGATCCGACCGATCTACGACCGCGAGCCGCTGTTCCAGATACTGCTGACCTTCGGCGTCGTGCTCGTGCTCGACGAGCTCGCCCGAATCGCCGTCGAACTGTACGGTCTCCAGCCCCAGAGCGAGTGGCAGGCGGCGATGGGGACCGCGCCCGGCTTCCTCTCGAACTGGTACTCCGTCGCAGGCGTCTCCACGCGCGGGCTGTACCTGTTCGAGGTGCTCGTCGGCGCGCTCGTCGTCGTCGCCATCTGGGCGTTCCTCACCAAGACGCGGTACGGCCTCTACATCCGGGCCGGGAGCGAGGACCCCGAGATGACCCGCGCGCTCGGCATCGACGTGCGGAAGGCGTTCACCGTCGTCTTCGGCGTCGGCGCGGGCCTCGCTGGACTGGCCGGCGTCGTGCTGATGTGGGATCCGCGCTTCGGCGCGAGCGTCCCGCTCGGCGTCGAGACGCTGCTCGTCGCGTTCGTCGTCGTGATCATCGGCGGTCTCGGCTCCTTCCGCGGGACGGTCGTCGCGGCCGGGGTCGTCGGCCTCACCGACGCGCTGATGACCTGGCTGTTCCAGAACCACGTCGACTTCCCCGGCCTGCCGGAGATGGCGATGTTCCTCGTGCTCGTCGGCGTCCTGATCGTCAGGCCGCAGGGCCTCTTCGGCGTCGCGGAGGTGGGTGGCCATTAGCGACCCTACCGAACCGGCCGACCGGTCGGACGCGTCGAACGCGCCGGACACGACGGAGGCGGCCGAAGCGACGGAGGAGCGAGACCCCGCAAACCCGACCGACGCCGCCGTGACCGACGCGGCGGACGAACCGGAAACCGAGTCGGGGGCCGGCTACGTCCGACGGCTGCTCGGCGAGCAGTCGGTCCACGTCGCGGTGATGCTCGCCTTCGCGCTCTACCCGATCGTCTACGCGATCCTGATCCGGACGCCGCTTGGCGCGGAGTTCGACGTGTTCCTGCCCCGGATCCACACGATGGTCGCGGTGCTGTACATCGGCCTGTTCGCTATGAGCTTCGACTTCATCAGCGGCTACACGGGCTATCTCTCCTTCGGCCACTCGCTGTTCTACGGGGTCGGCGCGTATCTCGTCGTCCTGACGGCGACGGGGAAGGTGCCGATGCTCGGGACGGAAACGCCGTTCATGGCCCTGCTGCTGATCGCGGGGGTGCTCGCGGTCGTCATCGCCGTCCTCGTCGGCCTCGTCTCCTTCCGGCTCACCGGCGTCTACTTCGCGATGATCACCCTCGGGTTCGCGGAGGTTGCCCACGTGTTCATCCGGAACTGGGACCGCGTCGGCAGCAACCCGCGCGACGGCGCGACGATCGCCGGCGGCGACGGGTTCGCTCTCGGCGTCCCCGGCGTCGACGCGCTTCAGGTCGAGATCGGCCGCATCGTCGGCACCAGCCTGGGCGAGGTGTTCGGCCTCGGCCTCGGGATCGAGGTCGACGAGGTGTGGGTGTCGTTCTACGCCATCGGCGCGGTCGTCGCCGTCTGTTACTTCCTGATGCAGCGGATCGTCCACTCGCCGTTCGGGCGCGTGATGATCGCCATCCGGGAGAACGAGGAGCGGGCCCGCGCGGTCGGCTACGACGTCTACCGGTTCAAGCTGGCCGCCTTCGCCGTCAGCGGCTTCTTCGCCGCGATCGCGGGCGGCCTGTTCGCCGGCTACAGCCGCTCGGTCGCGCCGGGGAACACGTTCGACCTGTTCCACACGGCCGAGGCGCTGCTGGCCGCGATCATCGGCGGGTTCGGCACGCTCGCCGGCCCGCTGTACGGCTACCTCTTCACGGCCTCGGTCGAGGGCGTCCTCTCGACGGAGCACCACGGCGTCGCCCGGTACCTGCGCCGCGGGCTGTCCGACGCGATGCTGTCGTCCGGCGCGGGCGGCGTCACCGTCGGCGACGTCATCGACGTCCTCGTCGACGGCCGGGCCGACCTGTATCTGGGCATCGTGTTCATCCTGTTCGTCCTCTACGTCCCGCGCGGGATCCTCGGCACGCTCCGCGACCGCCTCGGCGGCACCGTCGCCGACCGGCTCCCCGACCGTCTGCGGACGACGCTCAGGGGGCTGAAGCGGTGACGGTCTCGCTCACCGGCTACGGTCGGTACGTGCCGGACGAACGCCTCACCGGGCGGGAGATCGCCGCCCGCAGCGGCGTTCCGGAGGCGGTCGTCGTCGAGAAGATGGGCGTCCGCGAGAAGCGGGTGTGCCCGCCCGACGGCGACCTCCCCTCCGACATGTGCGTCGCGGCCGCGGAAGAGGCGATCGCCGACGCGGGGATCGATCCGGCCGACCTCGACCTCGTGCTGTACCACGGGAGCGAGTTCAAGGACTACGTGGTGTGGAGCCTCGCCGCCGACGTCGCCGAGCGGATCGGCGCGGACGGGGCCTACGCCACCGAGAGCTACACACTCTGTGCCGGCGCGCCGATAGCGATCCGGCAGGTCCGCGCCCAGCTGCTCGCCGGCGACGTCGACAGCGCCCTGCTGGTCGCCGCCAGCCGCGAGGAGGACCTCGTGGACTACGCGAACGAGGACTCCTCGTTCATGTTCAACTTCGGCAGCGGCGCGTCCGCGACGGTCCTCGAAAACGGCGGGGGTGACCGCGCCCGCGCGTCCGTCCGCGAGAGCGCAGCCATCACGGACGGCTCGTTCTCCCGCGACGTGGTGATGCCCGCCGGCGGCACGCGAAACCCGCCGAGCGAGGAGACCGTACGCGCCGGCGCGCACTCCCTCGACGTTCCCGACCCCGACGGGATGAAAGAGCGCCTCGCGCCCGTCTCCCTGCCCAACTTCCTCGACGTGACCGACCGCGCGCTGGAGCGGTCCGGGCTGGTCCGGGACGACGTCGACTTCGCCGCGCTCACGCACGTGAAACGGTCGTTCCACGACCGCTTCTTCGACGAGATGGGCCTCGACCCCCAGTCTGACGGCTACTACCTCGACGACTACGGCCACGTCCAGAGCGTCGACCAGGTGCTCGCGCTCGACGAGGGGCTCGCCCGCGGCCGCGTCGAGCCCGGCGACGTCGTCTGCTTCGTCGGCGCTGGCACCGGCTACACGTGGGCCGCGACCGTCCTCCAGTGGCGAGGTTGAAACGAAGCGCTTATTTATAGCACTGCCCTCTTCCCGAGTGCGGGACCGTGGGGTAGTGGTATCCTCTGCGCATGGGGTGCGTTGGACCCGTGTTCGAATCACGGCGGTCCCATCATTTTGGCGTCGCTACTCCGTTAGCGATAGTTATAGGTGGCAACTGAGGCAAGCAACCCCTGTCCAAAAATGGAAGCGGTAATCTCCTTCTGGATGCTTAAGGGAGGAAAAAGGCTTGGAGAAACTCCGATGTTACGGAAGTGCTCTGGAATAGATAGCTGTCGCTCTCTATCGCTCCTCTCACGAGTCACCCTTAGTACGTAGTGAGCGCTCTACAAAAAGAAAAAACGGAAAGAGCTGCGTTAGTTCGGGTTCTCGAAGGTGGCGAGCGTCGAGGACGTTTCGCCACTTTCCGACTGCCAGATGATGCGGACTTCGCCGCCAGTGTCTACAGTCGTTTCGATGTAACTGCCTGCCTGAGTCGTGCTATCCGGCGCATTCTGCCATGCAGTCGTGTTACCGTCAGTGATATCACCAGACAGGGAGAGACGATCCGTAGAGATGGAATCGCCGCTCTCCTGTGAGATCTTCACATCATACTCGGTACTGCCAGCAATTTGAGTGCCGTTCCAGTCTGCGTCGAACTTCGTCTGCGGTGTCTTCTCCTGCGACCCGCCAAGGTCCAGCACGAAGGCGCCGATGACTGCGGCCAGAATGAACGTAATGGCGACCATCAGGATGACCCCGATAACCGGCGACACCGCGTCGTCGTCCGTGAAGAGATTCTTCAGATCCATTCTGAATTAGTTCGGGTTCTCGAACTCGGCGATCGTCGAGGAAGTTTCGCCACTCTCAGACTCCCAGACAACGCGGACCGTACCACCAGACTCCACAGCAGTGCCTACGTACGAACCCGCCTGAGTCTGTCCGTCAGAAATCTGGTTCCATCCAGTCCCTTGATTGGATTTGTTACCGACGAAGTTGATCCGGTTGACTTCGATCGAGTCTCCACTTTCCTGCGTGATTGTGACGTTGTTGCCAGTAGAACTCTGATTCCAGTCAGCGTCGAAACTCGTCTGCGGCGTCTTTTCTTGTGAGCCGCCGAGGTCGAGGACGAACGCCCCGATGACGGCAGCCAGAATGACCGTAATCGCGACCATCAGGATAGCCCCGATAACCGGCGACACGGCGTCGTCGTCTGTGAATAGGTTTTTGATGTTCATGATTTTCGTTTTCCCGCTCCGACCGCGGACGGCTCCGGCCCGGGTAACGGACCGTGTTGTTGCGCGTGGGGGAACGAGGTCCGCCCCGGCGCGGTGCCGTCCTGTGGCGGCGCGTTAAGCGCTTCAAAACACCGAGTAAGTATAAATGTAGTCATTCTTTCAAATAGTCGAACACTTTCAGCACCGCGTTGAAGCCGTTCAAGCACCTATTGAAACCACTCATCGAGGCCTCTAAACCCATTATTACCAATAGTTATAGATATACTACCACCGGGTTGACTAATTCATGATAATTATATCAATCCGTTCACAAAGATGAAATTAGAAACTCGCTTCCGAACCATATCGTTAGCGTCACGATGGAGGACGAACCGATCCGGGATCGGCGGGTTCGAAATCGTACCCTACCGCGCGCTCTCGACCGCGTCGACCATCGCCTCGGCGTTCTCGGTGATGGTCTCGAAGTCGCCGCGTTCGACGGCGTCGTCGTCCACGAGCGAGCTGCCCGCGCCGACGCACTCCGCGCCGGCCTCAATGAAGTCGCCGGCGTTGTCGGGGCCGACGCCGCCGGTCGGCATGATCGGGATCTGGCCGAGGGGGCCCTTGATGCTGGAGAGGTAGCCCGGACCGAGGCTGGAGGCGGGGAACAGCTTGACCATGTCCGCGCCGGCCTGGTACGCCTCGACGGCCTCGGTCGGGGTGGCGACGCCGGGGGCGACCGGCACGCCGTAGCGGTTGCAGACCTCGACGACGTCCTCGTGGAACGAGGGCGAGACGACGAACTCCGCGCCGGCGAGGATGGCCGCGCGGGCCGTCTCGGCGTCGAGCACCGTGCCGACGCCAACGACCACGTCGTCGTTTTCGAGGGCGGCGACGACTTCCTCGACCAGGTTCATCACGCCCTGCGTGTCCGCGGTCAGCTCGATGGCGGTGACGCCGCCGTCCTGCAGCGCGCGGGCGATGTCGACGACCGCGTCCGCGTTCGCGCCGCGCATGACCGCGACGACGCCGCTGTCCACCAACTGCTCGATGGTCTCCTGTTTCTCCATGCGGGCAGGTCCCGTCGCCGCGGTCTTGTAACTACCCTTCTCGGCCGACGCGGCCGACAGGATTATGACGAATTACCGGGAGATACGCGCAACGGTGGCGCACGAACTCGACGACCTGTTCGCCGGCGAGCCGGCGCCGGACGCCGTGCTGGTGACGGCCCCGAGCCGGTCCGACCTCCGCGGGTTCCCCGAGCGGACGGTCTCGGCGCTCGCCGGGGCGGACGACGGCTGCGTCGTCCTCACGACGGACGGGCCGGCGACCGACGCCGCGTCGGGGCTCGTCCGGTCGACGGCGATGGACGCCGAGCGCGTCGGCGCGGTCGACTGCACGCGCGGCGGGGCGTCGAACGCGAGCCCGGAGCGGCTGGCGTGGCGCGTCTCCGGGCCGACGAACTTCTCGCGGGCGGGGACCGCGGTCGACGAGTGCCTCGACCTGCTGGCCGACCGCGGCGCGGTCAGGTCGCACCTGCTGTTCGACACGCTCTCGACACCGCTGCTACTGGTCGACTCAGACGCCGTCGCGCGCTTCGCTCACTACCTTGCCGGCCTCGCCGCGGAGCGCGGCGGGACGAGCGTCCTGCCGGCGTTCACGAACCGGACGAACGGCCGCGACCTGGAGCGGCTGAAACACGTCGCCGACGCGCACGTCCGGGTCCGCCGGCGCGACGGGCGGCAGGAGGTCCGCTGCGTCGGCCTGCCGGGCGTGCCCCGGGAGTGGGTCGCGCTCGCCGGCTCGGAGGCGTCAGAGGCGTTCGGGATCAGCGTTCGCTGATCGGCGAAAAGAGAAGAAACGCTTCCGGGGCCTAGTCCCGGCGGACGCCCGGGTTGCTCACCGCGCCGTTCGCGGCCGAGCCCATCGAGAGGCTGTACTTCGCGAGGACGCCGGTGTCGTACGGGAGGTCCGGCTCGTCGCGCTCGTCGAGGCGCGCCTCGATCTCCTCGTCGGAGAGGTCGACGGCGAGGGTCCGGTCGGGGATGTCGATCGTGACGTAGTCGCCGTCCTCCAGTGCGCCGATGGGGCCGCCCGAGAACGACTCGGGGGCGACGTGTCCGATGGAGCGGCCGCGGGTCGCGCCGGAGAAGCGTCCGTCGGTGATCAGCGCCACGTCGTCGGCGTGGTCCTGGCCGGCGACCGCGGCCGTGACGCCGAGCATCTCGCGCATGCCGGGACCGCCCTGCGGCCCCTCGTTGCGGATGACGATGACATCGCCCTCGTCGACGTGCCCCTCTTGGACGTACTTCATCGCCGCCTCCTCGTTTTCGAACACCTGTGCGGGCCCCTCGTGGTGGAAACCGTCGTCGGCGGTGATCTTCAGGACGCTCCCGTCCGGCGCGAGGTTGCCGGTGAGGATCTTGATCGCCCCCTCCTCGTGGATGGGGTCGTCGACGGGGTAGAGGAAGTCAGCGTCGATCTCGCCGCGCGGCGGGATCGCGCCCTCGTCCTCCAGGCGCTCGATCTCCTCGGCGAGGGTGTTGCCCGTCACGGTGAGGGCGTCACCGTGGATCAGGTCGGCGTCGAGCAGGCGGCGGAGGACGACGGGGATGCCGCCGACCTCGTGGAGGTCGTTCATCACGCGTTCGCCGCCGGGCTGGAGGTCGGCGATCTTCGGCGTGCGCCGGGATATCTCGTCGAACTCCTCGATGTCTAGGTCGATGCCGGCCTCCGCGGCGAGCGCGAGCAGGTGGAGCACGGCGTTCGTGGACCCACCGACGGCCACCTGGAGCGCGATGGCGTTCTCGAAGGACTCCTTGGTGAGGAAGTCGGAGGGCTTGCGGTCGTTCTCGATGGCGTCGAGCGCGAGTTCGCCGGCCTCGCGGGCGACCTCGTAGCGGTCCTCGGACTCGGCCGGCGGACTGGCGCTGCCCAGCGGCGCGAAGCCGAGCGTCTCGGAGATGCTGGCCATCGTGTTCGCGGTGAACATCCCGCCGCAGGCGCCCGCGCCGGGGCAGGCGTTGCGTTCGAGGTCGTCGAGTTCGTCCTCGGCCATGTCGCCCTCGGCGACCGCGCCGACGCCCTCGAAGACGTTCTGGATGGTGACTTCCCGCCCGTCGTGCTCGCCCGGCATGATCGACCCGCCGTAGAGGAACACGGAGGGCAGGTCCGTCCGGATGGCCGCCATCATCATCCCGGGCAGGTTCTTGTCGCAGCCCGCGACCGTCACGAGACCGTCCATCCGCTCGCCGAACGCGACGAGCTCGACGGAGTCGGCGATGACCTCCCGGGAGATGAGCGACGCCTTCATCCCCTCGGTCCCCATGGAGATGGCGTCCGAGATCGTGATCGTGCCGAACTCGATGGGCATGCCGCCCGTGTCGTCGATCCCGTCGTAGGCCGACTGCGCGACGTCGTCGAGGTGGACGTTACACGGCGTGATGTCGGCCGCGGGGTTGGCGACGCCGACCATCGGCGAGGTCAGGTCCTCGTCGTCGTAGCCCATCGCGCGGAACATGGCGCGGTGGGGGGCCCGCTCCGTCCCCTCCGTGACTTCGCTGCTGCGCAGGTTCTCGTCTTTCTCCCTGCGCCGCTCTTGCTGACTCATACCCGGTGATCGCGTTGGTACGTCTTAAGGTACCTGCTCCCGCACAAGTTTGCTGCCGTCCGAACGTGTGCGCCGGAACGTTTCTTGTCGCCCCACCGGGGGACACTAGAGACCCACAGGTCGGCCGCGATCGATAATTCACATCACATTTCCCTTCATACAACTGACAATATTTTTCAGCGGGGGACTCCTAGCGGCGTCGAACACTCGATCGCAGTTCCATGACGAACTCTCACCCACTCACGCGAGACGGTCGGAACGCCCGGCTCGGGCGCGCCATCGAGCGCCGACTCGTACGGTACTTCGGTACGTACGCCGGGCCGCTGCTGGTCGCCTATCTCCTCGTCTGTGTCCCGGTCGTCCCGGCGGTGACGCCGGTGACTGCGGCGTACCTCCGAACGGTCGAGGGCGCTTTCGCCGTCGGTCTCGTCCCTGTCGTCTGGAACCTCGCGGCGCTGTACCTCTTCGTGGTCGCCGACGCTCTCAAGCGCGGTTCGTCCTCGCTCCAGAGGGCGGAGTCGGTCCGGTAGACCCGTCGGGTTGCCAGTGTCGAAACCGAAAACCCCCTCGGCGCCGTAGCGTCGCCAATGGCGACGGTCGAGACGGCGGCGCGACTTCACTTCGGCTTCCAGAACCTCTCGCTCGCCCACGAGCGACTGTACGGGAGCCTCGGCGTCGCGCTGGCCGAGCCGCGACTAGCGGTCGAGGCGACGCCGGCGGCGGAGGTGACGGCCGACGACGAGGCCGCCCGCGAGTACGCCCGTCGGGCGTCGGAGGTGCTCGGCGTCCCCGGCGCGACGGTGTCGGTCCGGGAGCGACTCCCCCGCCACGTCGGCCTCGGGAGCGGCACGCAACTCGCGTTGGCGGTGTACGCCGCCGTCGCGCGCGCCCACGACGCCGACTTCGACGTCCGGGAGGCCGCGCCCGCGCTGGGTCGCGGCGGCCGGAGCGGCGTCGGCATCGCCGGGTTCGAGCGCGGCGGGTTCGTCGTCGACGCGGGGCACCCGACGGGGCGGTTCACGACCGACCGCCCGGCGGACGGCGAGTGGGACGTGCCGGCGGTGGTGTCGCGCCACGAACTCCCCGACGACTGGCGGTTCGTGCTGGCCATCCCCGACGCGGACCCGGGACGGAGCGGCGAGGAGGAGGAGTCGAGCATGCGGTCGGTGATAGAGCGCGCCGACCCCGGAATCGCCGACCAGATAAGCGGCGTCGTCTCGCGCCGCCTGCTCCCGGCCGCCGCCGAGGGGCGACGCTCCGCGTTCGGCGACGCCGTCGCGGAGATCGGACGCCTCAACGGGGCCTGGTACGCCGACGCCCAGGGCGGCGTGTTTCGACCGCCCGTCGGGACCATCGTCGAGGAACTGACCGACTGTTCCGCCGTCGCGGGCGCCGGGCAGTCCTCGTGGGGGCCGACGGTGTACGGCGTCACCGACGCAGACGGGGCCGGCGCCGCGCGCGAGGCGGCCCGCGACGCGCTGGGCGCCGCCGGCGTCGACGGCGACGTGTTCGTCTCGCGCGTCCGCAACGAGGGCGCGTCCGTCCGCGAGCGTCGGTGAGCGGGCCGCTCGACCGCGCTCCCCCGCGGCGATCCGCCGTAACACGTAAGCGAATCCGACACCACGTCGGGCTATGAAACGCATTCCGTTCGGGATCTCCCGACTGGACTCGATGATCGACGGCGGCGCGCCGCCGGGGAGCGTCGTCCTCCTCGCGGGCGACATCGGGGCGGGCGGGCGGGAGTTCATGTACACCAGCGCGGCGATGAACGGCCTCGTCGAGGCCGACCCGGAGCTGTTCGACCTCTACTACGGCTCGCTCCACGAGAACTCCGTCGTCCCCGAGGAGATCCACTACCTCTCTTTCACCAGCGACGAACCGGCGCTCGTCGACGAGATGGCGTTCACGATGGACGACGACATCGTCGAGGCGGCCGCGGCGCCCGTCGAGTTCGCGGACCTCTCGCCGGAGTACTTCCAGCTCTCGCCCGTGCCGACCGACTGGTACGCGAAGGAGCCCCAGGACATCACCTCGCTCGGCGAGCGCCACGAGCGGCGGAACGTCCTCGACGCGATGGGCGATTACCTCAGCGAGAATGCCTCCGGCAACCTCGTGCTCGTCGACTCCCTCACCGACCTCGTCAGCGCGGCCAGCGAGCAGATGGACTGGTCCGACATCACTCTCCTGATGAAGGGCCTCAAGAAAGCCTCCCAGGAATGGGGCGGCCTCATCCTGCTCCACGTTAACGTCGAGGCGCTGACAGCCACCCAGCTCGGCCGCCTCAGCGACGCGACCGACGGGACGATCCGCTTCAAGTGGGAGAGCGGGGGGAGCGAGCGCGACCGGGCGATGATCGTTCAGCAGTTTCGCGGCGTCCTCTCCCGACTAGAGGAGGAGAACATCGTCCAGTTCGAGACCGAGATCGAAGACGACGGGTTCAACATCAGCAACGTGAGGAAGATCCGGTGAGCGATTATCAGAATTGCAATAACCCTTAAGAGTGTCCCTCACGAAAGCCGGACGAATGGCGAGTGAAGAGTCGGGGGAGCTCTCGGTCACGGTACCCCCCGAGGTCCGCGAGTGGCTCGACAACCAGGCCGCCGGCGGGGGGGCCGACCGGGAGACTGTGCTCCGACGGCTCGTCGAGTCCCACTACGCCGTCGAACGGATGGAGAACGGCGACCGGGCCCACGTGGCGGAGCACGTCGACCCCGACGGCGTTCCCGCCGCCGTCGAGGAGCGCCTCGACGAGATAGACGACGAGTTCATGGACCTCATCGAAGACGTCCGCGAGCGGGTCATCCAGGTCAAGCGCGAGGCCGACGCGAAGGCTCCCGCCGACCACGGGCACCCGGAC
Source organism: Halostella limicola (assembly GCF_003675875.1). Classification (NCBI taxonomy): domain Archaea; kingdom Methanobacteriati; phylum Methanobacteriota; class Halobacteria; order Halobacteriales; family Natronoarchaeaceae; genus Halostella; species Halostella limicola. The sequence goes on along the minus strand of NZ_RCDI01000001.1, from coordinate 1,239,340 downwards.
CTCGCCTCCCGAGTCGACGGCGCGGCCGCGACGGCCGACCGTCTGGCCGACGAGGTCGACAGGCTGAAGGACCGCGTCGACGAGGTCGACCGACGGGTCGAGGCGGGCTTCGAGAACTACGAGGACGTCCTGGAGTACCTCACCGACGCCACCGACGACCTGCAGGAGCGGACGGACCTGCTCGCGCGGGCCGTCGTCGACGTCCGCCGAGAGGTGCGTCGACTGGCCGGCGAGGCGGCGACGCGCTCGGAGGCGGACTCCCTGAAACGGGCCGCCAACCGCTCCGGCGTTCGGACGGCGAGCTGCGGGGACTGCGACGCCGAGGTCGACGTCGCGCTCCTGACCGCGCCGAAGTGTCCGCACTGCGCGAGCACGTTCAACGACGTGGAGCCGAAGCGGGGGATCTTCGGGTCCGCGACGCTCGCGACCGGCGACCCCCCGGCGCTGGAGGGGCGGGTCGAAACCGACCTGGACTCGTCGCTCGACGACCTCGTGACCGGCGGCGACGACCGCGGCGAGCCCGACGGCACGGGGAGCCACGGCGTGGACGGAGGTGACGGCCGGTGAGCGCCGCAACGCGCGACGAACAGGTCGACGACGGGGGCGAGCGATGACGAGCGACTCCGACGAGCCGCTGTCGGACCTGGCCGCCGCGGTCGGCGACGAGGGCGACGGCGCGGAGAGGGACACGGACGAGGCCGACGACTCGGACGATTACGCCGCGGACGATTCGGTCGGGAGCGACCCGGTCCCGGACGCGCTGGCTCGGGACCCGGACGCCCCGCTCGGCGACCTCGCGGCCCGCGTCGAGGACCGCCGACGCGAGCGCGACGCGGGCGGCGAGTACGACGACCTGTTTACCGAGCACCGGACCGACGAGCTCGACCGGGAGACGCTCTGGGAGCAGGTCACCGCGGACGAACCCACCGAGACCGCCGCCGAGGACGAGCGGGACGTCCGCGAGATATCGAAGCGGACGTACTGCCAGGGCTGCGAGTACTTCTCCGACCCGCCGGACGTCAGCTGCGGCCACGAGGGGACCGAGATCCTCGAAGCGACCGACCTCGAACACTTCCGGGTCGTCAACTGTCCCGTCGTCAAGGAGGACGAGCGGCTGGGCAAGGCCAGCCCCGGCCGCGCCGACGGGGAGTAGCCGCCGGCGACGCCCGAGCGGTCCGCTTTTGCCACCCGAGCGAGTACGCCGAGGCATGCAGTTCTGCGACGACTGCGGTTCCATGATGAAGTCCCGGGACGGCGAGATGGTCTGTTCCAGCTGCGGCGCGACCGTCGAGCGTGACGAGGACCGCGCCGCCCAGTTCGTCTCGACGGAGCGCCAGACCGAAGACGACGTGATCGAGACCGAGGAGGGGGCCAACTTCGAGGGGAAACCGACCGCGGACGACGTGGTCTGCGACGAGTGCGGCCACACGAAGGCCTGGTACACCATCAAGCAGACCGGGTCCGCGGACGAGCCGCCGACGCGGTTCTTCAAGTGTCAGGAGTGCGGGAACCGGTGGCGGGAATACAACTAATCGTCCCGCCCGTCGCCCCCGCCGGGGAGTCGACGAACGGCCTTCTCCCACCTGTCCCGGGCCGCCTGCCCGGGGTCAGCGAACGGGTCGTACGTGATGTCCTCAGTCGTACCGAGATGGTCTCCCCCGTCGCCGTCGGTCGTCGACCGCCACAGGCCGACCGCCGTCGCGGTCACGAGTACCGCGAACAGGGCGGCTAACAGGACGCTGGCGGGACTGTCGAGCGGACCCGCCACGAAGAGCAGAGCCAGCAGAAGCCCGGCCAGCTGGAACGCGTAGAGCAGGAGTCTGAGCCAACTGCCCGAGAGATCGACGTTCCGGCCCATCTTTCCACAGTATAACCGGACCGCAGACAAGTAACTTTCCCGAGCGTGATCGCCTAAATCGCCGCGGCAGGGTGATCGCGCCGTTCCAACGGTCCTGCTCCGGCGCTACCTGACTGACTCCGAACCCGCGAGTTCTCACTCTCTCCACGCGGTTGCGCGCCGGCATGTTTTGCTGGCCGCCCTCACAGACCCGTTGAGAGACGGTTCGCCAGCCGGTTCAGGGTGTTCCGGTGGCTCCGGCACCGCGGGGACGGCGGTTCGGAGGACTCGGGATCCGGTGATCCTGCTATCGACGAACTATCACTAATTTCGGTTCACGAGGGTAGTATTCGCCACTATTCGGTGCGTTTTAGCCCCCGGGAAGACATGACCGAGACATGCAATTGCACAACAGGGAGGTCAGGCAGGACGTCCGGGAGCTCGGGGCGCTCCTCGGCGACGTTCTGGCCGACCAGGCCTCTCACTCCGCGTTCGAGACGGTAGAGACGCTCCGCACGTCCGCTATCGACTACAGGGACGGCGAACTCGACTCCCGCGGCGCCCTGCACGACGAACTCGACACGCTCACGCCCGAACTGGAGAGCGTCGTCGCCCGCGCGTTCACCACCTACTTCGAGCTCATCAACCTCGCGGAGGAGCGCGAGCGGGTCCGGGCCATCCGCCAGGGCTCACAGGACGGCGACCTGGAGGACAGCCTGGAGACGGCCGCCGCCGAACTCGCCGACGAGGACGTCGACACCGTCGAGCGGGTGCTCGACGACGTCCTCATCGAGCCGACGTTCACCGCTCACCCGACGGAGGCCCGGCGGAAGACGGTGAAGTCGAAGCTCCGCCAGATCTCGAACCACCTCGAAACCCTCGACGAGCGCCTGCTCACCGACAAGGAGCGGGGGCAGGTCGAGCGCGACGTCGACGCCGAGGTGACGAGCCTCTGGCAGACCCCGCAGGTGCGCAAGCGCCGCCCGAACCCCGAGGACGAGGCGCGTAACGTCCAGTGGTACCTGGAGAACACCCTGTTCGACATCGTCGGCGAGGTGTACGACGAACTGGAGGACGCCTTCGACGACGAGTTCGACGGGGACGTCGACATCCCGAAGCTGTTCGAGTTCCGCTCGTGGGCCGGGAGCGACCGCGACGGGAACCCGTACGTCACGCCCGAGGTGACGGAGAACACGCTCGAGCGCCAGCGCGCGGTCGTCCTCGACCGCTACCGCGAGCAGCTGAAGGAGCTCTCGGGCGTCCTCAGCCAGGACGGGAGCCGCATCCAGGTCGGCGAGCGCTTCGAGAAGTCGCTCGCGGCCGACCGCGAGCGGCTCCCCGGCATCGCCGAGGAGGGCGAAGAGCGCTACCCCGGCGAGCCCTACCGCCAGAAGCTGAAGCTGATGCGCGAGCGCCTCGAACGCGTCGGCGACGTCCGTCCCGGCGGCTACGAGGACGTCTCCGAGCTGCAGGACGACCTCGCCGTGCTGGCCCAGAGCCTGCGCGAGAACGGCGCCGACAGCGTCGCCGAGGCCCACGTCGACCCGCTCCGGCGGCGCGTCGACACGTTCGGGTTCAACCTCGCGAGCCTCGACCTGCGCGACCACCAGGAGAACCACACCGAGACGGTCGCCGAGGCGCTCGCCCGCGAGGGGATCGACTACGCCGACATGGACGAGGACGAGCGCGTCGACGTGCTCACCGAGTGCATCTTGCAGGACGAGCGCGTCGTCGACGTGAGCGACACGCGCGACGTCTCCGACACCGCGGCGCGCGTCCTCGACCGGTTCGAGTCGCTCTCGGAGTGGCACGAGGAGTACGGCGTTCAGGCCATCGACACGTACGCCATCTCGATGACCGACGAGCCGAGCCACGTGCTCGAAGTGCTGTTCCTCGCGGACCAGGCCGACGTGATCGAGTTGCCGGGGCACTGCGGCCTCGACATCGTCCCGCTGCTTGAGACCGAGCGCGCGCTTTCCGGCGCGCGGCGCATCATGGGCACGCTGTTCGAGAACGAGGCGTACGCGCAGGCGCTGGAGGCCCGCGGCAACACTCAGGAGATCATGCTGGGCTACTCCGACTCGAACAAGGAGAACGGCTTCCTCGCCGCCAACTGGTCGCTGTACAAGAACCAGCGCCGCCTCGCGGAGATCTGCGACGACTTCGACGTGACGATGCGGCTGTTCCACGGCCGGGGTGGCTCCATCTCCCGCGGCGGCGGGCCGATGAACGACGCGCTGCTGGCGCTGCCGAACGAGACCGTCACCGGCCAGGTGAAGTTCACCGAGCAGGGCGAGGCGATCGCCGAGAAGTACGCCAACCCGCGCGTCGCCGAGCGCAACATGGAGCAGATGCTCAACGCTCAGATCCGGTCGCGCTACCGGTCGCTGAAAAACCCCGTCGAGGACGTCGAGGACGAGTGGATCGAGGCGATGGAGACGATGGCCGACGCCGCCCGCGACGAGTACCGCGACCTGCTTGAGACCGACGGGTTCGTCCAGTACTTCGAGCAGGCGACGCCGATCACCGTCATCGAGGACCTGAACCTCGGCTCCCGGCCCGCCTCGCGATCCGGCGAGCGCAACGTCGAGGACCTGCGGGCGATCCCGTGGGTGTTCTCGTGGACGCAGTCCCGCTGTATCCTGCCCGGCTGGTACGCGCTCGCGACCGGCATCCGGGCGTACCTCGACGACGGCGGCGACGTGGAGACGCTCCAGACGATGTACGAGGAGTGGCCGTTCTTCCGGACGCGGATCGACAACGCCGCGATGGCGCTGGGCCGCACGGACATGGAGATCGCCGCCGAGTACGCCGGTCTGGCGACGGCGGACCTCCGCGAGCAGTTCTTCCCGCGGGTCAGCGAGGAGTACGAGGAGGCGGTCGACCTCGTCACCGAGATCGCCGGCCGAGACCACGCCATCGACCGCGACTGGCTCCGGGAGAGCCTCAGCCGTCGCAACCCCTACGTCGACCCGCTGAACCTGCTCCAGACGCACCTGCTCGGCCAGACCCACCGGACCGAGGAGGAGGAGCGTACCCTCCGGCTGACTGTGAAAGGGATCGCCGCGGGGATGAAGAACACGGGATAAACGGGTTTTTGGCCGCCGTCGGCCCCCCGAACCGTCCCGCCGCCGCGGCGGTAACTCAAACGCCGGTTTGTGCCTTCTCAAGACCTTTACGCAGTACTGCCGTGAGTCCGCGTATGAGACGACGACGCCTGCTCGGGGCGCTCACCGCCGGGGTCGGCGCCTTCGGCGGCTGCCTCGACCGCGCCCGGTCTGACCCCGGAACGGCGACCGACGACGAGACGAGCACCGACGGGACGACCGACGACGACGGGGCGTACGCGGGGGTGACGGTCGAGCGCGCCGAGGCAACGCCGGAGTACGTCGCGTCGAACTCCCCGGACTCCATCGGCACCTACGGCGAGCGCGACGAGCAGTACGTGATAGCGTCCGTGACCGCTGACGGGACGCCCGCGCCGCCGCGGGCGGCGTTCAGGCTCCGGATCGGCGATCGATCGATCCCGCCGACGACGGAGGTCGGCGGGATGGGAGAACGACTCTGGGACTACGGCGACCCGTACGACAGCGAGAACGGCGAGGGCTGGGTCGCGTTCGAGGTAGCGAAACCGCTCGACGCAGAGGGCGCGAGGCTCACCTGGCCCGGCGGCGGGCACGAACTCGACGAGGGCGCCGTCGAGCGCCTGTCGCGGCCCCCGACGACTTTCGAGGTGCGCGGCTTCGACGCTCCCGAGTCGATGGCGCTCGACGAGACGGTGACCGCCGAGTTGACCGTGGCGAACGTCGGCGACGCCGACGGGACGTTCGTCGCCGCTGTCAACCGGACCGGGCCGTCCATCGCGTACACGCCCGAGGCGAGGATCTCGCTGGACGTTCCCGCCGGCGAGACGACGACGTGGGTGTACGAGAGCGGCCCCGACGACCGGTACGCCGACCCGAGCGACGGGAGCGAGGGCCTTCAGATGATCGTCCGCCTGCGGTGGCGGGACGGGTCGCTGTCGCGGGAGATCGCCGTCGAGACCGAGTAGCCTTTCCCCCCGCGGCCCCCACTGCGCCGTGTGAGCGCAGACGACCGGACCCCCGACGGCGGCGCGGACGAGCAGCGCCGCGTCGAGGTGTACCCCGGCAGGGAAGCCGTGGTCGACTTCGACCTCGATCTCACCTTCGAGTGCGTCGACGACTGCACGTGGTGCTGCCAGCACGGTGTCCTCCTGTACGACAAGGACTTCCTCGAACTCGCCGAGCGCGAGAGCGTCAATCAGGCGACCACGCAGTTCCGCGGCGAGGACTTCGTCCGCCGCGAGGAGAAAGACCGCGAGGAGCACGTCGCCGACGACGGCGCGGCCTGCTACTTCCTCCGCGACGACGGCCTCTGTGCCCTCCACGACGAGCACGACTGGAAGCCGGCGCGCTGCTCCGTCTTCCCGCTCGCCGTCACCGTCGAGGACGGCGAGATCCACGTCGACGTGCGCGACTCCGCGCACGAGCACTGCGAGGGCCTGAACGTGAGCGAGCGCCGCGTCGTCGACGAGCTCGACGCCTTCCTCCCGGAGTACCTCTGGGAGCTCGACGACCCCTCGTCCGACCGGGAGCTGTGATTTTTCCGCGTTCGAGGCGTAGCGATCCCGCTATGTCCGGACGCGACATTCCGCGAGCGCACGAGAAAGACAGCGCGTGGACCCTGGAGAACCGGCAGGTCAGCGGCGTCGAGTTCTTAGGGACCAAAGACGACGGGACGCCCGCGTACTACGACAGGAACGAGCACGCGACGTTCGAGGGCGAGGTGGACCACGACAACCAGCGGGTGCGGCCGACCAACGAGCGGCCGCTGGACGCCGAGCAGAAGCTCGGCGAGGCGCTGGAGGAGTTCGGCGACGCGACCGGGTGGGAGTCGCTCTCGGACTTCGCGCGGAAGCACCTCGAAGGCGACGAGGAGTAGCGGTTCTCAGCCCAGCGCCACCCACGCCGCGAAGACGACGGCGCCGCCGAGCGCCGTGCTACCGACAGCGTGCAGGCGGAGGCGGTCGAGCAGGTGGTGCGCGTCGTCGCTGACCTGTGCCACCTCGTACACCTCACCGCCGAGTTCGCACTCCGGCAGGAAGTCGAGCGCGACGTGGAGGAACACGCCGGCGGCGAAGCCGAAGACGGCGGCGTTGAGCGTCTGGTCTGCCGGTAGCTGCACGAGCGCGGACGGGATGGCGGTCAGACCGACGCCCGCCGCCGGGAGCAGGAGGACGGAGACGGGCCGGTCGTCACTCGCGAGGCGGCGCGCGGCGGCGTAGCCGGCCGGCCCCTTGTGCGAGACGATCGCGAGGCCGAGCAGCGGCCCGAGTTCCGGCATGTTTCCGTAGATGATGCCGATGATCGCGCCGGCGGACAGCGCGTGCGCCGACAGCTCCAGCGCCGTGTGGTCGAACCCGAGGTCGGCGTGGGTGAAGCGGTGGCCGACCGTGTGCGCGCCGAAGCCGGTGAGGACGCCGGCGGCGACGCCGAACCCGCCGATCTTCGGGTCGAGGCCGAACGCCTGCGGCAGGAGGAAGACGGCCGCGCTGGTCACCATCGCGCCGCTGGCGAGCCCGTAGCCCCAGACGAGCGTCAGCGCGCGCTCCCGGCCGGCGCTGCGCGCGCCGAGCGGAGCCGCGCCGGCCATGGCGGCGAACGCCACCCACGAGATACCGATCAGCTTCCACATCTCCGGGTTCCGCTCGGCCGTGACCGCCGCGAGCGCCGTCAGCGCGCACAGCACAGCGACCGCGGTGAGCCCGACGCCGGAGCTGTCGCGGAGAACGTTAATAATTCTCCCGTTCGAATTAATACCCATTCGACAGAAACGCGGCGCGCGTCAATAATAAATCCACGGTTATCGCGTCGCCGAGCGCCACGCGCGGAGGTCAAGTACCGAGCCGTCGAGCGTCTCGGGGTCCGCCTCCGTCGCGGCCCAGCGAAACATCGGCGCGACCTCCGCTGGGTCCCGGCCGCCGTCGCCCGAGAGGCGGGTCGCCACGACGCCGGGGTCGACGCAGCCGACCGGAACGTCGAGGTCGGCCGCGAACCCCCGCGCGACCGCCTCCGCGCCGGCCTTCGAGACGGCGTACGACCCCGTTCCGGGCTTCGCCTCGCGAGCGACCGACCCGGTGGGCACGAGCACTCGCGCGTCCTCGGCGAGGTGGGGGATCGCCTCGCGCACCGTCGCGAACACGCCGCGGGCGTTCGTGCGGAGGTGGTCGTCGAACGCCGCGTACGACTCGCCGGAGAGCGGCGTCTCTCCCGGTTCACCGTGGTAGACGCCCGCGTTCGCGACGACGAAGTCCACGCCGGCGTCGCCGAAGCGGGCAGCGGTCTCCAGCAGTCGCTCCACGTCGAACTCGTCGCGCACGTCGGTCCTGACCCCCGACGCTGAGCCGCCCGCCGCCTCGATCTCGTCGACCGTCTCGTCCACCTCGTCGGCGTCGCGCGCGCCGATCACCACGTCCGCGCCGGCGTCGGCGAACTCCCGCGCGACTGCGCGCCCGATGCCGCGGGTCGCTCCCGTCACCACGGCGGTGTCTCCGTCCATACCCCCGCTAGGAGCGATGCGAGCGTAAAGGTCCGGGACGCCAGCACTTAGTATCACTCCTCCATAGGGTCACCCATGCAACCGCTCGCGGGCGAGTCCGCGGTCGTGGTCGGAAGCGGGTTCGGTGGCCTGTCGACGGCCTGTTACCTGGCCGACGCCGGGGCCGACGTCACCGTCCTGGAGAAAAACGACCAGATCGGCGGCCGCGCCAGCCGCCTGGAGGTCGATGGGTTCACCTTCGACATGGGGCCGTCGTGGTACCTCATGCCCGACGTGTTCGAGCGCTTCTTCGGTCACTTCGACCGGTCTCCCGGCGACTACTACGACCTGGAGCGGCTCGACCCCCACTACCGGATCTTCTTCAAGGACGGCGACCGGGTGGATATCCCCGCGGACAAGGAGGAGTCGAAGCGCATCTTCGAGTCCTACGAGGAGGGCGCGGGCGAGGCGCTGGAGGCGTACCTGGACGAGGCGGAGTACACCTACGACGTGGGGATGGAGCACTTCGTCTACGAGGACCGGAGCCGCTTCCGGGATTTCGTCGACCCCTCGCTCGCGACGCACGCCGACGGCCTCTCGCTGCTGGGGACGATGCAGGACCACGTCGAGCGGTACTTCGACCACCCGAAGCTCCAACAGATCATGCAGTACACGCTCGTCTTCCTCGGCGGGTCGCCGACGAACACCCCGGCGCTGTACAACCTGATGAGCCACGTCGACTTCAACCTCGGCGTCTGGTATCCCGACGGCGGCATCGGGAGCGTCGTCGACGGCATCGTGGAGATGGGCGAGGAACTCGGCGTCGACTTCCGCACCGGTCGGCCGGTCACCGAGATCAAGGGGCGGCGCGGCGGCTTCCTCGTCGAGACCGAGTCCGAGAAGCACCTCGCCGACGTCGTCGTCAGCAACGCCGACTACGCTCACACCGAGCAGGAGCTCCTGCCGCCGGAGAAGCGCGGCTACGACGCCGACTACTGGGAGTCGCGGACGTACGCCCCCTCGGCGTTCCTCCTCTATCTCGGCGTCGAGGGCGACGTCCCCGAGCTGGCCCACCACACGCTCGTCCTGCCGACGGACTGGCACGGCCACTTCGACCAGGTGTTCGAGGACCCCGCGTGGCCCGACGACCCCGCGTACTACGTCTGCGTCCCGTCGAAGACCGACGACGGCGTCGCGCCGGAGGGCCACAGCGCGCTGTTCGTGCTCGTGCCGATCGCGCCGGGGCTGGAGGACACCCCCGAGATCCGCGAGGAGTACCGCGACGTGGTGTTGGACGACGTGGCCGAGCACACCGGCGCGGAGCTTCGGGACCGCATCGTCGTCGAGGAGCGGTTCTCCGTCGCGGACTTCGCCGAGCGCTACAACAGCGTCGAGGGGTCCGCGCTCGGGATGGCCCACACCCTCTCCCAGACGGCCGCGTTCCGGCCGTCGCACCGCTCGAAGGAGGTCGACGGCCTCTACTTCACGGGGTCGTACACGACGCCCGGCATCGGCGTCCCGATGTGCATCATCAGCGGTGACGTGACGGCAGAGATGGTCGTCGACGACGCCGAGTGATGAGCCGGGGCCGCCTCCGCTACCTGCTGAAGCTCTCGCGCCCGCGCTTCTGGCTGTACCTCGCCGGCCCGGTTCTGGTCGGGGTCGCCTTCGGCGCGCGCTACCCGGCGGACCTGCTCGCGCCGGCGGGGGTCGCTCTGTTCGCGTACTTCCTCGTGCCCGCGAACGTGTTCCTCTACGGGGTGAACGACGTGTTCGACGCCGACGTCGACGCTGAGAACCCGAAGAAGGAGGGGCGGGAGGTGCGCTACGGCGGCGAGGGGTTCGTCGTCGCCGCCGTCGTCGTCTCGGGGGCGCTCATCGCCGTCCCCGCCGCGGTCGCACCGTCGAAAGCGCTCCCGTGGCTCGCCGCGTTCCTCCTGCTCGCGACGGAGTACAGCGCACCGCCGCTGCGGTTCAAGACGACCCCGTTCCTCGACTCGCTGTCCAACGGCCTCTACGTCCTGCCGGGCGCGGCCGCCTACGCCGCCGTCGCGGGCGAACAGCCCGCCGCGCTCGCCGTGGCCGGCGGGTGGCTCTGGTCGATGGCGATGCACACCTTCTCCGCCATCCCCGACATCGAACCGGACCGTCGGGCCGGCATCCGGACCACGGCGACCGTTCTGGGCGAGCGCGGGGCGTACGCGTACTGCGCGGCCTGCTGGACGCTCGCCGCGCTCGCGTTCGCCGCGCTGGACTGGCGGGCTGGCGCGTTGCTCGGCGCGTATCCGGTCGTCTGCGCCGCCGTCGCGCTCTCTGAGGTGGCGGTCGACCGGGCGTACTGGTACTTCCCCGCGATAAACGCCGTCGTCGGCGCGGCCCTGACGATGGGCGGCCTGTGGAGGTTCGCCAATGGATAGGGACGCCCTCCAGCGCCGGCTCGACGACCTCGTTCGGGAGAACCGCTTCACCATCGCCGTCGTCTTCCCGGCCGTCGGCGCGGCCCTGCTGCTGGCGAGCGCCGAGAGGCTCGTCCCGCCGCCGCTCGCGTTCGAACCGACGCTGATCCTGTTCGGGACGCTCGTCATGCGCCTGCCGCTCATCGTCGGCGTCGGCCCCCTCCTCGACCGCCGCGCGGTCGCGGCCATCCTCGCGCTGGCCGCTTACTCCTACGGCATCGAGTTCGTCGGCGTCCGCACGGGGTGGCCCTACGGCGAGTTCGAGTACGGGATCGACCTCGGCCCGATGCTGTTCGGCGAGGTACCGGTCGGCCTGCCCGTCTTCTTCCTGCCGCTGGTGATGAACAGCTACCTGCTCGTCGCGCTCCTTTTCGGCCCCGCAGCGCGGCGACGCCTCGTCCGCCTGCCGGCGACGCTCGCGACGGTGCTCGCGGTCGACCTCGTGCTGGATCCGGGCGCGGTCGCGCTCGGCTTCTGGTCGTACGGCGCGGGCGGCGCGTACTACGGCGTCCCGGCGTCGAACTACGCGGGGTGGGTGCTCTCGGGTGCGGTGGCGGTCGTCGCGCTGGATCTCGCCTTCGACCGGACCGCGCTGCTCGCGCGTCTCCAGTCCTGCGAGTTCGCGCTCGACGACCTGGTGAGCTTCGTCGTCCTCTGGGGTGGCGTGAACGCCGTCTACGGGAACTGGGTGCCGGTGCTGATCGCGGTCGGCCTGTTCGGCGGCCTGCTCAGCACCGACGAGTTCGACTTCGACGTGGTCCGGGCGCCGGGCAGGTGGCCGGGACGGTGACCGCGTCGGTCACGGCACGGGCAGCGGGTCCGGCGGTTCCGTGTCGTAGCGTTCAACTGCGGCGTCCGGCAGCGCGCTGACGCGGCGGAACACGGTGACGGGGTCGCGGTTCCACTGCCAGTGCCACCGCGTGCGCGCTGCCAGCCACACCTTCCGGGCGGTGCCGAGGCTCGGCTCCGCGGAGAGCACGTCGTAGTCCAGTTTCCGGATGAGCCGGTGGTGGTCCGCGTACAGCACGGCCGCCAGGAGCACGGCGAACTGGCAGTCCTCGGGGAGGTACTGGATCCCGGCGACCCCCTGGCGGTAGAGCCGTTCCGTGCGGTCGAGCTCCGCCCGCATCGCGTCGGCGAACGCGGGCGAGAACTCCAAGTTCTCGACCTGCTCGACGGTCGCCCCGTGACGGTCGAGCGTCGATTTCGGCAGGTAGATACGGTCGCGGTCGACGACGTCCTCGCGCACGTCCCGGAGGAAGTTCGTCATCTGGAACGCCTCCCCGAGCGCGACGGCGTGGGGGTGTGCGACCTCGGCGTCTTCCGTGCCCATGATCGACGTCATCATCGCGCCGACGGCGGCCGCGGACCCGCGCATGTACCCGCGGAGCTCATCGAACGTCTCGTAGCGGCTCTTGTCGATGTCGGTCTTCATCGCCTCGATGAAGGCGTTGATCTCGCCGTCCTGCACGCCGCGTTCCTCCCGCACGTCCTGAAACGCCGCCATCACGTCGGAGTCGGTCTCGGCGCGGCCGAGCGCCTCCTCGCGGAGTTCCTCCAGCCGCGCGGCCTGCTCCTCGGGGGGCACGCCCTCGGCGTCGTCGACGACCTCGTCCGCGATGCGGAAGAAGGCGTACAGCACGTACGTCGGATGCCGCACACGCTCGGGGAGTACCCGCGTCGCGAAGTGGAAGGTCTTCCCGGTCCGGCGCTGTATCGCCTTGCTCTTCGCCACGCGGCGGTCCCTAGCCATGGGTCGATGGTCGAGTCGCGGCGCGTCTTGCGTGAGGACACTGTCGACCGTGCATGTAATCCTCCTTCGCTAGGGATTCATCTACCATAATAATACCCCCGACGGCCACCGGTGCCGGCAACGCTTTGCCGCTCCGGCGGTCACCCTCCCGCATGCAGTATCTCGTCGGGACCGATTCGGTCCACACGAGCGCAGCAGCGTGTGATTATTTGGAGCCGCGACTGGCCGACAGAGACGAGGTGGTCGCGGTCGCGGTCGTCGAGTCGGGCGACGACGCGGAGCGACGCGACCGGCAGGAGGCGCTGAACGTCTTCCGGGTGCGATTGCCCGCCGCGGCCCCCGAAACGGCGTTGCGAGACGGCGACGCGGCCGCGGAACTGCTCGCCGCGGCCGACGAGCGCGACGCCGACGAACTCGTGGTCGGCCCGCACCGGGGCGACCCGGACCTCGACGGCGCGCCCGGCGGAACGCTCGTCGACCTGCTCGCGGACGCGACGCGGCCCGTCGCCGTCGTGCCGCTCGCCTCAAGTAGTAACTGAACGCGACGACACACTCGACCGGCCCGGTACCGGTCGATGTGTGATCTAGTGGTTCTCGGTCTCGCGGTTGGACGGTCGCTCGCGCCGGCGGCTACCGTGGCCGTGACGGCTGCCGAACTGGTGGTCGCGGTCGCTCACGCCGCGCTCGCCGCCGTGGCGCTGCTCGCCGCTCCCTTCGGTTCGCTCGTTCGCCGAGTCGCTGCCGAAGTGGCCGCCGAGGACGCCGGCGAGGTCGCTCTCGTGTTCGCTCCCGCGCTGGCTCCCCCGGACGTTCTCGCTGCTGCGGCGGCTCTGCCGGCGGTTGCCGTGCTGGCGGTTCGACTGCATCCCCCCGCGCTCGGTCGCGCCGGTGTCGGTCGAGCGGTTCTCCGTCCCGCGGTCCGTCTGCGCGGTGTCGCGGCGCGCGTAGTGGCCGCTCCGGTCGGTGTCGTCCGACCCGTGGAGCGCGCCCGAACCGCCGCGGCGCTCGCCCTGCCGCGAGCCGCGTTGGGACGCCGAACCGCCCCGGTTCTCCGACTGCTGTGAGCCGTGCTGCTCGCCGTAGTCCTCCTGATGCGTGAACGGGGAGCCCTCGCTGACGAACGCGTCGCCCTGTTGGGCGCGGTCGCTACCGGACTCGTCGAACCGGTGCGAGTGGCTCGTCGTGCCGCGGTCGAGGGTGTCCTCGGTCACGTCCCCCTGTCGACCGGTCTCGGGGATGTCGCCGCTCCGGCGCGTCGCGTCGTACTCGTCCGGCGTCTCGCCGCCGTGACCCTGCTGTCGGGCCGTGCGGCGCGCGCCCTCGCCGCCCATCGGCCCGACGTCGCCGAAGTCCGGGCGATCGGTTCGCCCCTCCTCGTCCGTGCCGGAGTGCTGGCGGGTCGTCCGCTGGTCGCCCTCGTCGGATCCGAGGCCGGGCGTTCCGCTCGTTTCCGTATGCCGCGGCGTGTCGCGGCTCCGGCGGGCGTACTCGCCGACCTCGTTGCTGCCGGTGCGGGCGGTGTCGCCGATGTCTCCCGTGCGTTGGGGTTCTCCGCTTCGGGTCCCCGTGCCGCGGCTCTCGCCGCCGCTCCGGCCGCTCTGTCCGGGTGTCCGGTCCGAGAGTTCGCGCGACCGGCGGCCGTACCGCCTGCTTCGACCGCCCTGCTGGCCCGACCGGTCGCTCTGGTCGCGGCCGCCGGCCTGTCGGTGCTGACCGCCCTCCTGCCGGTTCATGTCGCTCTCCGTCCATCCCTCGTGCGTGCCTTCGCCGGGATGGTGGCGGGCCTGCCCGCCGTGCAGGAGGTTGCCCATGTTGCCGTGCTCCTCGGTGACGGCGTCGCCCTCGAACTGTTCGTCCGGTCCGTACGTGCGTCGCTCTAGGAACTCCTGTTCTCTCATAACTCCCCACCCGGGTGTGACTCCGCCCGCGAGCGTAATAGGCGTAGGGCAACGCCTCGGGAGGGATACTGGTCGGGCGAGTTATCCGCGGTGACTTACTGGTCGAGCGGCTTATCTGCGGCCGCTTACTCGTCCAGCAGGTTGTCCGCGAGCAGCGGGACGAACGTGCCGATGTCCGACACCATGCCGATGGCCTGCGCGCTGCCGCGGTCGAGCAGCTGGGTGACCGTCGAGGGGTTGATGTCGACGCAGACGACCCGTGTCGTCGAGGGGAGGCAGTTGCCGACCGCGACCGAGTGCAGCAGGGTCGCGAGCATCAGCACCATGTCGGCGTCGCGGGCCTGCTCGCGGATGGCGTTCTGCGCCTCGACGGCGTCGGTGATGGTGTCCGGAAGCGGCCCGTCGTCGCGGATAGACCCGGCGAGGACGTAGGGGGCGTCGTTCTCGACGCACTCGTACATGATCCCCTCCGTGATGACGCCGTCCTCGACGGCCGGTTCGATGCCGCCCGCACGGATCACCTCGCTGATGGTGTAGATGTGGTGCTTGTGGCCCTTCCGGGGGTGCTCCATCGTCTCCACGTCCATCCCGAGCGAGGTGCCGTAGAGGCCGCGCTCGATGTCGTGGACGGCGAAGCCGTTGCCGGCGCTGATGGCGTCGACGTAGCCCTCGCGGACCAGTCGGGCGAGGTCGTCGGCCGCGCCGGAGTGGATGACCGCCGGGCCGCAGACCGCGAGCACGTTCCCGCCCTCCTTCTTCGTCTCCTCGACGGCGTCGGCGACCTTCGCGATGAGCGACTCCGACGGGCGCTCGCTGGAGACGCCGCCCTGCATGAAGCCGAACGCGCCGCCCTCGTCGCCGCGCGGGCGCTCCGGCGGTTCCACGCGGATGCCCGCCTCGCCGGTGACGACCATGTCGCCCTCCTCGATGGCGTTGAGCACCTTGGTGTAGGCGCGCGGGCCCTCCTCGCCGCGCGCTCCCGGTTCCTCGTCGTCACCGCTCCCGTTCTCCGGGGCGCTTTGCGCCCCGCGTTCCACCACGACGGCGCAGTCCATCTCGATGTTGTCCACCTCGACCCACTCCCCGTCGATACGGACTTTCGTCGGGTGGTTGGTCGTCGAGTAGAAGCCGGTCGGCACGACCTGGTCCGCGGGGGCCGGTTCGAGGTCGGCGTCGGACGGGTCGAGCAGCGTCGCGCCGTTCTGGTGCAGTTCGTGCAGGATGCCCTGCAGCTCGTGTTCCGTCTCCGCCGAGACGGCGAGGCGCGCGTACGACTCGGCGTGCTTGTGCCGGCCGATGTCGAACTGCTCGACCTCGAAGGAGCCGCCCATGTCCATGATGAGGCCGAAACAGCGGCCCATCATCCCGGAGTCGATGATGTGGCCCTCGAGCTCGACCGTGCGGGTCGCAGTCATGGGGGAGCAATGGCGAGACGCCGACAAGAGCGTTGTGAAGGCGGCCCGTCTTGGCGAGCGGGGAGACGGCCGTCCCCGCGGCGCGGATCGCCGAGCTATGGGAGAGGTTTAAGTAAACAGCAAATAACACCGCGAATATGAATAGAACTGTAGCCGTCGTCGCGCTGCTCGTCGCGAGCGCCGTCGGCGCCGCGACCCCGGTCGCCGGCGCCGCGGGACCGGCGGCCCCCGCGTCGACCGCCGACGCGACGGCCGACCTCGTGACGCTGGAGATAGCGGTCACGGACGACGAGGGCGACCCCGTCGGGAACGCGCGAGTGAACGTCACCTACGACGCGGGCGAGAACCGGACCACGACCTTCTCGAACGGTCGCGCTCTGGTGGACGTGCCGCGGAACGCGTCCCCCACCGTGCGCGTGACCCACGACGACTACGTTCGGAACTTCCCCGTCCGAGTCGGCGAGATGACCGAGAGCGAGACGGTCGACGTGACCGTGTACCCCCGGGCGACCGCCGTCGTCGACGTGAGCGACGACACCGGCGCGGTCGAGGGCACGCGGGTCTCGCTGAAGAAAGAGGGCGACGCCCGCACCGTGGACCGCGGCCGGACGAACGCCGAGGGGACCTACGAGAGCGTCGCCGTCGAGGCCGGCGAGTACACCGCGACGGTCGAGCGCGAGGGGTACCTGGAGCGGACGATCGAGTTCGAGGCGGACGGTACGACCGTCAAGTCGGTCACGATCGAGAGCGCCCGGGCGAACGTCGACTTCGTCGTGCAGGACGCGTTCTTCGACGACCCGCGGCCGGTCGGCGACGCCCGGATCTCGGTGCGCAACGACGGCGAAGAGGTCGCGGCGGCCCGGACCGACGGGCGGAACGGCGAGGCGGCGACCCGCCTCGGCGTCAACACGGAGTACACCGTCGTCGTCGACCACCCCGATTACGAGAGCATCGAGCGCGAACTCTCTATCGACGAGCAGGACGCGGTCGCGGTCACGTACAACGTGACGCGGACGCCGACGCTCTCGGTCGACGCGGGTCAGGAGCGCGTCGTCGTCGGCGAGACGGTTCGCGTCGAGGTGACCGACGAGTACAACCAGACCGTCGAGGGCGCGACCGTCCTGCGCGACGGCGAGGAGGTCGGGCAGACCGACGCCAACGGCGTGCTGAACGTCCCCATCACCGAGGCCGGCGAGTTCGAGATCACCGCGGAGACGGACGACCTCGCCTCCGACCCGGTGGCCGTCCGCGGCGTGGAGGAGGGCGGCGACGAGACGCCGGCGACGACCGCGGCGACGAACGACACCGAGTCTGACGAGAGCGACGGCGGCGGCCTCCCCGGGTTCACCGCCGGCGCGGCCGTGGTCGCGCTGGCCGGGGCGCTCGTCGCGCTCCGCCGCCGAGGTTAATCGACGACGCGTTCTCCCGTTTTCAGCCCGCTCGACAGCGCCGCGTGCAGGCGGGCCTCGCCCGCGACCCAGTCGCCCGCGAGGTAGAGGTCGTGGTCCCGCGCGGCCGCGACGGCGTCCGCGGCGACGCCCGCGTCCGGGAGCGCGCGCCGCCACCGCGCGACGTCCGTCCAGTCCGGGGACCGTAGCCGGTCCTCGTCGAGGAGCGCGGCCGCGTGCCGCGCCGCGTCGGCGGCGATCGCGTCGTCGTCATCGCCGAACCGGTCGGCGGACCAGTCGGGCGCCATCTGGGCGATCAGGAGGGACTCGCCGTCGGGGACGTGTCCGGGCTTGCACTCCTCGCGGGCGAGCCACCCGACCGCGTGCTCGCGATCGGTGTTTACCAGCGCGTAGTACGGGCGCTCGACCGGGGCGGGGTAATGGAGCGCGACCGAGAGGATGGAGCGGTACGGCACCGCCGCGGCGGCCTCGCGGATCCGCTCGCGGTCGGGATGGTCCCACTCGGCGTCGGCGAGCAGGGCGGCCGTTTCGGGCGCTGGCGGCGTCAGCACGACGTCGTCGAACGCCGCTGAACCGTCGTCGCTCACCCCGGGAGCGCCGCGCATCGCCGTCTCGACGACCCACTCGTCGCTGGCCCGCCGGAGCCGTTCCACCGGCGTCCCCGTCTCGACGGCGGCGTCGGCGGCGTCCCGGAGACGAGTCGCGAGCGTCGCGATACCGCCCTCGTAGGTCCACTTGCGCTCGTCCTCGTCGCGGCCGGGCGACACCGCGCCGTCCGCGTCGAACGTCCAGACCGGGCCCTCGACCTCGACGAGTCCCGACGAGAGCGGGCCGGTGACCAGATCGGTCACGCGGTCGTCGCCGTCCTTCAGGTAGTTCGCGCCGGTGTCGTACGTGTACCCGTCGGTCCGGCGCGTGGCCGAGCGCCCGCCCACTCGGTCCGCGCGCTCGAACAGCGTGACGGTCGCGTCCCGGTCCCGAAGAGCGTAGGCGGCACCCAGTCCGGCGACGCCGGCCCCGACGATGGCGATCGACTGCATGGGTCTCACCTTAGGACCGCCGGCGGAAATGCCTGTAGGGAGATCCCCTAGCTCTCCTCGATGTGGACGACCAGAACGGGGCGCTCGGAGTTGTCGACGACCTTCTCGGTGACGCTGCCCATGTTGACGATCTGGTCGCGACTCGAACGGCCGTGGGTGCCGATCGCGATCAGGTCGATGTCGTGTTCCTCGGCGTAGTCGAGCAGTTCGCGGTGCGGGACGCCCTCCCGGAGTTCCGTCACCACGTCGAGCCCGTCACCGCCGAGCCGGTCGACCACGGTGTCGATGGCGTCCTCGCCGTCCGACTGGAGACCGTCGAGCACCTCGTCCTGCTCGTCCTTGCCCGCCGCGAGGTACACCCGCCGGTCGACGACGTGGACCACGTGGAGGGTCGCGTCGTGGTTGCCCGCGATCTCGCGGGCGTGCTCGAGCGCCGTCACCGTCCCCTCGCTCCCGTCCGTCGGCATCAGTACGTCGTCGTACATAGTGGGACGTTCTCGTCCCTCGCACTTGAAACGACACGCCGCGGTGGAACGGCGGCGTTCGACGATGAAAAGGAGGGAGCGATCGGCGCAACGGGAAATAAGGCGGTCTTACCGGAGGAGTGTTGACACCGTAGCCGCCCTACCCTCGGAAACGACACATTAAAGAGCGACAGCCACTCTGATGGGAACAGTAAGGCAGCATTTCGATGGACGTCCTCCAGCTACTCGGTGCCGCGCTCGCCCTCTTCGTGACGCTCGGCGTCGGCACTGTCGCCCACGAGTACGCCCACGCCGCCGTGCTCTCGCTCGCCGGCATCCCCTACGACACGGAGTGGCTACCGGACAGCGACGGGAGCGACTACCTCCGGGCCGGCGCGTTCGGCACCTGGGCCTCCGTGACGCCGCGGGACCTCCCCGCGGACACCTCCCCCTGGCTGCTCCGGGTCTCGGCGCTGATGCCGCTCACGCTCGCGACGCCGTTCGTCCTCGTCGCCGCCGGCGTCCTCCCGGACCCCGCCACTCTCGGGAACCCCTACCTCGTCACCGCGGCCGTCGCCTGGTTCGCGTGCGCGCTCCCCTCCCCGCAGGACTTCTCGCTGGTCTGGTACGCCGAGCGAGCGATCGCCGAGGCCTGATCGCCGCCGCGAGCCGCCGCTCTCCGCACCGCCCCAGCCGCCGCACTCGTTGGTCGATTCGGACATGGACGGGTCGACGACGCTAGGCCAGAGTGTATACGCCGGTCAGGAGCCGTCCGGCGTCATGCCGGCGTAGTCGTCGCGCGAGCGGTGGCGGCGCATCCGCGCCCGCAGGTCGTCGGCGACGGCGGGGGCGCTCAGGTCGCCCGGGTCGCGGTCCGCGCACTCCTCGGCCGACAGCGGGAACCGCCGGAGGTCGTGGTGCACGGCGATGCCCGCCCGCGCGCCGTCGCCGACGGCGACCGGCGTCTGGTTCTGCCCGTGGGTCACGTCGCCGACCGCGTAGACGCCGTCGACGCTGGTCTCGAAGTCCTCGTCCACCGCGACGGAGCCGTCGTCGTTGAGCTCGCAGCCCAGGTCCTCGGCGAGCGCAGCGTTGTACTCCCGGCCGTAGACGGCGAACCCGCCGACGTACTCGCGCTCGGTGCCGTCGGCGAACTCCAGCCCGCCGATCCACGCCTCCGTGCTCTCGCTCTCTGCGAACGCCGAGTTGACGGACCGTGAGAGCACCTCGACCGGGTGGGTCTCGACCTGCGTCGCCGTGTCGTCGCCCCACGTCGGTCGCTCCCCGTTCAGTATCAGGTCCACCTCCCCGGTGAAGTTGAGCAGCGTCATCGCCACGTGGGCTGCCTCCTCGTCGTGCCCGAGGACGAACACCGGGGCGTCCGCGAGCGTGTAGGCGTCGCAGTGCAGGCAGTAGTGCAGGCCGTGCCCGGTGAACCGCTGGAGGTCGGGGACCCGCGGGGCGTTGTCGGAGAAGCCGGTCGCCAGCACGACCCGCTCGGCGAGCAGGTCCGCGTGGGTCGCCTCGATCCGAAAGCGGTCGTCGTCCGCGCGCCCGAGGGCGGTGACCGAGTCCTCGTAGTAGTCCGTCCCGTACTCCTCCAGCTGGGCGGCGGCGACCGCGGCCAGTTCGGCGCCGGACGTCTCCTCCGAGACGCCGATAAGGTTGTGGACGGAGTCGACGAGCTCGTGGCGGCCGCCCTCCCTGGTGATGAGCGCCGTCCGGTGCCCCAGTCGGGTGGCGTACAGGGCGGCGGTCAGCCCGGCCGGTCCCCCGCCGATCACGGCTACCTCGTAGGCCGGCTGTCGGTCCATGGGCGGCGTACGATCCCGACGCAGTTGACTGGCGGGGTCCGGCGTTTAACTGCGTCGCCGTGGTAGTTCGCTCGGCACATGCTGTTCAAAGACATCATCGGAACGGCGACCGGAAACGAACGGGCGGGCGAAGGGGCGGCGAGCGGGTCGCAGGGGATGATCCCCGGCCGGATCGGCGAGCAGCTCCGGTCCGGGCGCCTCGCCATGAGCACGGGGGTGCTGTGGATCGTCCGCGGCCTCCGCTCGAAGCGGGGCCGCAAGCGCCGGCTCGCGATGGGCTCGCTCGCCCTCGTCGTCGGCCTCCTCCAGCGCCGGTCCCGACGCGGCGCGAGCGACATCGAGTTCCCCGCGGACGCGGGGAAAGAGACCGTCGACCCGTCGACGGACGTCTCGGAGAGCGTCAGCGAGACGGGCATGACCGAGGTCGAGTTCGGCGAGCAGGACACCGAGGAACCGCCCGAGGACATGCAGACAGACATGGAGGCGAGCGACGAACTGACCGACGAGGAGGCGACGGCCGGGGAGTCGGCGACCGACGCGGACGCCGACGAGCACGAGACGGACATCGGCGAGGCGCCCGAGGGCGAGGAGTCGGGCATCGACCTCGGCGGGGACGAGTCCGACGAGACGAGCGCGGACGAAGACGAGGAGGAGTAGCCCCGGGCGGGAGCGTCCGACCGGCGCGACGAACCGCCTCGCGCGGCCCGGCTGTCACCGACTGACAGGGCGCGCTCGTTTTGGTAACCCTTTCGTGCGGCGACCGACCAGAGGAGTCAATGACCTACAAGATCGGCCTGGTGGGGAAGCCATCGGTCGGCAAGTCGAGCTTCTTCAACGCGGCGACGATGAACGACGTACCGGAGGGCGCGTACCCGTTCACGACCATCGACCCGAGCGTCGGCGAGGCGTACGTCCGCGTCGACTGCGCGGCTCCGGAGTTCGGCGAGACCTGTACACCCGAGACTGGCTACTGCGAGGACGGCACGCGGTTCGTCCCGGTCAAGCTCGTCGACGTGGCCGGACTGATCCCCGGCGCACACGAGGGCAACGGGCTCGGCAACCAGTTCCTCACGGATCTGAACGAGGCGGACGTGCTGGTCCACGTCGTCGACTTCTCCGGGAAGACGGACCTCGAAGGCGAGCCGACGGAGGACCACGACCCGCGGGAGGACGTCGACTTCCTGGAGAACGAACTCGACATGTGGTACCTCGACGTGCTGGAGAAGGGCATCGAGCGCTACCGCTCGGGCTACGACGGCGAGGACTCGGACGTCGAGGTCGACCTCGCGGAGCAGATGAGCGCGTTCGGGACGAACAAAGACGAGATCAAGCGGACGATCCTCTGGCTAAACATGCCGCTTGACCCGGACGAGTGGGACGAGGACGACCGCGCGGCGCTGGCTCGCGAGATCCGCAAGCGCACGAAGCCGATGGTGATCGCCGCGAACAAGATGGACACGCCCGAGGCGCAGGCCAACTACGAGGAGATAGCGAACGACCCCGAGTACGACCACCTGACGTTCGTGCCGACGAGCGCCCACGCCGAGAAGGCGCTGAAGACGGCGTCGGAGCAGGGCGCCGTCGACTACCGGCCGGGCGACGACGAGTTCGAGGTCGTCGGCGACCTCGGCGACGAACAGGCGGCGGGACTGGAGCAGATCCGCGAGTACGTCGCCGCGTTTGGCGGCACGGGGGTCCAGCGGACCCTCGAAACCGCGCTGTTCGACGAGCTGGGCGGCGTCGCCGTGTTCCCCGGGTCGTCGAACGGCGTCGTCACCGACGACGGGACGGTGCTGCGCGACTGCTTCATCCTCCCGGAGGGGTCGACCGCGGAGGACTTCGCCTACCACCTGCACTCGGACATCGGGGACGGCTTCCTGCACGCCATCGACTGTCGGTCCGAGCGCCAGATCGGCGCGGACCAAGAACTAGAGAACCGCGACGTCGTCGAAATCGTGTCGACCAACCAGTGAAAACTCGACTTACTGCGCGGGGTTGTTGCCGCGCTCGTGCAGGTACACCATCTGCCACAGCGCCTGGTCCATGTCGCTGTCCTGGGCGGCCTCTTCGAGTTTCTCGTACAGGTGTTCGGACACCGTGATTTCGGGCATCAAGCGTTGATCCGACCGCGACGGGTAAAAGTGTACTGTAATTCGAAATCGAGTTAATACTGCTGTCGGGCGGTTTCCCGCCGTGGCCGAAACCACCTACCGGCGATCGGAGGCGAGACTGAACGTCGCCGCGGCCTCGGGGTCGTCCGCGACGAGTTCGCGCGCCCGGTGCGGCGGGACGAAGGCGTCCCGGCCTGCGTGTGGCATCGCGTAGATCGACTGGGCGCTGCCGCCCCGGAAGTCGGCGCGAGCGAGGGTCCGGCCGCCGTCGAGCAGCGACCGGGGGAGGCCGTACCAGACGGTCGCCCCGTCGCCCCGGGCGACGGCTTCGGCGGCGGCGCCCGCGTCGCGGTCGCCGAGCGCCGCGCCCTCGATCGACCCCGCCTCCGGCCCGACAGCCCAGAGGTCGAACCGGTCGAGCACGGCGTAATCCGCGTCGGTCGCCGAGGGGAGCGCGGCGCGGGCCTCGCGGTGTTCGAGGCCGCCGAGCGCGACGTCTGACAGCGCCGATCCGACGGCGACCGGGACGGTCACCGTCCGCTCCTCGCCGGGCGAGAGTTCCACGTCCGGCGCGGCGTCGGCGAGGCCGAAGCGGTCGAGCGGCGACGCGGCCGCGAGCGACGCCGCTTCCCGCTCCGTCACGTACGCGCCGGGGTCGAACGGGCGGACGGCGATGTTCCGGAGCGTCGTCTCGCCCTCCGACGCAATCCGGAGTTCGAGGTCGCCGTCGAGGAACCGCTCCCGGTCGAGCGCGTGGAAGATCGACGCGCTGGCGCCGCCGTCGTAGGGGTAGTCCCCGTCGAGGTAGCCGCCGAAGTCGCCGACGTACTCCCAGTCGCCCTCCGCGGTCTGGAGCCAGAGCCGGTGGTCGTGAAAGCCCACGTCGTCGGTGCGGAGCCAGAGGTCGAAGCGGTCCCCGGGCCCGTAGCCCGGTCGCGTCCCCAGTGTGCCGCGCCAGGCGAACAGGTAGCGGTCACGGGCGATTGTGTAGGTGGCGACCTCCCCGCGCTCGGCGAACTTGTCGGGATCGGCGACGTTCGGGACGAACGGGTCGAAGCCGACCTCGGTCTTCTTGTAATTGTTCCGGGAGTACCAGCCGATCCCCCTCGCGTCGGCGTCCATCGCGGTTCGGAGGTCCAGCCGCATCGCCGTCTTGCTCGGCGTGTGGTTCGGGTTGATCGTGTGGGCCTGGCCCATGTAGAACACGTCCCTCCCGTCCACCCCCTCGCGGGCGTTCCCGATCAGGCTCCGGACGGCGTCGTTCGCGGCCGTCGGTCCGACGTCTTTCTCGTACCACCCGCGGTAGAAGTCGACCATCGCGAAGTCGGGTGTCGCTCCGCGCTCGCGGAGAGCGGTCGTCAGTCGCTCGTAGGTCTCCGGGCTCTTCGAGTCAACGAGGTACGGGAAGTGGACGAAGATTCCCACGTCGATCCCATCGGAGACGTCCTTGATCACGCGACGCTGGGCCGCGAACACCGCCGGACCGTGCTCCAGCAGGTTGTCGACGGACTCGGCGGTCCACTTACCGCCCTCGGCCCAGCGGCCGGAGACGGGCGCCTCCTGCCAGAGGACGATCCGGCCGTCGCCGAAGCGGTCGTGGTACAGTTCGACGATCCGATCGAGTCGATTCAAATGTTGCTCTCTCTCCTCAGCGTCGTTCACGAACTCCTTCGACGTCACCGCTTTCATGATCCCGACGTTCAACCAGACATCCACCCCCCGCTCAGCGGCCGCGTCTGCGTCGTCGAGGAAGTCGTCAACGAGAGCCGGGTTGTCCAGGTTCGTCACGACCAGCACGACGGCGAGATCGTGGCGAGCGGCGAAGGCGAGGACGTTGTCGCGAAGGTTTCTCACGTTCCGTAGTGGCCCGCTGAGCCAGACGAAATCGGTCCGATCCGCTTCGGCGTCGCCCCGTCGTGATCTCCCTTCGTCGACGCCGAGACTGGTCGCCCCGGCCGCAGCAAACACCGTTCCGCCGACCACGCTGCTCCCGGCCCGGAGCCAGTCCCGCCGTGAGACGCCGCGGCGCGCGTCCTCAGGCATCGTCGCCGTCCGCCGTCGGTTCCGGGAACGCCTCGCGGTAGAACTGCTCGACGGACCTGGTGTACTCCGCGGGCCGGTGGAGGTTGGCGGTGTGGCCGGCGTCGGCGACGACCTCGACCCTGGTGTCCGGCGCGGCCGCCGCGTGCTCGTCCTCGCTGCGGCGGGAGAGGAGGTCCTTCTCCCCGTTGAGGACGAGCGCCGGGCCGGGGTAGGCGCTGAATTCCGCGCGGAAGTCCCGCCCGGCGAGGTCGCGGCCGGCCTCGCCGAACCGCTCGAAGTAGAACCCGTCGTCGATGATCGCGCGCTTCTCCTCGGGAGAGATGTGGAGCTGACGGATCAGCCGCTTCCACAGGCCCGCGTACGCCTTCCGGACGAGCTTGCTCTCGGCGGCCGCGCGGGAGACGGCGCTGACGACCCGCGTGACGACGCCGAGCAGTCCCGTCGGGTTCGCGCTGCTGCCCGAGATGATCAGCGCGTCGACCTTGTCCGGGTACCGGCCGGCGTAGCTCGTCGCGAGGTAACCGCCAAGCGACAGGCCGACGACGACCGCTTCGCCGTCCGCCTCGCGCTCGACGACCCGGTCGAGCAGGTCGACGGCGCGCTCGAACTGGAACGTCTCGTCCG
Organism: Halostella limicola; assembly: GCF_003675875.1. Taxonomy (NCBI): domain Archaea; kingdom Methanobacteriati; phylum Methanobacteriota; class Halobacteria; order Halobacteriales; family Natronoarchaeaceae; genus Halostella; species Halostella limicola. Next base: position 1,213,918 of record NZ_RCDI01000001.1, on the reverse strand, counting down.
CGCGCGCCCCGTGACCCGGTAGGTCGAAGCTGATCAGTCGCAGGTCGTCCGGGAGCCTGTTCACCTGCGGGAGCCACATCGACCCGGTCAGGGTCACCCCGTGAACGAACACGATCGGCCGGCCGTCCGGGTCACCCGACACCGTCACGCCGCGTAGCTCCTCGTGGGACGAGTCCATGGAACGTTCCTACGACGAACCCGCGCTTAGTAGTCGGGGGCGCTGCGAACGGGCGAACGCTTAATGTAGCGGGACGATGACGAGTAAGATGATAGTGTTATGGTAACACTCACCACGAGTACGGTGATCACGGGGCTGTTCCTCGTCGCCGTGATCGCCGCGACGGTCGTCAGTTCGCGGCGCGCGGCCTCGGACGGGGGACGCCGCTCTCGGGCGGAGACGGCGGCCGGGAGGAGCGAGCACTACGTCCCTGGCGAGCACCTCGTCGCCGCCCTCCGCGGCGAGCTGGCGGCGTGGATCGCCGGCTTCCTCCTGCTGGCTGTCGGGTTCGGCGGCGCGACGGTGCTGGCGCTGGGGGACCCGACCCTGCTCGGCGGCATGACGGCGCTGTTCGTCGCGCTGCTGGTGCTGTACCTGCTCGCCGGGGTGTACCTCCTCGGACGGCAGCGCGGCCACTCGACGGCGCTGGCCGTCGCGGAGAGCGCCACTGCCTTCGGCGTCGCGCTGATCGTCGGCGTCCTCTTCCGGCTCGTCACCGGCTGATGACGGGGCGCGCAGACGGCCGTCGGGCGCGACGGCCGCAGGGACGATGAGCGGGGCGACCGCGCCGCGCCTGGAGCGCGCGGTCGCCCGCCGGGACGTGCGCCTGCTCGCGCTCGCCGCGGTCGCGGAGGTCCTGCTCGTCGCCGTCCACTTCACTGTGCGACCGGGCGAGCCGACGACCCTGCGCTACGTGCTGTACCCGTTCGTCTGGATCAACGTCTCCGTCTGGGCAGTGGCGAAGACGACTCCCGACCCCGCTGGCCCCCGGCGCGAAGCGGTCGCCCTCGTCCTCGCCGTGGCGTACGCCGCGACGCTCGCGACTCTCGGCGGCCTCGTCGGCCTGACCGGCGGCGCGGAGGGGCCGCTCGGGCTCCGGTTCGCCCTGCGCTCGCCGGGGTGGGGCCCCGTCGTCGCCTACGTCTCGCCGGCGTTCTACGTCACGTTCGTCCCGTACCTGGTAGTGGGGTACCTGTCGCTGTCGTACCTGCTGTACGCAGCCGCGGTCGACGCGCTCGCCGCCACGCCGCTGGGGGCGCTCGGTCTCGTCGCCTGCGCCGGGTGCAGCGTCCCGATACTGACGACGCTTGCCGGGAGCCTCGCGGGCGCGGCCGGGGTCGCCGCGGCGTACGCGCACTCGCTCGACCTCGCGACGGCCGCGTTCGTCGCGACCGTCGCGCTGCTGTACTACCGGCCGTGGACGCGGCGGTGAGGTCGCGGGCGGCGGCCCCGCCGCCCCCTTCGCTCAGACGATCGAGTACGCCGAGGCCGAGGTGAGCACGACCGCGACGAACAGGGCGGCGAGCATCATGTACGTTATCGACCTCGGCTCGTCGACCAGGTGCTGGTAGTACCCGGCGACGAGGACGGCCTTCACGGCCGACAGCACCATGATCAGGCCGAAGCCCGTCCAGTACGTCAGCCCGGCGAACTCCACCAGCACCTGCACGGTCGCCAGGACGAACAGCGCCACGTAGATTATCGCGTACAGTTTGACCTTGCTCATTGTTGCTCACCTACAGGATGTAGAACAGCGGGAACAGGAACAGCCAGACGATGTCCACGAAGTGCCAGTACAGCCCGAAGTACTCCACGGGGCGGCTCCCCTCCTCGCCGAGGTACGCGCCCCTCGCGGCCCGCGCGATCATGAACAGCGCGATGAGCAGGCCGATGATCACGTGGGCGGCGTGCAGGCCGGTCGTGAGGAAGAACGTCGACGCCTCGACGCCGCTCCCGACGGTGACGCCCTCGTGGAACAGCGCCTGCCACTCGATGGCCTTGTTGTACAGGAAGCCGACCCCGAACAGCACGGTGATCCCGAGGCTGCCGACCAGTCCCCGCGTGCTCCCGCGCTCCGCGGCGACCAGCGCCAGGACCACGGTGAAGCTGCTCGTCAGGAGCAGGTAGGTGTTGATCAGTCCCGGGATGGGGTCGTGGGGGACGACGTGCCAGGAGGTCCAGCCGTAGGCGACGCGGATGAACGCGTACGACCCGATCAGCGCGCCGAAAAGCACCACGTCGGACGCGAGGAAGATCCACATCCCGAGCTTCCCGTTCTCCACGCCCTCGAACGGCCACCGCTCCGCGACCGCCATCTCCGGGACGTGGAACGACTCCAGCCCCATCGAGACGAACGAGACCGTCCCGAGACCGAGGCCGATCACCGTGAGCGCGGGGTAGGCCACCCCGCCGCCTCTCACCCCGGAGAGACCGAGGAACGTGACGAACGCCGCGAAGCCGATGGCGAGCGGCCACGGGCTCGCGTGGTCGGCGTGCTCCTCGTGCTCGTCGCTCTCCGGGAGTTCGGCGTCGGTCGCAGCTACGGTGTCGGGCGTCGCGGTCACGCCGCCGTCGGTGCGCTCGTCGCCGGTCAGCGCGTCGCCGGGGACCGACTCCTCGCCGGGCGCGGTGCCGCCGTCGGCCTTGCTGGCGCCGGGACCGAGCGCCGACTCCGGACCGCCCTCGACGAGGCCGCCCGACTCCCCCGCGTTCAGGAACTTCAGGCTGCCGTCGGCGTACGACGGGAGGCCGGGGAAGTTCTCGAACGGTGGGGGCGACGGGACGGTCCACTCGGCCGAGGAGGCGTACTCCCAGGGGTTGCCGTCGACCTCCTCGCCCCTGAACAGGCTGACGAAGAGGTTGTAGAACATGACGAGAAAGCCCGCGCCGAGGACGAAGCCGCCGATCGACGCGAGCTGGTGCCACGCGACGAAGCTCTGGCTGTACTCGAACACGCGCCGCGGCGTCTCCCAGGCGACGAACATCGGGAAGTACAGCAGGTTGAAGCCGACGAAGTACAGCGCGAAGTGGACCTTCCCGAGGAACTCGTCGTACATCTTCCCGGTCATCTTCGGGTACCAGTAGTAGAGGCCGCCGAACAGCGCCGTCGCGCCGCCGACCATCACGTAGTGGAAGTGCGCGACGACCCAGTAGGTGCCGCGGAACTCGTAGTCGAGCACGACCGCGCCGAGGAACACGCCGGTGATGCCGCCGATGATGAACAGCACGAGCGCGCCGAACGAGAACAGGAACGGCGTCGTGTACCGGATCTTCCCTTTCACCATCGTGTAGATCAGCGCGAACACCATCAGGTCGAACGGCAGCGAGATGCCGATCGTCGTCGCCATGAACAGCGTCTTGATGGGCAGGTTGATCGACGTGAGGAACATGTGGTGCATCCAGACGAAGAAGCTCTGGAGCGCCACCAGCACCATCGCCGCGATGAACCACTTCCGGCCGACGATCCGCCGGCCGCAGAACGTCTGGAAGCACTCGGCCATCACGCCCAGCGCCGGGAAGAAGACGATGTACACCTCGGGGTGGCCGAAGAACCAGAACAGGTGCGCCCACAGCAGGGACCCGCCCTCGGTCGCCTGGAAGTACACCGTGCCGACGATGCGGTCGGCCGAGAGGATGATGAGGGCGGCCAGAAGCGCCGCGAACGCGAACAGCATCATCCACACCGTCAGCAGGATCGTCCACGTGAAAAGCGGGAGCTTCAGCGTCTTCAGTCCCTCCGCCCGCATGCGGTGCATCGTCGTGAGGAAGTTCACCGACGACACGGTCACCGAGGCGACGAACAGCATCAGGGCGAGGACGGCGGTCGTCCCCCCGACCGTCGGCGTGTACGCCGGCATATTCAGCGGCGCGTACATCGTCCACCCGCCGGAGAACGTCCCGCCGAGGAAGAAGGAGGCCCCGAACAGCAGGCCCGAGAAGAGGTACAGCCAGTACGACAGCGCGTTCAGTCGGGGGAAAGCGAGGTCCTCCGCCCCGATCTGGAGCGGGACGACGTAGTTGGCGAAGCCGAACGCGAACGGCGAGATGAAGAAAAAGACCATGATGAGGCCGTGGGCCGTCACCGCCTCGTTGTACGCGCCGGGCGCGATGATGGTCTGCGTGGCCGAGAGCAGTTCGACCCGCATGAGCAGGGCGAGGGTGCCGCCGAACACGAGGAAGAACAGCGAGGTGACGATGTACAGGATGCCGACGTCCTTGTGGTTCGTCGTGATGAGCCATCGCTTCACCGAACTCTGGGGGGGCAGTCCGTCGTGGCCGTTGCCGGCGTGAGCGTCCTCCGTCATGCTTCGATGGGGAACGTCGTTAGCTCGAAGGGGGTCGGTCCAGGCGCGGCCACCGCCGCGCCGTCGTCGATCGCGGTCGACTCGTTCGTCGCCGAGTCGTCCGTCTCGTTCGAGGCGGACTCGTCCGACTCCTCGCCGTCGGCGCTCGCGTTCGCGTACCACCGGTCGAAGGAGGACTGGTCCATCACGACGCCGTCGGCGACCATGTAGGAGTGGCCCTCGCCGCAGAGCTCGTAGCAGCGGACCTCGAACTCGCCGGTCTCCTCGGCGACGAACCACGTCCGCGTCGTCTGGCCGGGGATGGCGTCGGTCTTGACCCGCTGGTCGGGTATGCCGAGGGTGTGGAACACGTCGTCGGAGGTCACTATCAACCGTATCGGACGGTCCGCCGGCACCCGGAGCGTGGAGTTAGTGTGGCCGTTCGGGTACTCGAACCGCCAGCCGAACTGGTAGCCCGTCACCTCCACCTCCAGCGGTTCCTGGGCCTCCGCCTCCGGCGGGCCGTCCTCGACGTACTGGAGCGTGCCGTACGTCCAGCCGATGAGCGAGACGACGATGAAGGCGCTGATGCCGAACGAGACGAACAGCTTCTTCCCGCTCCCCCCGCCCCCCGGGAGTTCACCCAGTCGCGGCCGGTCGACGTCGGCGGAGACGTCGCCGTTGCCGTCCCGATACCGGTAGGCGTTGTACACCATGTATCCCACGACGACGACGCCGACGACCGTCCCGAGGGCGAGAAAGACCAGAAAGATCTCCCGGAACACCTCCAGCGTCGTCCGGACGCCGCCGCCCGTGTGCATTATGTGGTCGGTGCTAACTTCCAACAAGGCTCCCCGCGGACGGGGGACTATCCCCATCGTTCGGGACATTCTTTATTTCTCTATAACACCTGTCCACTTATCTATTGCGGGCCGGGTACGGAGACGCCGGCCGACGCGATTGCCCGCATGTGGTGGGCGAACAGTTACCCCGCCGGCCGTGGTACGGCGGACGATGGACCGCCGCACGGACCTCAGGGAGCGCATCGCCGACCGCGACGGGATGGAGCCGGCGTCGCGAGCGGAGGTCGTCCGGTACTGGCTGGAGAACGAACTCGACCCGAACGAACCGGACCTCGACCCTGCCGCCGTGGACGACGAGGAGCGACTCGTCGCGGAGCTGGTCGACCGTAAGCCGATCGCGGCCCGGGCGTTTCGACCGCAGCGGCTGGAGTGGTTCGGCCTCGACCTGTCGGCGGCCGAACTCGCCGACCTGCGCGTCGTCGAGGGGCCGGAGGACGACGAGTGGCGGCGGGTCGTCAACGACGGCATGCTGGTCACCGCGGCGTACCGGCTGTTCGAGGACGACCCGGAGCGCGTCGACCGGGAGACGGCCCACGACCTAGCGGAGGTCGCCGACATCGCGGACGACATCGGCGACGACGGACCGCCGGAGGACCTGATACTCGTGCAGGACCGCCCCGGCGAACTCCCGTGGGTCGCCGACGGGAACCACACCGCCGCGGCGCAGCTGCTCGCCGCGCTCCGCGGCGAGGCGTACCCGGGACAGAGGGCGTATCTGGGCGTTCGCCCGGTGCGGACGGAGCCGTGACCCGCGTCGTCTGCTACGGCGGGAAAGGCGGCGTCGGCAAGACGACCTGCGCCGCGGCGACCGCACTCGTCCTCGCCGACCGGGGGGAGCGCGCCCTCGTCGTCTCGACGGACCCGGCGCACTCGCTGGGCGACTCGCTCGGCGTCGCGGTCGGCGACGAGGTGCGGGAACTCCGCGACGTGACGCCGGGCCTCCACGCCGTCGAGGTCGGCCCCGAGCGCGGGCAGGCCGCCTACCGCCGAGTGGTCGAGGCGCTGGCGGACGAGTTCCGCTCGGCGGGGCTGCGGATGGACGAGGAGGACATGGAGGCGCTGTTCGGCGCGGGCGTGCTCCCCGGCGGCGACGAGGCGGCCGCGCTCGACCTGCTCGCGGAGTACGCGGCGGAGGGGCCCGGCGACAGAGCCGAGGACGGAGAGGCGTCCGGCGACGCGCCCGCGTTCGACGCGGTCGTTCTGGACACCGCTCCCACGGGCCACACGCTCCGCCTGCTCGACTTGCCGGACGTGCTCGACGCCTCGCTCGCCGCCGCCGGAAAGCTCCGGGGGCAGGTGAGCCGGATGGTCGACTCCGCGCGGAGCGTGGTGTTCGGCCCCGCCGCGTTCTTCGGCGGCGACGACGGGGACGACATCGACGACGTGCGGGCGCGCTTCGAACGCGCCGGGACGGTGCTCAGAGACCCCGACCGGACCGAGTTCCGCCCGGTGCTGGTGCCGGAGGCGATGGCCATCGCGGAGACGGAGCGGCTGGTCGAGACGCTCCGCGAGGACGGCGTGCCGGTCGGCCGGCTCGTCGTCAACCGCGTGCTCCGGGACACCGGATGCGACTGCTCGCGGTGCCGGTCGCTGGAGGAGCGCCACACCGAGCGGCTCGCGGAGATCCGCGAGCGGTTCCCGGGCCGCGAGGTCGTCGAGCTGCCGGAACTGGAGGGGGAAGCGGGCGGGCCGGAGACGCTCCGACGCCTCGGCGATCGGCTGGCGTAGCCGCACGACCGGGCAGGTCGGCGGCTCTCCGCGGGGCCCTCGTGCGCGGCGGGGCGACGCTTTTCCCTCGCCGCGGGGTATCGCTCCCATGACGCCTGCACTGCCGGCCGTCGACCGGTCCCGCGCCGGGTGGTGGTTCCTCACGCTCGTGCTCGCGGCGGCGTTCGCGTTCGTCCTCCACGAGCTCGTCGGGACGTTCGTCCTCGGCCTGTTCGTCTACTACGGGATGCGGCCGCTGGACCGCCGGTTCAGGGGGCACCTGTCACGCGGGGCGTCCGCGGGCCTGACGCTCGTCGCGATCGCCGTTCCCGTGCTGGTGCTGGTCGGCTCGGTCATCGTCGTGGCGATCCAGGAACTCGGGCCGAGCGGGGTCGACGCGGTGGCGAGCGCGCTGGAGTCGTACGTCGGGATCGACCCCACGCGGAACCCCGTGGACGAACTGAAGACGCTGGCCGCGGACGCCGACACCGACTCGGCGATAGGGATCGCTACGACCGGCGCCGGAGCGCTGGCCTTTCTCGCGGACGGCCTCCTCCACGTCGTCATCGCGCTCGCCATCGCCTTCTACCTCCTCCGGGACGACGACAGCATCCGGTCGTGGTTCTGTGACAACGTCGCCGACGAGGGGGACGCGCTGTTCGCGTACCTCACCGCCGTCGACAGCGACCTCGCGACGATCTACTTCGGGAACGTCGTGCTTCTCGGCCTCGTCGCCGCGATGGCGACGGTCGTCTACCACGGGTACAACCTCGTCGCGCCGTCGGCGGTCGCGATCCCTGCGCCGACCGCGCTGGCGATGCTGACCGGCTTCGCCAGCCTGGTCCCCCTCGTGGTCGGGAAAGTCGTGTACGTGCCGCTGACGGCAGCTCTGGCGGCGATGGCGGTGCGGACGGACCCGGCGCTGCTCGTCTTCCCTGTCGTGCTGTTCGCGGTCTGTCTGGCCGTCCTCGACCTGCTGCCCATGACGTACCTGCTGCCCCGGATCGCCGGCCGCAAGACCCACGTCGGCCTCGTGCTCCTGGCGTACGTGCTCGGCCCGGTACTGTTCGGGTGGTACGGGCTCTTCTTCGGCCCGCTGGTGCTGGTTCTCGGCATCCAGCTCCTGCGTATCGGGTTCACCGAACTGATCCACGGCGACGCCGTCACGCCGCGGGTGAACGCCGGTGAGTCCATCGGCGCGGACCCCGAGACGGAGGAGTGACAGGCTCCCGGAGCGGCGAGCGCCGCCGGAGAGGCAGGCCTCGGGTACGGGTGTTCGGTAGCGAGTGCGGCGGAAACCCGGAGAACGAAGACCTCACCACCGACAGAACTTCACGGATGGCCGTCGTACTGTTCAGTATGGGATACACGTGGAAATACTACGATCTCGTCCTGATCGGCGTCGGGCTGAGCATGCTGCTCGGGGGAACCATCGGGCTCCTCACCTCGCTGTCGGTCCGCATCGCGGTCAGCGTCGCGGGGCTCGTCGCCATCCTCATCATGGCCCACGGGATGTTCGTCAACGGTCCCGTCGACGAGCCCGAGGACCTCACGGAGGAGGTCGAGTCGCTGAACTGACCCGGCTTCGACTACTCCGAGACGACTTCGTTCCGGAGCGTCCCGATCCCCTCGTACCGGATCTCGACCTCTTCTCCCGGTTCGACGAGGCCCGGATTCGCCGGGCTACCGAACGCGACCACGTCGCCCGGCCGGAACGTGTACCGCTCCGAGAGGAAGGCGATCGTCTCCCGCGGCGGGAACAGCATCAGTTCGGTGTTCGCCTCCTGTCGTAACTCGCCGCCCACGTGCGTCGTCACGTCGAGGTTCTCCGGGTCGACGTCGGTCTCGATCCACGGCCCGAGCGGTCCCGACCCGTCGAACGCCTTCCGGGCGGTGCGGCCGGGCTGGTCGAGCGCGTCGAGGTCGTTCATGATGGTGTACCCGCGGACGACGTCGTCTACCTCGTCGGGCGCGAGGTCCGCGCACGTCTCGTCGATGACCGCGGCCAGCTCGCCGGCGTAGGTCAGTTCGTCCGTCCACTCGGGGTACTCGACGGGCTCGCCCGGCGGGTGAACGGACGCGGGCGGCTTGATGAACCAGTCCGGCTGCTCGGGGCGCTCGTAGTCCATCTGGTCGAGCGTCTCGGCGTAGTTCCGGCCGACGCAGTACATCGCCGACGGGACGCAGGGCGGGAGCAGGTCGGCGCCGTCTGGTCCGCCGACGGCGTACTCCTCGCCGTCCGCGCGAACCACGCCGTCCTCGTACTCGCCGGTCACCGCGCCGTCGTCGGTTCGAACGCGTGCGAGTCGCATGACGCCGAGTTCGGGCGAGCGACGGCAATGGTTTTCGGTCGCGGAAGGCGACGCGGGACCCCGTCAGTTTTGGTCGGTCGGTCCTACGGTCAGACCATGAGCGAGATCGACGCCGACGAACTGCTCCCGAGCGAGCGGATGCGCACCGGCGCGGCCGAGGGCGACGTGACGCAGTACTGTCGGCTGTAACTACGCGAACGTCATCGCCGCTCGGAGCGGCGATATCGTTCAGGGGGTTACAGCCGACAGTAAGGTCCATCGCGGCCACCAGTACGCCGACGAGGGCGACGAGTTCACCGTCGACGGCGAGTCGTTCGAGGTGGTCGCGGTGACCGAGCGGACGCTCGGCGACCTGACCGACGCGGACGCGCGGAAGGAGGGCTTCGACGACCTGGAGGAGTACCGCCGGATGCTGAACCACGCCCACGAGCACTTCGAGTGGCACGACGACAGCGAGGTCGTGCTCCACCGGTTCGAGAAGCGGTAAACTCCCGCCGGCACGGGACGGGGGACGGCTCCCGTCTCCGCGGCGCTCGGTGCGTATTGCCCGCGAACCCACCTTTTTGGTCCTCGTTCACCACCGTACTGGCAGCATGCCACGCGACCTCTTCGACCGGGCTCCCGACGACACGGTGCGTGTTCTCGACGCCGGCGGGAACGTCGTCGCACCGGATCTGGTCCCGGACCTCGACGACGAGACGCTGGCGTCGATGCTCCGGGACATGCGCTTCTGCCGGCGCTTCGACGACCGCATGACCAGCCTCCAGCGGCAGGGACGGATGGGCACCTACTCCTCGCTAGCCGGGCAGGAGGGGTCGCAGATCGGCTCGACGTACGCGCTCGCCGACGAGGACACGATCTTCTACCAGTACCGCGAGCACGGGGCCGTCGCCGCCCGCGAGATGCCCTGGGAGTACCTGATCTACTGGATGGGCCACGAGCGCGGCAACTCGGCCATCGCCGAGGCGAACGTCTTCCCGCTCAACATCACCATCGGCGACCACGTCCCCCACGCCGTCGGCTGGTCCTGGGCGTCGAAGCTGAACGGCGACGAGCGCGCCAGCCTGGTCCACTTCGGCGACGGCGCGACCAGCGAGGGCGACTTCCACGAGGGCATGAACTTCGCCGGCGTGTTCGACACGCCGACGGTGTTTTTCTGCAACAACAACCAGTGGGCCATCTCGGTCCCGCGCGAGAAGCAGACCGCGAGCGAGACGCTGGCGCAGAAGGCCCACGCCTACGGCTTCGAGGGGGTTCAGGTCGACGGGATGGACCCGCTGGCGACGTTCGTCGCGACGAAGGCGGCCCGCGAGAAGGCCGTCGCCCCCGACGACGAGCCGCGGCCGACGATGATCGAGGCCGTTCAGTACCGCTTCGGCGCGCACACAACGGCGGACGACCCCTCCGTCTACCGCGAGGACGAGGAAGTCGAGCGCTGGAAACAGCGGGATCCGCTCGACCGCTTCGAGGCGTTTCTCCGGGACCGGGGGATCGTCGACGACGACCGCGTCGCCGCGATGGACGAGGCGATCGACGCGACGCTATCGGAACTGATCGAGGAAGCGGAGGCGTTCGAGGGGAACCCGGCGGAGATGTTCGAACACGTCTACGCGGAGCCGACCGACGGCCTGCGGGAGCAGCGGGCGTATCTGGCGGACCTCCGCGAGCGCCACGGCGACGACGCGCTGCTGGAAGACGAGTGAGCGACGACGCGCTGCTGGAAGACGAGTGAGCGACGACGCGCTGCTGGAAGACGAGTGAGCGACGACGCGCTGCTGGAAGACGAGTGAGCGACGACGCGGCGGCCGCGTCGTGGTAAACGATATCACATCTCTCCGATGACTTAAATGAGTGGAGGCCCTATACGTAGTAGTGACTGAAGAATCCCAGCGAAAGAACCTTCGCATGCCCGACGACGACGAGCTGTTCGCCGTCGTCACCGAACACAACGGCGGTAACCACGTCCGCGTCCGCTGCGAGGACGGCAAGAACCGGATGGGCCGGATCCCCGGCCGCATGAAGTACCGGACCTGGATCAACGAGGACGACGTCGTGCTCGTGGAGCCGTGGGACTGGCAGGACGAGAAGGCCAACATCGAGTGGCGCTACTCGGGCCAGGACGCCGACCAGCTTCGCCGCGAAGGCCACATCGACTAACTCGTAGCTTTTCCTCGACGCTTCGACGTGCAGCGGTCCGCACGGTCGTCTGACGGCACGCGTAGCCTGCGTCTTCAGCGGTCACTGACGGGCAAAGTTTTATATAGAACCACAAACAACGTCGAAATGGACACCGAGGTGAACAGCCATGGCTCTGCGTCGCAATCCCGCCAGCAACTGGCTGCGAAGCGCGAACGTACCGAGCCGACTGTTCGAGACGACCGAGAGCGACTACGAGCTGTACGAGGAGGACGACGAGTTCGTCCTCACCGTCGAGCTGCCGGGCTTCGACCCCGCCGACATCGACGTGTCGTGGAACGAGGGCGTGCTGAACGTCGCCGCCGAACACGAGGACGAGAAGCGCGACCGGCAACGGACCTACCACCGCCGGTTCCGGTTCCCGAAGGACGTCGACGACGAGGCCATCGCCGCCGAGTACACGAACGGCATCCTCGAGGTCCGCCTCCCGGTCGCGACCGGGATCACGCGCGGGAAGACGATCGAAGTCGAGGGGTGACCCGGCGGCGACGGTGCACCGGCTCCCGACCGCTCCGTTCCTGCATCAGAACCATGCGGCTCACGGTCAAACCGCTGAAGAACAGGGATCCGGGCAGCGGCATGGCGGTGATCGACCGCGAGGCGCTGAAGGACCTCGGCCTGTCGAGCGGCAGCTTCGTCACCCTGCAGGGTCGCGACGGGCGGAGCGCGGTCGCGCGCGTCTGGCCGAGCGACGCCGAGGACGCCGGCCGCGGCGTCGTCAGGATAGACGGCCAGCTCCGGCGGGCCGCGGACGCCGGCATCGACGAGCCGGTCGAGGTCGAACCGACCGAGGTCGAACCGGCCGACCGGCTCACGGTGGCGCTTCCCGGCAACCTCCGGATCTCCGGCGACCTCGGCTCGCACCTCCGCGAGGAGCTCCGCGACCAGGCCGTGACCGCGGGCCAGACCGTCGCGGTCCCGGTCGGCTTCGGCCTGTTCGCCGACCGGTCGGGGCGGCGCGTCCCCCTGCGGGTCGTCGACACCGACCCCCGCGGCACGGTCGTCGTCCGCGAGGACACCGAGATCGAGGTCGCCGACCGGAGCGCCGAGGAGGTCCCCGTCGGGGGCGGCGACGCGTCGCCCGACGCGGGCGAGGTCGCCTACGACCCGGCAGGCGTAACCTACGAGGACGTCGGCGGCCTCGACGACGAGCTCGACCAGGTCCGCGAGATGATCGAGCTGCCGATGCGCCACCCCGAGCTGTTCCAGCAGCTCGGCATCGAGCCGCCGAAGGGCGTCCTCCTGCACGGCCCGCCCGGCACCGGCAAGACGCTGATCGCGAAGGCCGTCGCCAACGAGATCGACGCCCACTTCCGGACGATCAGCGGGCCGGAGATCATGTCGAAGTACTACGGCGAGAGCGAGGAGCAGCTCCGCGAGGTGTTCGAGGAGGCCGAGGAGAACGCCCCCGCGATCGTGTTCATCGACGAGCTCGACTCCATCGCCGGCGAGCGCGGGGAGGCCGGCGGCGACGTTGAGCAGCGCGTCGTCGCCCAGCTGCTCAGCCTGATGGACGGGCTCGAGGAGCGCGGCGAGGTGACGGTGATCGCGGCGACGAACCGCGTCGACGCCGTCGACCCCGCGCTCCGCCGCCCCGGCCGCTTCGACCGCGAGATCGAGATCGGCGTCCCGGACCGCGACGGCCGCGAGGAGATCCTCCGGATCCACACGCGCGGCATGCCGCTCGAAGACGTCGATCTCGGTCAGTACGCCGAGAACACCCACGGCTTCGTCGGCGCGGACCTAGAGAACCTCGTGAAGGAGGCCGCGATGCGCGCTCTCCGGCGGGTACGGCCCGAACTCGACCTCGAAGCGGACCGGATCGACGCCGAGGTGCTCGACTCCATCGCCGTCTCGGACGAGGACTTCCGCGAGGCGCTGAAGGGGATCGAGCCCTCGGCGCTGCGCGAGGTGTTCGTCGAGGTGCCCGACGTCGCCTGGGACGACGTGGGCGGCCTGGAGGAGGCGAAAGAGCGCCTCCGCGAGACCGTCCAGTGGCCGCTGGAGCACGCGAGCGCCTACGAGCACGCGGGCCTCGAACCGGCGAAGGGCGTCCTGCTGTACGGCCCGCCGGGCACCGGCAAGACCCTGCTGGCGAAGGCCGTCGCCAGCCAGTCCGAGAGCAACTTCATCTCCGTCAAGGGGTCCGAGCTGTTCGACAAGTACGTCGGCGAGAGCGAGAAGGGCGTCCGCGAGGTGTTCAGCAAGGCCCGCGAGAACTCCCCGTCGGTCGTCTTCTTCGACGAGATCGACGCGGTCGCCGCCGAGCGCGGGAGCGGCGTCGGCGACAGCGACGTCGGCGAGCGCGTCGTCTCGCAGCTGCTGACCGAGCTCGACGGCCTCGAGGAGCTGGAGAACGTGGTCGTCATCGCGACGACCAACCGCCCGGACCTCATCGACGACGCCCTGCTCCGGCCCGGTCGCCTCGACCGCCACGTCGAGGTCGACCTCCCGGACGAGGACGCCCGCCGCGAGATCTTCGGGATCCACACCGAGGACAAGCCGCTGGCCGACGACGTCGACCTCGACGGCCTCGCCGCCCGGACCGAGGGCTACACGGGGGCCGACGTCGAGGCCGTCTGCCGCGAGGCGGCGACGATCGCCGTCCGGGAGTACGTCCGCGCGACCGCCGAGAAGGCGGACGCCGCGGTCGAGGACATCGAACTGACCGTCGAACACTTCGATCGGGCGCTCGACGAGGTCGAGCCCCGCTCGGCCGAGGACGGCGGCGCGCCCGGCGAGTTCGACGCCGGCGCCGTGGCCGACGCGGACTGACCCTCACCGCAGCCGGCCGAGCGTCCGCTCGACGAACGAGCGTCCGGTGTCTCGCTTCGCGATGACGATCGGCGGGGCGGCGCGCCCGCCGACGGTCTCCGCGACCGAGCCGACGACTCGGTCCCGGACGACCCCCTCGGGTGTCGCCCCGAGCGCGACCAGGTCGTGCTCCGCCGCCAGCGAGACGATCGCGTTCGCCGGGTCGGTCGTCTCGCGGACGCTCGCTTCGACCTCGTCGACCGACAGCCGATCGCTCGCGCGCTCGACGTGCTCCCGGGCGGTTCGGAAGTCGGCTTCCGGGGCGCCACTACCGGCGTAGGAGACGACGGTGACAGCCGCGTCGTTCGCGACTGCGACCGCGTCGACTACGTCCGCCGCGAGGTCGACGTGCGGGCCGCCGTCGGTCGGCAGGAGGACCCGGTCGATCCCGTCGGCGGTCGTCCCGACGCGCTCGACGAACACGTCGCAGGGCGCGCGCCGGATGACCGGGTCGACCGTCGTCCCGAGGACGATGTCGACCGGCCGCGGGCGGTCCTGCCACCCGATCAGCAGGGCGTCCGCGTCGGCCTCCTCGACCGTCAAGAGGATGGCGTCGGCCACGTCGCTGCCGACCACGACGCTCCGCCGGACCGGGACCGACGACTCGTCGGCGGCGGCCACCGCCCGATCGGCGACCGCCCCCTGCCCGTCGGCGTACTCCCGCTTGATGTCCTCCTCCGCGAACAGCAGGAACGGCGACGTGGCGGGCTTGTGGATCACGCTCACGACGCGGATCTCCCCGTCGTTGCTCCCGGCGACGTCGACCGCGGTACGCATCAACTGCTCGACGTTGTCGGGGTTAGACACCGCGACGACGAGCGTGTACCCCGCCGATCCGGCGTCGTCCCGGACGACGGTGCGAGCGTTCTCCATCGTGTGGTAGTCGATCACATAGAAAAATAAAGGTGGGCGCCGCGGTCGCCCGGAGCCTTACGTGCTCTCCTCGTCGTCGTCGATGATCTCGTCGACGACCTCCTCGTCGACGTTCATCTCGCCCGGCTCGGCGGGTTCCTCGTCGACCTCTTCTTCGGCTCGGCCCGCTATCACCTCGTCGGAGGGCCCCTCGCCCGAGAGGTAGTTGGCGATCGGTTCCGCGCCGGCCGTACCGTCTCCATCACCACCGTGCATCCGCTCGACGATCGCGGCCCCCGACTCGGGTTCGCCCGTCGACTCGCCCGTGTCCGTCGGCAGCGCGTCGCTCGCCTTCTCGCGCAGTTCGTCGGGCACGACCTCCCCGGAGCCGGCACGACGCGACGCGACGTACGCCAGGGCCAGAACGCCGAGTCCGAGCGCCGCCTTCCGCAACCCCTTCCGCGGCGACGGCGTCGGGTCTTCCCGCTCGACGGTCACGTCGAGCGTCGTTTCCGTTTCCTCGCTCTCCCCCCGTAACGACGATAGTAAACGAGCCACGGGTACCGTTCGCCGCGCGCGGGTAAGCGTCTTCGGGGAGCGTTCGGACGGGTGAGAGGACGGAAACCCGTCCCTGCAGGGGATCAGTCGGACGACGATTCGGGCTGGGAGTCGGGCAGGGTGAACGAGAACGTGGCCCCGTCACCGGGGTGGGAATCGACCCAGATGTCGCCGCCGTGGCGCTCGACGATCCGCTTGCAGAGCGCGAGCCCGATCCCCGTCCCCTCGTACTCGTCGCGGGCGTGCAGGCGCTGGAACACCTCGAAGATCCGGTCCGCGTCGTCGGGGTCGATACCGATCCCGTCGTCGCTGACCGAGATCACCCACCGCCCGCCGGTCCGCTCGGCCGAGACGCTCACCCGCGGCGGGCCGTCGCCGCTGTACTCGATCGCGTTCGAGAGCAGGTTCTGGAACAGCTGGTGCAGTTGGCTCTCGTCGCCCCGGACGCGCGGCAGTTCGTCGGCCTCGATCTCGGCGCCGCTCTCCGCGATCTGTAGCTGCAGGTCCGCCCGCACGTCCTCGAGGACGGCGTCGAGTTCGACCGGCTCGAACGGATTGCCGCGGGTCTCGATCCGCGAGTACTCGAGCAGGCCCTCGATCATGGCCTGCATCCGGTTCGCGCCGTCGACGGCGAAGTCGAGGAACTCCCGAGCGTCGTCGTCGAGGTCCTCCCCGTACCGGTTCTCGATAAGCTGCAGGTAACTGGACACCATCCGGAGGGGCTCCTGCAGGTCGTGGGAGGCGGCGTATGCGAACTGCTCCAGCCGTTCGTTCGACTGCTGAAGCCGCTCGACCGTCCCCTCCAGTTCGTCCTCGTACTGCTTCCGTTCGAGTTCGTAGCTGACCCACTGGCCCATCAGGCGGTGGAACGTCCGTTCCGCCTCCGAGAACGCCTCGTCTCGCGGCTCGTTCGAGACGAACCAGAACGTCCGGTCGACGTCGCCGTCGACTTCGAGGTACGTCCCGAGGTACGTGCGGACGCCGAACCGGTCGTAGCAGAGTTGCCCCTCGTACTCCTCCGGATCGGGGTCGGCGACGCCGGCCGTCTGGCCGTCCTCCGTCACCAGCCGACAGTAGGTTTCCGAGAACGGGTACCGGTCGCCGGGGACGAGGTACTCGTGGTCCCCGTTCGTCGCCTCCACCTCGAAGAGGTCGGTGTCCGGATCGACGCGGGCGATCCCGCCCAGGTCCGTCCCGAACCGCTCGCACCCCAGATCGAGCATCGCCTGCAGCTTCTCGTCGAACGACCGGTCGGGATCGGCCGCGACGTCGTACAACCGGCGCTGGAATCGCTCGTGCTCCTTTCGCTCGCTGATGTCCCGGACGATGGCGAGCATGGCCGACCGGTCGTCGTAGTCGAGCCGCGACGCCGACATATCGACCGGGATCCGCCGGCCGTCGCTGCGGAGGCAGGTCAGTTCGTCCGTCCATCCGGACCCCTCCTCGTAGACCTCTTCCACGAACTCCTGAAAGCGGTCCATCTCGTCGGGGTGGAAGTCCGAGGGTCCCTTCGACAGGACCTCTTCCCGCGAGTGGCCGAGCATCTCGCAGCCCGCCGGATTCGCGTCGATCATCTCGTCGGCGTAGGGGTCGTTGATGAAGATACCGTCGAGGCTGTTCTCGAAGATCCCCTCGAAGCGATCTTTCGACCGCTGGAGCGCCGCCTCGCGCTGCTCGCGTTCGAGTTCGTAGCTGACCCACTGGCCCATCAGGTCGAGGAAGGCGTACTCGGCGTCTGCGAACTCGACCTCGCGCGAGGTCCCGGCGGAGAAACACACCGACCCGAAGACGCCGTCGCCGTCCGTCACGCGCGAACCGAGGTAGCAGCCGAGGCCGTGCTCACGATAGAGCGGGTCGTCGTCCCAGCCGGCGGCCGCGACGTCCTCGACGCCGACCGGCTCTTCCACCGTGATCGTCTGCTTGCAGTACTGGCCGGGACACGCCGACAGCGTCGCGACGCCCTCCTCCAGGTCCGTCCCCCGCGTCCTGACCACCCGGAACTCGTCGCCCTCCAGCTTCAGGAAAAACCCCATGTCGAGGTCGAACCGGTCGCACCCCAGATCAAGCAGGCGGTCCATCTTCTCGTCGAACGAGAGGTCGCCGTCGGCAGTGATTTCGTACAGTTCGCGGAGATACTGCCGGTGTTCCCGGAGCCCCGTCTTCGCCTCGGTGTGCGCCTGCAGCGTCTGTACCATCCGTTCGACCTCGCGCTCCGGGTCCTCGGGGGCGAAGAACTCCTCGGGCGGCGTGTAGTAGAAGTTCCGCGAGACGGTGCCGCCGCTGACGACGTGGGGGTGGGTCTCGACGACGTCTCGGACGACCGACGCCGGGAACCGCTCGCGGTCGTACTGGCACATGACGACGTAGTCCTCGCCCTCGTAGAGGTCGTTGAGCACGGCTTCGTACTCAACCAGACACTCGAAGTCGGTGCCGTCGAGCGCCCACGTCATCTCGGCGGCCGCCCTGACCCCTTCGTAGCCCTCGTCGCTTTTCGCCTCGTCGAGGGCGTCTTCCCAGAACGTGAGCATCGCGTCCCGGTCGAACTCCCCGGTCCTGCGGTACGTCTCCGACGGCGTGAGGACGGTGAGCGCGCCGGACTCCACGGCGGCGTCGGCGTCGACACCGCGGTCCCGCATCGCCGCGAGCACCGCTTCCCGGGAGCGCTGGTCGGCAACGTAGAGACACCGCTCGCCCCGCTCTAACCCCTCTCGGAGGAACGGAACGACGGCGTCGAACTGCTCGTCGCGAGTCTCGTAGAGCAGGGCGAGATGGTCGTTGGAGTGGTCGTGGTCGTCGCCCGGTTCGATCGGGCCGCGGAACTCCGGACTCTCCCGCAGTGCCGAGAGTTCCCCCCCGGGAGCCGGCGCCCCCCGCCGGCCGTTCGGGTCGACTTGCTGGTTCATTAGGTCTGGGTACTTTCGGGAAACGTTTAACTCTGGCCGCTGGCGTGCGGAGGTCGGTACGGCGCCTCGAACTGCGGCCGACCGCTCGGCGCTCGATCCAGCCGTTCCGATACCCATCCGACGACTGCGAGCGGTTCCCACGCCGTGTACGTCCCGGAGAGGGCGGGACCAGTGAACACCACCCATCGAGCCGCCGGAGACGCGGACGCGGTACCCTCGGACATCCGCGGCGTATTCGGCAACCCCCCGTTGAGACGCGATGACGTGTCCGCGGTCGGGAAATACCCGACGACCGCCGATGAGGGCTAAGGGGGAGTCCGACGAGACTTTACGTGTACGCGGGAGTCCCTATACGTGAATTCTAACGAGGTTCGCCGACAGTGGGCGGAACGCTCCGGTGAGTACTCGCCGGAGTACTACGCCTACTACGGCCCGGACGAGCGGAGCGAGTCGGTTCGCAGCCTCCTCGATCGCTTCCTCGACCGGGACGCGCGCGTCCTGGAACTCGGCTGCAGTTCGGGCCGACACCTCTCGCACCTCTACGAGGGCGGCTTCGAAAACCTCGCGGGGATCGAGGTCAACGCCGACGCGTTCGACGTGATGGCGGACGCCTACCCCGACCTCTACGGGGACGGGACGTTCTACGTCGACGCGATCGAGGACGTCGTCCGCGACTTCGACGACGGGCAGTTCGACGCCGTCTACTCCGTGGAGACGCTCCAGCACCTCCACCCCGACGTCGAGTGGGTGTTCGAGGAACTGGTCCGGATCGCGGACGACCTCGTCGTCACCGTCGAGAACGAGGGCGACGGCGACCCGAACGCGACGGACCCCGAGGTGAACTACGTCAGGGAGGACGTCCCCCTCTACTACCGCGACTGGAACCGCGTCTTCACCGACCTCGGCCTCGTCGAGGTCGCCGCCGAGTCGGGGGACCGGGACACCGTCCGGGCGTTTCGTCCGGCGTAACACCGAGCCGAGTGCCCGGCCCGGAGCCACGGCGTTTCGCGCCCGGTGGAGCTTTTTCAGCGTGCCGCGCGAACTATCCCCCATGACCGACTTCCGCGGCGCGTGGACGGAAGGCGAGGTCGAGGCGTTCCTTCAGGAGGTGACGATCCCGATCCGGATCGCTGCCCACCGGCCGGACGAGTCGCTCTGGATGGTCGCGCTGTGGTACCGCTACCGCGACGGAGCGTTCGAGTGCGCGACGGGCGCGACCGCGGACGTCGTCCGGTACCTCCGCAACGATTCGGGAGTCGCCTTCGAGGTCTCCACGAACGACGTTCCCTACCGCGGGGTCAGGGGGAACGGCACCGCCGCGCTCTCGCCCGACGAGGGCAAGGCGGTCCTGCGGGACCTCGTCGAGCGCTACCTCGGCGGGACCGACTCCGAACTCGGCGAGTGGCTGCTCGGCGACGACCGGGAGGAGGTCCGCATCCGAATCGAGCCACGGGAAGTCTACAGCTGGGACTACTCCGAGCGGATGGGCGAGACCGGAGACGGATGAAGTAGCGCAACGGCGTCACGGGGACGATGCGTTACCCCCGCGTTTTCTCCGCTGCGAACGACGAGAACGCAAGTGCCGGCCACCGGCCGTTAAGTCCGTTCGCAGTGAACTGCCTTCGTAATGGGTACTTCCCCAGCTAGCCGAGGCGACGACCGCGAGATGGTGGCCGCCGAGCGGGAGGGATCGGCCGACCTCCGAGTGGACGTCGGCGTGCTCGTGGCGCACGCTCCAGGGAGCGATCCGGACGAACTCCGTTCGTTCGCTTCGAGGGCGGCCGAGGACGCGGTCGACGAACTGGCGTCCGCGACGGACGTCAGCTGGCGGTTCTACCTCGACGGCCCCGCGCGGCTCGCCGACCACGACCGTCGCCGCCCCTCGGAGTTCCTCGACCGCGCCACTCACCGGATGGTCGAGGGGCCGTACGACCTGGTTCTCGTCGTCACGGACGTCCCGCTCGTCACGAGCGGGGAGCGGTTCGTCCCCGGCCTCGCGTCGCCGCTCTCCCGCATCGCCGTCGTCTCGACCCGGGACCTCAGGAGCGCACCCCGCGGCGAGCCACGACGCGCGCTCGACCAGGAGGCCGTCCGGTGGAACGCGGCGACGCTGCTGATTCACCTCGTCGGCCACGTGCTGGGCGCTCGCCACCGCGACGCCGACGGCGGCGTCATGGAGCCGTTTCGGTTCGATCCGGAGCGGCGGTCAGTCCCCCCGGTCGACGCGGACGTCGAGCGCCACCTCCGCCGGATCGCCGGGGAGATCCCGGCGGACGAAGCCCGGCCGCAAGGCTCGCTGTCGCGGTTCGCCTTCCACCTCCGCAGTGCCGGGCGAAGCCCCGGGCAGGTTCTGCAGGCGCTCGCCAACAGCCGAGCGCCGCTGTTGCCGCTCTCCCTGCCGAAGCTGTCGACGGCGGCGCTGACCCCGACGCTCGTCATCGTCTTCAGCGCCGAGTCCTGGGACGTCGGGTTCCACATGGCGAACGTGACGGCGGCGCTGTTCGCGGTCGTCAGCGTCGTCGCGGCCGCGCTCTACCTTCTGTTCGTCCAGAACCTCTCTTTCCCCCGAAAGCGCCACCGTGTCGTCACCGAGCACACGGCGCTGGTCAACGTGACCGTCTTTCTCGTCCTCCTGCTGGCGATGGCCGGCCTGTTCGCGCTCGTCTGGGGGATCATCCTCGTCATCGAACTCGTCGTCTTCCCCGCGAACCTGATGTCGAACTGGCCGAGCCTGGAGGACCCGACGGTGGGGTTCGTCGACCTCGTCAGAACCGGCGCGTTCATCAGTACGATCGGCGTGCTCTCCGGCGCGCTGGCGGGGGGACTGGAGAGCCGGCTCATCGTCAGTCACCTCGCGCTGTTCCCCGATCAACCGTAGCCCCGGCTCGGAACGATCACTCGCGCTCGGCGTCCCGCTCTCTCCGGTTCGCCGCGGCTGGGAGCGCTCGTCGAGTGAGAAGGCAGGGAAGCCGGTCGCCGTCGCCCGCCTACTGCGGCGTGATCGTCACCTCGATCGCGTCGCTCGGATCGGGGTAGCTGTAGCCGTCGCCGACCTTGTCCGTCGGGCGGAGTTCGCGGACGACGCCGTCCTCGTCGGGTCCCTTGTCCGGATTTCCGAACTCCAGTCCCTGTCGTGGGGCCTGGTTGGGGCTATCGCTACTTGGGTCCTCGTTCGGTTCGGTCCCGGCGTCCCAGAGGATGACGTCGTCGGTGACGGAGCCGTCGACCGGGGCATCGCCGTCGAACAGCCCGATGCCGCCGGGGCCGGGAGCGAAGAACGCGTCGTTCGAGGGGACGAACATCGTCGCGAACGCCAGTTTCCGTCCGGGTTCGGCCTCGATATCGAGCTCGAAGGCTCCCCCCGGCGCGATCGGCGGCGCGCCGGGAACCTCTCCTAACGGGTCGTTCGGATCCGCCACGGTGTCCGCGGGCGTCCACGCCCCCGCGTGGGCGACGTTCGAACACTGTCCGAGTTCCGCGACGAGCGAGTCGTTCTCCGGCGTTCCGCCTGGCCTGCCGGCCTCGGCGATGGCTTCGAGTCCGGGGCTGGCGGCCTTGTTCCGTCCGAGAATCGGGTTCTGGCCCCTGTAGATGGCGTAGGCACCCGGCGTGATCCAGACCGCTCCGCCGGTCGAGAGCGGCGGGTCCGGCGCCGTGGGGTACTCGTCCAGCGACGCCACGTTCTCGACGCGGACGGTGAACCGGGTCGTCTCCCCGCCGCGTCCGGAGGTCGCCGCACCGATACCGGGAACGGCACTCAAAGCGCCGACCGTAGCTATTCCACTGAGCGCTCGCCGCCGCGAAATGTCGAGTCGAGAGCTGTCGTCTGACATTGTCGGTATGTCGGCCTCTCTGGCTCTCTCTGCGGAGGCCAGAGACGCCGCCTTTATCTGCGGACGAACCGGGGGAGAAAATTTTTCAAACTCCGTTCGGAGTCGCTTCGTCTCCGTTCAAATTTCCTCTCGAAACGGGCTACATTCGCTCCATGGCGGGTTCGCCCGCACGTGACCGGGACGGCCCAGTTCGTCGCGTCCGACCGACGCGCGAGAGTGGGGGCGTCTGCCCTTTCCCCGACGAGAGCAAGGCGTTCTTGCGCGACCTCGTCGAGCGCTCCTCGGCGGGACCGACCCGAACTCGCAGAGACGCTGCTCGCCGACGACCGAGAGGAGGTCCGTATCCGCACAGTCGCGGACGGTCCACGGCTGTGACTGCTCGGACCGGATCGGAAAGAAACAGAGTGATAATCGCGGCGAGCCCTCAGTCGCCGGCGACCTGCTGCTCGTCGAACTGCTCGCCGGCCTGCGACAGCTCGTCGAGCGCCGCCTCCTCCTCGCGGAGCGTCTCCTCCAGCACGTCGGCGGCCTCGTCGTAGCCGAGCTTGCCGGCGAGCGACGTGACGTTGCCGTACGCGGCGATCTCGTAGTGCTCGGTCTTCTGTCCGGCGGAGATGTTGTACCGGTCGAGGACCGTGCCGTCGTTCTCCCGCGCGAACTGCTCGTGTTCGTCGATCAGCGAGTCGACGACCTGTTCCTGCCGCTCCTGCGGCTCCTCGCCGATCTGGTCGAACACCTGCTCCAGCCGGTCGACGTGCTCTTCCGTCTCCTCGCGGTGCTCTGCGAAGCCCTCGCTTACCGTCTCGTCCTCCGTCTGCTCGGCGAGGGTGTCGAGCGCGTCGACCAGCTGCTGTTCGGTGTAGTACAGTTCTTGCAGGCCCTGAACGAGTAGCTCCTCGGTCGAGTCAGTAGTCATGGTGCGTCCTTCGGTAGCGCAGCCACTTGCATAAACGGCAGCGTGAGAGTACTTATGAAAAATGCCCGAGGGCGTTGCGATTTAACGCGTCAACAGCGGCGGAAACGGTTCTTAAAGGTCGTCGCTCGCGTCGGCGAGGACGCATCGCGAAAGTTCGGCCTCGGCACTCATAGGGCTCGTCGTCGCCGGGTGCCAGCCGGCTCGGGACGGTCCCCTCGTCATCGGCCGGGCGGACGTACGCCGGTGCGCGTAAAGACGGTTCCGTTCAGTTTCGGGAGCCCGGCATCGACTGGTTCTCGTCGTCGAACGCGTTCGGGAGCCGGGACTCGGAGAAGGGCGAGAACGTCGCCGGCGCGTCGGCGCTGGCGGCACGCTCGCGGGTCGTCCGCGAGGACTCGGACTGCGGCGTCGGTTCGGCGTCGATACTGGCGTCGGATCGGGGTCGGGTGGTCTGGGTGTGCATTGAGCGGAAGCGGCGGAGCGGGACGGTCGAGAGGCTGGTCGTCGGACGGGAGAATCAGGCGCGTACGGGTACGACCAGTTTCATCGTCTATCTCTCCGTTCGTGCCATTCCTTAATAATCGTTCGTGTTCGAACAGCGCTTGCCGAGCGGGGCGGTCGCGACCAGAGGAGGACGGCCGAAGCGCCTCGGCGCAAGACCTAACAGGGGTTCCGTGGGAGAACCGATCGATGGACGACGGGGACCCACAGGTGAGCTTCGTCGTGCCGGCGCGGGAGGAAGCGGCGTACCTGCCGTCGACGCTGTCGAGCATTCGCGATCAGGCGACCGACCGGGACTACGAGGCGGTCGTCGTGGTCGGCGGGCGGCGCGACGGGACGGCGGAGATCGCCCGGGACTACGGCGCGCGAGTGTACCGGCAGGCGGGGCGGGGCATCGGCGACGCGCGCCACATCGGGGCCGAGCACGCCCGCGGCGAGTGGCTAGCGTTCGTCGACGCCGACACCGCGCTCGACCCGTCCTACCTCGAAACGATGCTCGCTCACGTCGGGCACGAGGGGCTCGACGCCGCCTCGTCGCGCTGTCGGATGACCGGGCCGCGGCGGGCGAAGCTGGTGGAGTGGACGATAAACCACGTCTTCCCGCGGCTGGAGTGGCCGGTCCTGCCCGGCTTCAACTTCTTCGTCGACGCCGAGACGTACCGCGCGGCGGGCGGGTTCCCGAACGTGCCGAACGAGGACACCGCGTTCAGCCGTCGGCTCGGCCGGTCCGTCGAAACGGGCTACTGCCCCGCGGTGCTGGTCGAGAGCTCCGGCCGGCGGGTCGCGGCCGCGGGGCTGACCGGCACGCTGTATCACTACCTCCGGCTCGACTGGGGGCGGGTGCGAGCGAACTACTGAGAAGGGTCCGACCCGCTACACCGCGTCGAGGTGCTGCTCGACCAGTTTCACGTTCCGCTTGTTCGCCTTCCACCCCGCGTCGAACAGCGTCCCGATCACCGGAACGGAGCCGAAGACGGTGTCGACTGCGATGTTGAGGACCATCTTCGCGACGGTCGACATCGGCACGCCGAGGTTGGCCGCTTCGAGGACGATGTACATCGAGATCACCGACATCACGGAGTCGCCGGCGACCGGCAGGATGCCGACGATGGGGTCGATGCCCACCCGGAAGTCCGTTCCCGGGACGCGGATCGCGTCGTCGAGGAGCGTGCCCACCATCCGCATCCGCTTCAACGCCGACTCCTGGTCGCCGATGATCGCCTCGCCGGTCGAACCGTCGCCGAACGACGGCGGGTCCACGTCGAGTTCGTCCTGTGCCATACCCGCCGTACGCCGCCGAGCGGGATAGGTGCCCGCATGAGCGAGGCGAGGGGTTCCGGCGCGAAACAGGTCGCGCGGGGGACTACTCCGTCGTGCGGATCGTCTACTCGCCGATCCGCTCGCGGGCGGCGGCGACGACCAGCGGGAGCGTGATCGTCGCGTCGGCGTAGACGCTGGCGTTGCGGCCCGCCTTCTCGATCTTCCCCCACGAGCGCGCCTCGTCGAGAGTCGCGCCGGAGAGCCCGCCGGTGTTCGGCGGGTCCATCGTCAGCTGGACCGCGTAGTCGTACGCGCTCGGCGCGACGAGCATCGTCTGGAGGACGAAGTTCTTCGGGACGCCGCCGCCGACGACCATCGCGCCGGCCTTCTCGGCCTCGAACGCGAGGTCCGTCAGCGGCGTCATGTCCGCGAGCGCGTCGAGCGAGAAGTCGTTCGTCTGGGAGTACATCCACGCCTGCAGGCCGAGCACGGAGTCCTGTATCGCCGGGCAGTAGATCGGCACGTCGTGCTCGTACGCGGCGGCGGCGATGCCGGGACCCTCGCCGACGTCCTCGGCGTCGTTGACCGCGGCGTTGGCGCGGCCGAGTTCGGCGGTGAGTTCCTGAATACTCACGGTCCCCTCGCACTCGGGGAACACGCGCGAGCGCAGGTGGTCCTCGAACAGCGCGAAGTGCTCCTGCGGGAGGTAGACGTTGTAGATGCGGTCGACCCCCTCGTCGCGGAGCTGCTCGTCGTGGTCGCGCAGCGATGCGTCGGGGTCCGGGTCGTGTTCCTGCCCGTGGTGGTGCTTGCCGCCGATGGCCTCGATGGCGTCGTGGGTGAGGTTCGCGCCGGTCGTCACCAGCGCGTCGACGTGGCCGTCCCGGATCAGGTCGGCGACGATGCGGCGCATCCCCGTCGGCACCATCGCGCCGGCGAGGCCGAAGAAGTTGGTCACGTCGTCGTCGCCGATCATCTCGGCGTACACGTCGACGGCCTCGTGGAGGTCCGTCGCGCCGATACCGGCGTGGCCGTACTCCGCGACGAGTTCGTCGACGGTCATCCCCGCGCGGACCTCCGCGTGGGCCACCGGGTCGTGGGAGAACGTCTCTCGCTCCGGCTCGCCGTCCGCCGGACCGCTGTCGTCGGTCATGGTTCGGGCTGCGCGGGCCAGCGATTTGAACGCCGCGATCGCCGCTCGCGCTCGCCCGAAACGTCGCTGCCGGTTTACACTATAGCCCCGGCTGTTATGCCCGCTGCCGTCTAATCGATCGGTGGATGCCTGACGATCAGTACGACGACGACGGCGGGACGATCGTTAGCGACGAGTTCGATCCGGCGACCACCGACGCCAGCACGGCGGTGGTACTCGCGGTCGCGGCCGCGGCGAACGTCGAGCCGCAGGACCTGGATCCGCTCTACGAGGTCGTCGATCCCGACGCGCTCAACCACCTCTTCGACGACCCCGACTGCGTCCCGATGGCGCTCTCGTTCGAGTATCAGGGGTACGTCGTCTCCGTACGGGGGAGCTTCGAGGTCGTGGTCACCGACGAAGCGGGCGCTGACGGGCCGACCGCCTAAAGCCCAGTCGGGCGATCGACGTACGCGGTTTCCAATCCCCACTCCTCGGCGACGTCCCGGAGCGCCCGGACGCCGAACGTCTCCGTCGCGTAGTGGCCGGCGAGGGCGACCGTGATCCCGGCCTCCCGGGCCTGATGGTACGCCTTCTGCTTGCCCTCGCCGGTCACCAGCGCGTCGACGCCCTTCGACTCGGCCTCGTCGATCCAGTCGGTCCCGCTGCCCGTGACGACCGCCACGTCCTCGATCGTCTTCGGGCCGAAGTCGAGCACCTGCACGTCGCGCCCACCGGTGTCGAGCGCGTCGCCCAGCCGCTCGCGCAGCGTCTCTGCGGTGAAGCTCTCGGACGCCCGTCCGCGGAGGCCGATGTACTCCGGCCCGACGGCGCCGAAGCGCTCGCGGTCGGTCAGGTCGAGCAGGTCCGCGACGCCGGCCGCGTTGCCGAGTTCCACGTGGCCGTCAAGCGGCAGGTGGACGGCGTACAGCGCGAGGTCCTCCTCGATCAGCGGCGCGATCCGGTCGTACTTGCGGCCGGTGACGCGGTCGAACCCGCCCCAGGAGACGCCGTGATGCGTTACGAGCACGTCGCCGCCGGCGTCGATCGCTTCCTCGATCGTCTCGACGGCGGCGTCGACGGCGAAGACGGCGCGCTCGACGGTCGCTTCCTCGGGGCCGACCTGGAGGCCGTTCGCCGCGGCGTCCACGTCGGCGTAGTCGTCGACGCGCAGTCGCTCGTCGAACCGGTCGCGGAACTCGCTCAGGTCCATACCGTCCCTACCCGGAGCGCGGCCGTAGGCGTTGCGCTCTCCCGCGGCGGGCGCGCCGCACTCCCTGCGCGACAGCCTTACTCCGCGCGCTTCAGGTAGCCCCGCTCCTCTTCGAGCAGGCCGCGGTCGACGGCCGTCTCGATGACGGCGTCGAAGTCCTCGGGCGGGATCTCGTAGGCGTTCATCGCGACGGTCGCGATCTCGTCGCGCTCGACCGGGAACTCGCGGTTCTGGAGCAGTCGCACGACGCGGTTGTACGTGGCCTGTGGCGGGCCGTCCTCGCCGATCTCGCCGGTCGAATCGCTCGCCGATTCGTCGGACTCGCCCGCGTCCGTCGGCGAACCGGCGGCGCTCCCCTCGTCAGTCGGCGCGGATCCGTCCGCGCCGGCCGCCGAACCGGCATCGTCGCCGGCCGGGCCGCTCCCCCGGTCGGACGGGCCGGTGACGACGATGCCGTCGTCCCCGTCGCCGGACGCGTCGTCGGCCGAATCGGTCCGCGAAGTACCCATCTCCAGCAGGCTCTCGGCGGCGCTCTCGTCGATCGCCGGGCTGTCGTCGCCGGGGCCGTCTCGTCCGCCATCGGCGCTCTCGTCGCCGGCCGAGCCGTCTCCGGCTCCGCGGCCCCCGCCGGCGCTCGCCTCGTCCAGCGTCCGCTGGCGGTCGTCGACGGCCGCGACGATGTGGTCCGTGACGGTGGACAGTTTCCGGTGGCAGGCAGGACAGAGGACGACGGTCTGCTGGTCGCCCGGCGCGGGGCCGAGCGCGTCCGGGACGACCGGGTACTCCGAGAGCGGTTGCTCGATGGCGGTGCCGCAGAAGTAACACGACGACAGGGTCATGCTACGAAGCCTCTCCGCGACGGGGTAAAAATCCCTCCCTACGACCGCCCGTCGCGGCGCGAGCGGGCGTGCTCGAAGACGAACTCGCGGAGGAGCTTGCCGGCCAGCGCCGCGGCCTGCCCGTCGTCGCGGTCGTTGACCTCGACCGCGTCGAAGCCGTCCGCATGGGGCGCGACGGCGCGAACGATGTCGCGCATCTCGCGGGGGTGCAGGCCGAACGGCTCCATCGTCCCCGTGCCGGGCGCGTACCCGGGGTCGGCGGCGTCCACGTCGACGCTCAGGTAGACCGACTCCTCGTCGAAATCCGGCGACCAGTCGGCCGCGTCCTCCGGCGGGACGACGGTCACGTCGCCCTCGGCGGCGCGCTCCCACTCCGCCTCGCTCCCGGTGCGCGCGCCGACGACGACGGCCTCGTCCGCCACGTCGAGCGCGTGGCGAGTGGCGGTCGCGTGGCTCAGTTCGTTGCCGTCGTAGTCCTCGCGCAGGTCGAGGTGGGCGTCGAGGACGACGACCGCGTCCGGGTCGACGGCGCGGACACCGGCGACGGAGACGGTGTGCTCGCCGCCGACGAGGAGGGGGACGGCGTCGTCCCACACGACGTCGGTGACGACGCCTTCGAGGTACTCCAGGTACTCGGCGGCGTCGTCCCACGCGCGGACGTCGCCGTGGTCGTGTACCGAGAGTTCCGAGAAACGGAGGTCGGTTCGACGGTCGAAGTCGTCGTACGTTTCGGCGAAGCGACGCACGCGGTCCGGGCCGAACCGTGCGCCCGGCTGGAACGTCGTCGAGACGTCGAGCGGGGCGCCGACGACCACGTACGACGCCTCGTCGCGGTCGGCGGCGGCCCCGGGAAGCATTATATGATCTTCCGCTGCTCTTCCATCTCCAGGTACTCGATGTCGTCGTCGGGCGAGAGGTCGGCGTCCTCCGGCGTGGAGATCGTGATCGTCTCGTACGTTTCCAGGTCCATCACCTGCGCGACCGTCGGGGACTCGACGCTGACGACCTGGCCCTGCTTTCGCTCGATGATCGGGACCCACACCTTCGCGTCGACGGGCTGGGAGAGCGAGCGCTTCTTCCCGTCGAAGACGCCCTCGGCCTCGATGCGGGCCTTGGCGCTGCCGTGCTTGCCCGGCTTCGCCGTGCTGTAGGAGTTGATCTGGCACGGCGCGTCGTCGATCATCACGTAGTTGCCTTCCTGAAGGTCGCGGACTTCCTTCTGCTGTTTCGCCATAGGGCGGCTTAATCAACGTAAGAGTATAAACGATTTGGAAGCGCATAGCGCCGAGCTACGGGGGTTAGCGTCCTTTTGACGGGGGAACTCGCTCGTGAGGAGCCGATCCACGCTTCGGAATGCCGAACGCGCGCGGTCGGTCCCGTCTCGTCGCGATTACCGGAACGAGTCCCGGGTTTACGCCTCCGTAGCAAAGCCGCGGAAATTCTCGTATTATGAGAGTAATTGCCAATAGAACGATGTGTATCGTTGCCTCGCCAGCGTCCGTTTCCACGGTCAAAAGTAACGCTTCTCCGCCCGTGTGATCCACAGAGGGCGCCGCCTGTCGAACCGGAAACCATTTTTAATGCATACGTATCCTTTCGAATACGATGGTATTCGGACATTCGATATCTAATGCAAGCGACACGATAAAACGGTTCGTGGGTTTCGGCGACGACGACGGGGACGACGCGAACGACGTCGCCCTCCCGACCGTCGCTGACCGGACCGGGTTCGAGGGGAACCTCGATGGCTCCGAGGTGATCGGTCGGAGTCCGATGTCGTACGTCGCGGCGAGCGAGTCCATCACGGAGTTCATGGGGAAACAGACCAAACACAAGCTCGCGAACTACGGCATCGAGGAGCTAGAGCCGGACGAGTGGTACCCGCTCAAGGCCCCGCTCGCGATGCTGTTCGACATGCGGGACGACTACGGCGAGAGCAGCATGCAGAACATGGGGCGACACATCCCCGAACACGTCGAGTTCCCGCCGGGCATCGAGGGCGCCGAAGAGGCCCTGCAGTCGGTCGACCAGGCGTACCAGCACAACCACCGCGGCATGGACATCGGCTCCTACGAGTTCCGGAAGACGGGGGATTGCGAGGGGGAGATGGTCTGTGAGAACCCGTATCCGTGCGAGTTCGACCAGGGACTGCTCCGAGGCGTCGCCGAGAACTTCACGGACAGTTTCGTGAACGTGGAGGAAGTCGGCGATCAGTGCCGGGCGGAGGGCGGACGGCACTGCACGTTCCGCATCGAGTGGACCTGAGCCCGCCGGCTATCGGTCGTCCCGTTCGAACGCCGAACCGCGGTGCGTCCCTCCCGAATCAGTAGGGGTACTCTCGCGGTTCGCGCTGGACGGAGATCCACTTCAGCGTCGTCAGGGTGTCCAGGATCTGCTCGTCGTTGTACCGCCCGACCCCGGAGGCGCCGACCCCGCCGAACGGGACGTGCGGCTCGTCGTTCAGCGGCTGGTCGTTGATGTGGACCATGCCCGTCTCCAGAGCGTCGGCCACGTCCCGCGCTCGTCCGACGTCCGACGAGTGAACGGATCCGGAGAGGCCGTACTCCGTGTCGTTGGCGATCTCGACGGCCTCCTCGTCGCTCTCGAAGGGGATGACCGGCGCGACGGGACCGAAGTGTTCGTTACACGCCGTCGGCATGTCGTTGGTCACGCCGGACAGCACCGTCGGTTCGACGAACAGGCCGTCGTGGTCGCCGCCGGCCTCGACGGTCGCGCCCTGTTCGACCGACTCCTCGATGAAGCCGACGATCTTGTCGCGCTGAGACTCGTTTATGACCGGGCCGACGATCACGCCCTCCTCGCGCGGGTCCCCGATCGGGAGCTGCTCGGCGCGGTCGGCCAGCGCCGCGACGTAGTCGTCGTACAGCGACTCGTGGACGAGGTGGCGGTTGATGGAGATGCACTCCTGCCCCTGATGGGTGAACGACCCGAACGCGCCGGCGTCGACCGCCCGCTCTAAGTCGGCGTCGGAGAGGACGACGTGCGCGTTGTTCCCGCCGAGTTCGAGCGCCGGGTCCGTGTACTGGCCGATCGCGCGCTGCCCGACGCCGCGGCCGACCTCGGACGAGCCGGTGAACGACATCACCGACGGGACCGGGTGCCCCGAGAAGTGGTCGCCGATCTCGTGGCCGTAGCCCGGGACGACGTTCAGCACGCCGTCCGGGAGGCCGGCCTCCTCGAACAGCGCCGCGAGCGCGAGTCCGCCCGTTATCGGCGTGTTCTCGTCGGGCTTGAGCACCACGCTGTTGCCGAGCGCGATGGCGGGCGCGACGACCCGACTGGTGAGATACAGCGGGAAGTTCCACGGCGTGATGACGCCGACGACGCCGGCCGGCTCCCGGACGACGATGTGCTCCTTGCCCGGCGTCACGGACTCCTGGTGGCGACCGGTCCTGCGCATGGCCAGGCCGCCGCCGACCTCCGTCGTGTTCCGAGCGAGTTCGGTCTCGAACCCGGCCTTCAGCCCGACGCCGCCGCACTCGACGGCGAACAGCGTCGCGAGGTCGTCGGCGTACTCGTCCATCAGGTCCGCGACTCGCGTCACGACGGCGGCGCGCTCCTGCGGCGGGCGGTCGGCCCAGTCCTCCTGCGCCGCGGCCGCGACCGCGTAGGCGTCGTCGACGTCGTCCTCCGTGGCCGAGGGGACCGTCGTCAGCGTCGCACGCGTCGCGGGATTCTCGACCTCGATCGCGTCCCGGTCGCCCGCGGGTTCCCACTCGCCGTCGACGTACAGCGCGTTCCACCCGTCCTCGGGCGCGATGTCCAGGTCGTCCACGTCCGGCTCCTCGACGGAATCGTTGTCTACCTCTGTCATGTAACGTATATTTTGCGTTACCGTCGCTTCTTACGGTTTTCGTTTCACGGTCCGCCGCCAGAAAATGCCCCGACGGCGCTCTCCCGATCGTCAGCGGCGGACCCCGCTCGTCCGCCGCCGGCCCGCGACGCGTGGCGGCTTTCGCGCGCCGCTCGACGACTACGCGCGCCGCTCGACGACGCGGCCCACCCGTTCCAGCCCCTCGTCGAGTTCGTCGGCCGGGAGTCCGAAGCCGATCCGGAAGCGGTCCGGGTGGCCGAACAGGTCGCCGGGCGCGAGCACGACGCTCTCCTCCTCGACGACGGCGGTGCAGAACTCGCGGGCGTCGTCGAACCCGTCCGGCACCGTCACGAACCCGTTCACGCCGACCGGGTCGTACCAGTCGAGTTCGTGCTCGTGGAGGAACGCCCGCACCCGCTCGTGGTTGCGCCGGGCGTGCTCGCGGTTCTCCCGGAGAATTTCGTCCTCCTGGTCTCCCAGGGCCTGCTTCGCGACGTGCTGGCCGAAGATGGAGGGCGAGATAGTGGTGTAGTCCTTCCAGTTCCAGGCGGTCTCGACCAGTTCCTCGGGGAGGACGGCCCACCCGAAGCGCAGGCCCGCGAGGCCGTGGGACTTCGTCGCGCTCGCGGTGCTGATCCCCCGCCGCCCCATGCTTGCGACCGGCGAGAGCGGCTCCTCGGCGAGCAGCCGGTACACCTCGTCGCAGAGCAGGTAGGCGTCCGCGTCCTCGGCGAGGTCGTACAGCGCGCGGATCGTCTCCTCGGGGTGGTAGCGCCCCGTCGGGTTGTTCGGGTTGTTGACGACGACGACCTCCGTCTCGGGGCGGACCGCGTCGGCCACCGCGTCGACGTCGAGCTCCCAGTCCGGCGGCGACAGCGGGACCTCGGTCACGTCGGCGACGGCGTCGGGGACGGCGGTGAGCGCCTGGTACGTCGGCGTCACGACGACGGCGTGGTCGCCCTCGTCGAGCAGTGAGAGGAAGGTGAGGAAGTTCGCCTCCTGCGCGCCGCAGGTGAAAAGCACCTCGTCGGCCGACCGGTCGTACCGCCGTGCGATCCGCGCGCGGAACTCGGGGTCGCCGTTGGTGGGGATGACGTAGCCCAGTTCGCCGGGGTCGGTGTCGAACCGGTCGGCGTCGAGGCTCCGGATACCGCTCTCGGCGAGCATGATATCCGCCTCGTGCTCGTGCTTCGCGAACCAGCGCTCCAGACCGAACTCGGCGATGTCCATGGGACGGAGTACGACGGGCGCGACAAAACCGGCGGGGATCTCAGTCGCTCTCGCGGCGCCGACGCTCCTTCAGGTTCTGTCGGGTGAACTGCGGCTTCGCGCGGATCCCCTTGCGCTCGCGGAGCGACCGGTACAGCAGGACCGCGACGCCGAACGAGAACGCGGCGGCGACCGCGGTCGACCTGACCGTGGCGAACGAGTAAAGCACTGCCGTCGAGAGCACGCCGGCGGTCAGCAGGAGGCCGTAGACGATCCGCTTGGCCAGCGTGTCGAACACGTCGTTCGGGTCCTCGATCTCCGCCCGCATGTGGAAGTTCTCGCGCTCGATCCGGTCGAGCGCGCTCTCCAGCTTCGGCGGGGTGCGAACCGTCGCCAGCGCGGACTCCTGTATCTGGTCGCCCGCCTCATCGACGTACTGCCGGATGCTCTCCTCGCGGTAGCCCTGCTCGGTGAGGTAGTCCGTCGCGATGGCGATGAAGTCGAAGTCGGGGTCGAGCGTCACGCAGACGCCCTCGACCACCGTCGCGACGCGCAGCACCAGCGCGAGGTTCTTCGGCAGGCGGAACGGGAAGTCGTAGATCGAGTCCTCGATCTGGCCGACGATCTGCTGGACGCGGTACTGCTCGATGTCCTCGCCGCGGACGTCCTGAATGGCGAGTTCCATCACCTCGCCCATCACCTGCCGGTCGGCCTCCGGCGAGAGCGTCCCCATCTCGATGAGGGCGTCGAGGATGGCGTCGGTGTCCTGGTTGGCGACGGCGACGTAGAAGTCGACGATCTTGTCCTGGATGAAGTCGTCGACGCGGCCGCTCATCCCGAAGTCGTAGAAGATGATGCTGCCCTCGTCGGTGACCGCGAGGTTGCCCGGATGGGGGTCGGCGTGGAAGATCCCGTCCTCGATGATCATCTGGAGGTAGGCCCGCTGGAGGTTCTCCGCGATCCGCGTGCGGTCGAGGTCCTTCGACTTCAGCGCCTCCAGGTCGTTGATCTTCGTCCCGGGGATGTACCGCATCGTCAGCACCCGCGGGCCGGACCGGTCCTCGACGACCGGCGGGATGACCACGGCGTCGTCACCCTCGAAGTTCTCGCTGATCTCGCGGAGCATCTCGGCCTCGCGCTCGTAGTCCATCTCCTCGCGGATGGTCTTCGCGAACTCGTCGGCGAGGTTCTCCAGCGAGAACGCCCGGGACTCGTCGATGAACGTCAGCAGGATCGGCAGCGACCAGCGGATCACGCGCAGGTCGGACTCCACGAGCGGCTCGATGTTCGGGCGGCGGACCTTCACGGCGACCTCGTCGCCGTCGACCTTCGCGGTGTACACCTGTCCGAGGCTGGCCCCGCTGATGGGGTCGGGGTCGAAGTCGTCGAACACCTCGTCGACCGGTCCCAGTTCCGCCTCGATTACCTCCCGTGCGGCCGACCACTCCGCGGGCGGCACCTCGTCTTGCAGCTGCGAGAGCACGTCGATGTACTCCGGCGGCAGGATGTCCGGCCGGGTCGATAGCAGTTGGCCGAGCTTGATGAACGTCGGGCCGAGCGTCAGCAGCGAGTCGAGCAGGCGGTCCGCGCGCCGGCGACGCGTCTCCGCGTCGACCCGACGGCGGCCGCCGACGAGGACGAACCGGCGGCGGTCCCGCGCGTACGCCAGGAGCAACGGGAGGAACTGCCGCGCGACGACGAAAAACCGCCAGTATGCACGGAGGTTGACCAGCGTCACCACCCCGCGCTACGCGCCCTCGGTGACCTCGATAGTCGTCCCCGTAGCCCCCGTTCCGCGCTTGGGGAGGCGGAGTTCGAGCACGCCGCGGTCGACGGTGGCTTCCGCGCCGGCATCGGTCGCGTCCGGCGGGAGCGGGAGCTCCGCGTCGAGAAACAGGGACCGGTCCTCGGTGACGTAGCGGAACTCCGTCGGGAGGTCCTTCTCGCGCCGCGCCTCGATCCGAAGCTGGGTGCCTTCGACGGCGACGTCGACCGTGTCCGCCGTCACCCCCGGGAGGTCGACGACGAGCAGGTAGGCGTCGTCGCTCTCCAGGAGGTCAGCGAACACGGCGTCGGGCAGGTCGCGCAAGGCGTCACGCAGCGCTGACATACGTACGCGTTGGGAGTCCGGGGCGAAAAAGCCCGCGATCGGAGCGCGAGTCCGCGTCCCGCGGTCACAGCGCGATCCCGGCGTACGTGACGGCCACCGCGCAGACGGCCGCCGCGGCCAAGCGGTAGAGCGCCGGCGTCGCCAGCCGCCGCACCGCCTCGCGCTCGCTCCCGTCGGTGATCCGGAAGAAGGGCGCGCCCTCCCCTCTGACGACGGCGTTGACGGTGCCGCCCGCGTCCGACCAGCGCCGGAACTCGGTGACGCCGTAGACGTGGACGGTTTCACCGGGATCGAGCCGCCGCTCGACGTACTTGCGGTCGTTGCCGGTGGCGATCGAGAGCGGTCCGAGGTCCCACGACCCCTCTTCGGAGTCCACCTCCGGCGTCTCACCGATCCAGCGGCGGATCCGCTCCGGCGGTCGGTCGCCGGCGTCGACGCGGACCACGTCGTCCTCGTCCAGCGCCAGCGACGCGCCCGTTGGCTCGACCAGCAGGCGGCCGGTGTCGTCGGCGAGGACGAACGGCCGCCGCGCGCCGCCGGAGTAGATCGAGTCCCAGTGGCTCGACTTCCCGTACGAGGTGTACTCCTCCACCTCGTACCGGCAGGCGACGCACTCCGTGCCGGTAAACGGCGAGACGAGCGTCACCTCGTGGGGTTCGACGGTCCCTTCCACCTCGACGACGCCGCTCGCGTTGGCCGCCGACGCGACGTCGACGGGCTCGTTTCGGTACACTCGGTACGCGCGGCGGCCGTGCCGGACGCCGTCCGCGAGGAAGGCACTCCGACGAGCCCGACGAGAGCGGTCAGTACGACGGGAACAGAGAGACCGTAAGGCATGCCTTCCGCTCGTTCACGTCGCGAAATAAACGTTCCGTCGGAGCGCCGCGAGGAGTAACAACCACCTACCGCGCGGAAACGGAATTTGTCGTTGGATAACAAAGCCGCCCCGCTCCTATTGACGATCCGATGAACCGACGCTCGGCAGTCGCGCTCGCCGGGGCGCTCGCGGTCGCCGTCTGTGCGGTCGCCGCGACCGGAGCGCTCGTCGCGGCGGACGGGGCCCAGCACGAACCGACACCGGCGACCGACCGCGAGGTCGAACGCCAGGAGGAAAACGAGACGAGCGAGACGGACGACGGGA
Source organism: Halostella limicola (assembly GCF_003675875.1). Classification (NCBI taxonomy): domain Archaea; kingdom Methanobacteriati; phylum Methanobacteriota; class Halobacteria; order Halobacteriales; family Natronoarchaeaceae; genus Halostella; species Halostella limicola. Next base: position 1,177,443 of record NZ_RCDI01000001.1, on the reverse strand, counting down.
ACGGAACTGACGGCCCGCCGCTCTCGCCGCACGCGACGGTCGGCGGCGGCCCCTCGACGGGCGAGTCGGTCGCCGGCGGCGACCTGAACGGCGACGGCACCGCCGACGTGGTCGTCGGCATCCCGTTCGACGACGACGCCGGCAACAACGCCGGGGCCGCCGCGGTGTTCTTCGGCCCGGTCGACCCAGGTGAGACCGACGTTTCGGCGGCGAACGTCACGGTCCGGGGGACTGCCGGCGGCGAGTGGACGGGGTACGACACGGCGGTCGCGGACGTGAACGGCGACGGCTACGGCGACCTGATCGTGAGCGCGCCGCTGCGCGACAACGGGTACGTGTACGTCTTCCACGGCGGCCCGTCGATGTCGGAGACGCTCCGTCCCTCCGACGCCGACGCGGTGATCGCCGGCGGCGACGACGACGAGCAGTTCGGCATCGCCGTCGCGCCGGTCCCGCAGGAGGGAGCGGACGGCCTGCTCGTCGGCGACCCGCGCGCCGACGGCGAGGGCGGCGAGGACGCCGGCGCGGCCTACTACTTCTCACCCGACTCGCTCTCCGGCGACGCGACCAGTGCCGACGCCGACCTCCGACTCGGCGGCGAGGCCGCGGGCGACCGCGCGGGCTGGGACGTCGCGGCCGGCGACCTCACCGGGAACGGAACGCCGGACCTGGTCGTCGGCGCGCGAGACGCCGGAGGGTCGGGAGCCGGCGCGGCCTACGTCGCTCCGGCGATCGCCGCGGGCGAGCGGTCGCTCGCCGACGCCGAAGCGGTGATCCGGGGCGCCGAGGGCGGCAACTCGGCGGGCCACACCGTCGGCGTCTACCGCGGGAACGACAGCGCCGGCGTGATTGTCGGCGCACCGACCGCGGACGAAAACGGCAGCAGTTCCGGCGCCGTGTACGTCGTCCCGCCCGAGAACGCGTCGCTCGCCGACGCTGAGCCGGTCTACGCCGGCACGGCCGGCGACCGCGCGGGCTGGGACGCGACCGCCGGCGACGTGACCTGCGACGGCCGGGCGGACCTGCTCGTCGGGAGCCCGTACGCCGACGACAAGGCCGGCACGGCAGTGATGGTACCCGCCGACGGGAGTGACCCGGTCGAGATCCTCGCCGGCGAGGACCCGGGCGACTACGCCGGCTACCGCGTCGCGCTGACCGTCGACGCGACCGGCGACGGGAACCGCGACGCGCTGGTCGGCGCGCCGGACGAGAACGTGACCAACACCACGGCGAGCGCGACCCTGCTGGAGAGCGGCTGCGCGGCGACGGCCGACGCGGTCGAGGAGAACGCGTCCGACGGCGGCACGGACACCGAGACCGAAAGCGACGGGACCGAGACGGACGCGACCGACGAGACCGCGGCGGCCGAAGCGCCGAGTGAGGGCGACCCGCTGAGCACCCTCGCCCCCGTCGGCGTCGTCGTCGGTGCTGCCGCGGTTGCGCTCGGCGTCGTCGCGCTGTGGCGGCGCGACTGAGCGTCGGGGGGTCGCTCTGATCGCCGCCTCCGACCGGTCTTCTCGACGCTCGAAACGCTCCCGCTACGACTCCGACCCTTCCTCGGACATCTCCGGATCCGCCTCCCGGCTCTTTCGCAACTGCTTCACGAGGTTCAGATGCATGAGGTGGAGGTGCATCCCGATGCCGTACAGCAACAGCCCCATCCCGACGAATATCATCGGAAGGAGGACGGCGTCGACCGCGCTCGAAACCGACCCGAGGTTGTCGGGCAATCGTCCGACGACCGCGAGGAGGAACGCCGCTACGATCACGCCCAGTCCCGCTTTGACGAACCGAGAGAAGCGGCCAACCTGCTGTATCCTGCTCTCGATATCGTCGGTGCTCGGGGAATCACCGTCGGCCATGGGCGAACAACGTCGTCCGGACACTTACGTAGTGGCTCCGCGGCGAGCGGAGAGCGGGTTTTCGCGAGAGGTGTCCCTGTTTTGCTCCGCCGCGCTCGGCGTCGTCGTGCCGTGACGGCGCGACTGAGTCGCTATCGGGGACGGCCGGTTCGATGCTCCACCCTCACGTCCGGTTCCCGACCGGACGGCCGCCGCTATCCCGTTCGCGGATCGCCTCGTCGCGAGAAGATCACTGACGGTCGTCGAATGGAGCGTCTTCGGAGGACTCGTCGACGGGACCGTCGTCGTCGGTCCTCAGTTCGTTGACCGATTCGCGGAGCGGTCGGTCCGACACCCACAGCGTCAGCCGATAGACGCCGTACCCGAACCCGACGAGCAGGATCAGGTCGATGATGTACAGCTCGAGGAACTCGAGCAGCGTGATCTCGTTGAGCGCGATCTCCCCGGTGAGGATGAAGAATTCGAGCGTGATGATGACGAACAGCGCGGGCGCGAAAAGCACCAGCAGCCCGACGAGCAACACGGTGATACGGTTCCACGAGTCAGACGAGACCATACTCGGTGTAACGCGCCGGAGGCAGATAGTATTGGGCAACGGCCTCCCGTTTCGACGGTCCCCGATCGCGTACACCCCGGCCGCACGAACCGACCGCTCGATCGGCGTCCACCCACGTCTCGGTCGATCCCCGACGCGGCCGCCGGTGCACCGGCGGAGTCAGAGTCGTCCCTTTTTGCTACGCCGGTCCGAAGGTGGGCCCATGAGCGACGAAACTCTCAGCGAGGCCGGGTTCAAGGACCGGACCCGCGTCGACGCGGCGCGCGAGACGCTCCGCGAGGCCGTCGCGGGCGTCGACCGCACCGAACGAGTCCCGCTGACGGCGGCCGACGGGCGCGTCGTCGCCGAGACCGTCACGGCGGAGCGGCCGGTGCCGCATTACCGCCGGGCGGCGATGGACGGCTACGCCGTCCGCGCGGCGGACACGTTCGGCGCGAGCGACCGGTCGCCCGAGATACTCCGCGAGGGAGACGAGCCCGGGCCGGAGCGGGCCGTCCGCGTCCACACCGGGAGCGAACTCCCGGAGGGCGCGGACGCCGTGGTGATGGTCGAAGACGTCGAGGCGGTCGGCGGCGACCTGGAGGTGTTCGACGCCGTCGCCGAGGGCGAGAACGTCGCCCCGGTCGGCGAGGACGTCGAGGCGGGGATGACGCTGTACGAGCCGGGGCACCGCCTGCGGCCGTCGGACCTGGGGATGCTGAAGTCCGTCGGCGTCGACGAGATCGAGGTGTACGACCGGCCGAGCGTCGGCGTGATCCCCACGGGCGAGGAACTCGTCCAGCGCGACCCCGCTCCCGGCGAGGTGATCGAGACGAACGGGCTGACCGTCTCCCGGTACGTCGAGCGCTGGGGTGGCCGCGCCGAGTACCGAAACGTCGTCACCGACGACCGCGAGGCGCTCCGGGCGGCGGTCCAGCGCGACCTGACGAAGGACCTCGTCGTCACGACCGGCGGCTCCTCCGTCGGCGAGCGCGACCTGATACCGGAGGTGATCGACGACATCGGGGAGGTGCTGGTTCACGGCGTGGCGTTGAAGCCGGGCCATCCCGTCGCGCTCGGCGTCGTCGAGGAGACGCCCGTCCTCATGCTCCCGGGCTACCCCGTCGCCTGCATCGTCAACGCCGTGCAGTTCCTCCGGCCCGCGATGAAGTGGACCGAGAACGCGCCGGTCCCGGCGCACCCGACGACCGAGGCCCGCCTCGACCGGAAGATCGCGAGCGAACCCGGCACACGCACGTTCGCCCGGGTGAAACTCGAAACCCGGGACGGCGAGCGCGTCGCCGTCCCGACGCGGGCGAGCGGGTCGGGTGTCCTGTCGAGCGTCGCGCAGGCCGACGGCTGGGTGGAGGTCCCCGACGACCGTGAGGGAATCGCCGAGGGCGAGACCGTCGCCGTGCAGGACTGGGAGTGGTCGGCGTGACTCCCGTCGGACGCTTCCACGGCGTGCCTGGGCCCGACGACGTCACGCTCACCCCGGAGGGGTTCGCGTGACCGACCGTAAGGAGTTCCGCGACCTCGCGCCGCCGGAGCGCGCCCGCGAGGCGCTCGACTCGCTGGACCTGACGCCCGACCCGGAGACGGTGCCGCTCGAAGACGCGAGCGGTCGCGTCCTCGCGGAACGGATCGACGCCGAACTCGACGTACCAGGCTTCGACCGCGCGTCGCTCGACGGCTACGCCCTGCGGGCGCGGGACACGTTCGGCGCGGACGAGGCCGACCCCGCCCGCCTCGACCTGGTCGGCGCGGTCCACGCCGGCGAGGAGCCCGACGTGGAAGTCGGCGAGGACGAGGCCGTCGAGATCTCGACCGGCGCGGTGATGCCTGCCGGCGCGGACGCAATGGTGATGGTGGAGAAAACCGACGAGGAGGACGGCGAGGTGCTGGTTCGCACCTCCGTCGCGCCGGGCGACAGCGTGATGCTCGCGGGCGCGGACGTGGCGGCAGGGGAGCGCGCGCTCGGTCCCGGAACCCGCCTCACGCCCCGCGAGATCGGACTGCTGTCGGCGCTGGGCGTCGACGAGGTGCCGGTGCGCGGGACGCCCCGCGTCGGCATCATCTCGACGGGCGACGAGCTCGTCCGGCCCGGGGGCGACCTGCACAGCGAGCGCGGCCAGATCTACGACGTGAACTCCTACACCGTCGCCAGCGCCGTGGAAGAGGCCGGCGGCGAGGCCGTCACCTACCCCCACGCCGGCGACGACTACGACGAGATGGAGCGGATCCTGACGACCGCCGCCGAGGAGTGCGACCTCGTTCTCTCCTCGGGGTCGACCAGCGCCAGCGCGGTCGACGTCATCTACCGCGTCATCGAGGAGCGCGGCGAACTCCTGCTCCACGGCGTCGCGGTCAAGCCCGGGAAGCCGATGCTGATCGGGCGGATGGGCGAGGGCGACGACGCGTCCGCCTACGTCGGCCTCCCCGGCTACCCCGTCTCCGCGCTCACCATCTTCCGGACGTTCGTCGCGCCGGCGATCAGGGAGGCCGCGGGGCTGCCCGAACCCCGTACCGCGACGGTGACGGGGCGGATGGCCCGGCGCGAGCGCTACTCGGAGGGCCGCTTGCGGTACATGCCGGTCGGACTCGTGACCGACGGAGACGGCGAGACGCTCGTCTACCCCGTGGACAAGGGCAGCGGCGCGACGACGAGCCTGGTCGAAGCCGACGGCGTCGTCGCGGTCGACCCAGACACGGACTACCTCGCGGAGGGCGAGTCCGTCACGGTCGAACTGTTCTCGCCGGAGGTCCGCCCGCCGTCGCTGTTCGGCGTCGGCGAGGACGACCCGCTGCTCTCGCCCCTGCTCGACCGCCTGCGCGACCCGCGGTACCTGGCGGTCGGGAGCCGGCAAGGGCTACGCCGCCTCCGCGACGGGACGCCGGACGTGGCCGTGACGGCGGGACCGGTCGAGCGCGACGTGGACGCCGAGCCGCTGGGCGAGTGGCGGCGCGAGTGGGGGCTGGTCGTCCCCGAGGGGAACCCCGACGAGGTCGCCGGCCTCGCAGACCTCGTCGACCGCGACCTGCGCTTCGTCAACCGGACGACGGACTCCGGCCTCCGGACGAGCCTGGGGAACGCGGCGGCCGCGCTGGCGGATGAGCGCGGCATCGACCGCCGCGAGGTCGTCGACGCGATCGACGGGTTCGACCTCGCGGTCCGCGCACACGAGAGCCCGGCGCGAAAAGTTCTGAGCGGGCAGGCCGACGCCGGCCTCGGCCTGCGTGCCACCGCGGCGAAGCTCGGTCTCGGGTTCGTCCCCCTCGGCGACCAGCGGGTGCGAGTGCACGCGAACCCCGACCGCGTCGGGAAAGACGGCGTCGCGGAGCTCGCCGCGGCGCTGGAGGACGTCGACGATCTGACGGCCGACTTACCGGGATACGACGCGTAGCGAGGAGAGACGACCGCAGGGTCAGAGGTCGACGAACGAGGCGATCCGGTAGTCGCCGATCGACCTCTGCGCGTTGACGTCCGGGTCGTGCCGGTCGACGTGAATGCCGTCGAGGCCGGCGTTCTCCGCGGCCCCGACGTCGCAGGCGCTGTCGCCGGCGAGCACGCCCTGGTGGCCGTTGTACGCGACGTCGATGTCGCGCATAGCGTGTTCGACCGGGGCGGGGTCGGGCTTCCAGCCCAGATCCTCCGAGCAGCAGACGATCGTCTCGAACCAGTCGCGGATGTCGAGCGTGTCGAACACGACCTCGGCGACCGGTTCGGGGCAGTGGGTGACGATGCCAGCCGGCGCGTCGATCTCGCCGACGCGGTCGGCGTCGTCGTACAGGTACGTCGCCTCCGCCCGCTCGATCGGGTCGTCGACCTCGTCGAACACCTCCCAGAAGTCACGAACCGTCATGTCGGCCGGGAGGAGGTCCCGGCGGATCTCGTCGGTCCCGTGCCAGAGCAGGTACCGCTGCTCGTCGGTGAACGAGAGGCCGAGCCGGTCTTCGACCCCCGTCACCACCTCGCGGCGGTACGCGGACTCGACGTCGACGAGCGTCCCGTCGAGGTCGAAGAGCCAGTAGTCGTACTGTGGGACCATAGGGCAGCTAGATACGGGGGGTGATCGGATAAGTATTCGGCCTCTATGCCCACCTTTCACACACTTCGTTACGTCCGGCGATTATGGACCTCCTACCCGTCGGTATCGCGTACCTCGACGCTGCTGCCGAGGTACTTCGAGACGACCTCCGAGACGCGGTCTGCCTTGAACAGGTCGAGCGAGTTACCGATCTCCGCTTTCAGCGCGTCGAAGTACGCCTCGTCGGTCCGGAGCGCGCTGAACGCCACCGAGTCGACCGGGACGCCGAGCGAGTCCTCGGCCAGGTCGCGGAGGTGTGCCTCGTCGTTGACCTCGCCGCGCCAGAGGTTGTCGCGGAAGAACAGCCATCCGTCCTCGCCGGGCGGGTCCGCCCGCCGGTACAGCGTCGTCTCGAACGTCGCGGGGTCGACGCGCACGCCCTCCTCGGACGGGTCGATCCTGACCCGCACCCGGAAGACGTACTCGGCGTGCATCTCAGGCGTTGGCTTCGGTCTCGACGAGCTCCGCCATCTCGACGTCCTTGTCCGTGATCCCGCCCTCGTCGTGCGTGGTGAAGCGCACCTCGACCTCCTTGTAGCCGATGACGATCTCGGGGTGGTGGAACTCGGCCTCGGCGATCTCGCCGATGAGCTGCGCGAAGTTGACGCCGTGGAGGTACTCGTCGAACTCGTAGGTGCGGACGATCTCGTCGCCCTCGCGGTGCCACTCGTCGGGGATCCGTTCCTCGATCTCGTCGTCCGAAAGCAGATCTGCCATGCGCGAAGCGTCGCAAGCCAGTTAAATAATCATTGTGCCCGATCAGTCGTCGTCGAACGACCCGATCGGGGCGTCGGTCGGCACGTCGTCGGCCAGTTCGCCGGGGAGGTCCCCGGGCGCGGCCTCGGTGACGAAGTCCGGCGGGCCCCCCTCGCCGCCGAACTGGGGGTCGAACAGGCGGAGCGCGGTCTGGATCGTCGTCCAGTCGTCCTCGGCGGCGGCGTCACGCAGGCTCTTGGTCGGCGCGGCGAGCAGCTGGCTGACCAGCGCGTCGGCGAGCGACTCGACGACCTCGCGCTGCTCGTCCGTGATCTCCCCTTCGGCCTCCAGCTTCGACATCGCGGTGGAGAGCTCGCGGGACTTGATCCCCTCGGCGCTCTCGTACATCGCCGCGATGACCTCGTCGGCGCGCTTGCGCTTGTACTGGTCGAGCAGGAGGTCGAACTCCTCGTCTATCATCCCCTCGACGCGCTCGGCCGCCGCCTGGCGCCGCTCGCGGGTCTCGTCGGTCACGGACTCCAGGGCGTCGAGGTCGTAGACCGCGGCGGTCGGCAGGTCCTCGGCGGCCGGTGCGACGTCTCTGGGCTGTGCGAGGTCGACGACGACCGTCGCGCCGGCGCCGTCGAGGTCGGCGGCGTCGAGGAGGTACTCCTCGCTGCCCGTCGCCGTGACGACGACGTCCGCCCGCTCGGCCGCGGACGGGACGGCCGGGAGCGCGACTGCCCGCGCCTCCGTGTCGACTTCCTTGGCGACGTGTTCGGCGTGGGGAACGGTCCGGTTGGCGACGATGAGTCGGTCCGCACCGTGGGCGGCGAGCGACCGGGCCGCGAGCGTCCCCATCTCGCCGGCGCCGACGACGAGCACCGTCGCGTCGGCGAGGTCGGTCTCCCGGTCGGCGAGGCGCGCGGCGGCGGTGCCGAGCGAGACCGCGCCCTCGTTGATGGACGTCTCGGTGCGGACCCGTTCGCCGACGTGGATGGCCTTCGTCACCGCGTCCTCGAGCATGGGGCCGATCCCGCCGACGCCACGGGCGTCCTCGTAGGCGGTCCGCACCTGGCCGAGGATCTGGTCCTCGCCGAGCACGAGCGATTCGAGGCCGGCGGCGACACGGAGGAGGTGCCGCAGGCTCTCCTCGTGGTCCATCTCGGCCGCGGCGTCGTCCGGAACGCCCGCGACGAACTCGTCGAGTGCGGCCCGGCCCGCCGCCGGGTCGTCGCTGACGACGTAGGCCTCGACGCGGTTGCACGTCTGGAGCGCGAACGCCTCTTCGATGCCCTCGCGGGCGAGCAGGCCCGACACGACCGTACGCTGGTCGGGGCCGCTGGCGTCGGCGAGGACGTCGACCGTCGCGGACTCGAACGAGACGCTCACCCCGGAGATAACGCCGGTGCTACCCATCATCGAGCATCACCGGTGTCGAGCGCGTTACTGATCACGTCGCGGGCCACTTGCCGGCCTTTCGAGTCCCCCCTACGTAAACCCTTCCAAACCCGCGGAGACCGTACGACGGCGCGGACGGCCTCGTGGCGGTCGGCGGGCGGAACGCCCTCCTCCTGCAGCTCCTCGCGGAGGTCCGCTGTCAGCAGCGCCATCTCGCCGGCCCCGTCGATCTCCGCCTCGATCGTCTGCCGGAGGTGCTTGCTCAGCGCCGGACTCGTCCCGCCGGTCGCCACGGCGGCGACGACGGGGGGGTCCCTGACCGTCGCGGGGACGACGACGCTGTCGGCGTCGCGGCTCCCGTGGCGGTCGGTGCGGTTGACCAGCGTGCCCGCGTCGCGGGCCGCCCGCTCGACCGCCTCGTTGACCGCCTCGTCGTCGGTCGCCGCGACGACCAGCGCGGGGTCGAACCGCTCGACCCACTCGTCCGCGTCCCCCGGCGCGGGGGCCGCCCGGACCCGCTCGCTGTCGCCGAAGTCGGCGTCGGCGAACTCGGGGCTGACGACGACGACCCGCGCCTCGCGGTCGAACCGCCGCGCCTTCCGCGCGCCGACGCGGCCGCCGCCGAACACGAGGACGGTCGCGCCCGTGAAGTCGTGGAGTAGCGGGATCATGCTGTCACTCCGCGGTGTTGGCGCTCGCTCGTTCCTCGATGCGGATGCCCGTCTTCTTCAGGATGCGCGACGAGAACAGCGTGTCCCAGTCGTCCTCGCCCACGTCCCAGAACTCCGTCATTCGCTCGCGCACCTGCTCGATGCGTCGCTCGCTCTCCGCCTCGCTCCGGCCGTGGGTCATCGCGAAGAAGTTGTACGGCCAGACGCCCTCGTGACGCGGTCGCCGGTAGCAGTGCGTGACGAACGGGAGGGCGGCGATCTCGGGGCCCACCTCGTCGACGACGTCGTCCGGCACGTTCCAGACGGTCATCCCGTTCTCCGTGTACCCCAGCGCGTAGTGGGTCGGGATGACGCCGATCCGCCGGATCTTCCCCTCCGCGTCGAACCGCTTCATGGTCTCCAGCACCCAGTCGACGTCCGCGTCCAGCGCGTCCGCTACGTCCCGGTACGGCGTCGCCGAGACCGGGAGGCCGTCCTGAATCTCGACCACGAGGTCCCGCTCGGCCGGCGTCAGCGTCTCCGACTCGGTGGGCGTCACGTCGGGGCCGAGGTCCGAGAGGTCGACGTCGCCCTCGGGGATCGGCCCGTCGACGTAGAACTTCGCCTCGACGCGGAACTCCCGCCGCTTCGGGAGGTTGTAGGTCTCCTGTCCGGTCTCGTCCTCGATCTCGGCGAGCACCTCCTCGACGCGGTCCTCGTCGGCCACGCTCACGACGAACCACATGTTCAGGTGCGGGTGCTCGCGCTCGTAGTTGTGGGCCACCTCGCGGTGGGCGTTGACGGTCTCCGCGACCTCGTCGAACCGGTCCTCGGGGGCGTGCATCGCGACCAGGGTCGCCGACCCGCCGATCTCCTGCGCGTTGATCAGCGGCCCGAACCGCGTCAGCACGCCGTCGTCGTCCAGTCGTCGGACCCGATCCAGCAGTTCGTCGGCGCCGACGTCGACCCCTCGCTCCCGCAGCGCCGCGGCCGCCGGTTCGAAGGGATCTCGGACGACCGGGAACCCGCCCTGGAACGCGTTGACGATGGCGCGGTCCCGCTCGTCGAGGTCGAGGTCCGTCTCGCTCATAGTCGGAACTGAGGACCGGGCGCGTATAAGCGATGCGAGGCGCGGCGGCCACGCGCATCGACCTCGACTGCGCGGAGCGTTCGGGCATCGAACCGGATCAGCCGTCTGGCGCGTGGATCACCCCGTAGTAGCCGCCGACCACCTCGACGGTCCGCTTGAAGATCCCGACGATGATCGGGCCGAGGAACAGCCCCATCGCCCCCAGAAGGTACGTCCCCCCGAGGACGCCGACGAAGACGGTCGCCGAGTGCATCTCCGACTCGCGGTCGATGAGCATCGCCCGCAGGTAGTCGTCCGTGATCGCGACGGACGTGAGGCCCCAGACCGTGACGAACGCGGCCGACAGCGGCTGGCCGCTCCAGACGAGGAAGACGACCGCACCGCCGAGCACCGGAGCGACGCCGACGACCGGAATCAGTGCGAGCACCATCATCGCCGCCGTGAGCAGCGTCGCCTCGGGGACGCCGGTGAGAAACAGGCTGACGCCGGCGACCGCCCCTTGAACGATCGCGACGAGGACGTGTCCCTTGAGCACGGCCCACGTCATCGACCGCACCGATTCGAACAGCTCGTCGCGTATCGGGGCCTCCAGCGGCGTCATCCGCCGCACCCAGGCGACGAGCACGTGGCCGTCCTTGAGCAGGTAGTACAGCACGAACGTCAGCAGCAGGAAGCCGAGGAACGCGTGGAGGCCGGCGCTCAGGACGTCCGTCGCCTGGTCGCTGGCGCGGCTCGTCAGCCGCTCTGACGCGCGCTCCCCGAGCGACCGGACGGGGAGGGTGATCCCGGTGGTTCGGCGGACGGTCCGCTGCAACTGGTCGGCGAGCTCGGACCGAGAGAGCCCTTCGAGCAGCACGCTCCCCCGCGTCACCGCGGCGGCCGCTCCGACCGTCAGGGGGACGACGACGAGGAGCGTGACGAGGAGCGCGAGCAGCCCGGCGGAGAGGCGCGGCCCGACCCGGACTTCGAGGCGACGGTGGACGGGGTAGAGGACGAACGCGAGCAGTCCCGTCGCGAGGAGCCACGAGAGGAACGGCCGGACGAGGAGCCAGAGGACCGCCGTCAGTGCGGCGACGAGTACCCACGCGAACGCCGTTCGAGCATCCATCGTCCGTACCGTCCACGGAGCGATGGAAGTCGTTTGGGGGCGCCGACGGCCGCTCCTTCAGCGGCGAACCGCGCCGTTCAGTCCCCGCGGACGCCCGTCACGTCGAAGCCCTCCTCGCGGATATCGTCGAGGATGGCCTCGTGGTCGGCGCTCGCCTCGTAGTAGAAGACGACGTCGTAGGTCCCCTCGCGGAGCAGCTGCTGGCACTCCCAGACGAACTCGTCGCCGTCGAGGGTGAGCCCCTGGTGCTGGTTCGACGCGAACTCGGGGTCGTCCGTCCCGGAGTAGACGTACGTGTCCTCGTCGGTCGCGTGCTCGGCGATGATCTCGCCGACGTCGATGGTCGCCTGCGTCATCGCGATGTCGTCCTGGGACTCGATGTCCGTGTGAACGACCGCGCCGTTGAGCTCTATCTCGCCGGGTTCGAGCAACTGCTTCGTCCGCTGGTAGAGGTCGTCGTCGAGGGTTTCGCTCATTGGCAGGACCAACGTGTCGCGTCCCTTTATTGTACTCGCTTCGTCGCCGGCCGCGACCCGCGGAGTCGTCGCTGGTCGGTGTGAAAAAACGGAGAAACGGTGCACGGGCGGACTGCAGAGGGGTTGCCCCCAGAGATGCGCGTCACCGCACAGCCTGACAGCGCCCGGATGCGAGTGGGCTTACATACACCGACTGAACTCCCATGTAGGGCGTTCAGCCGAGTATTCCCGGTTTACAGACGCTCGAGGTTCGTCGCGCGCGGGCCCTTGTCGGCCTGCTCGATGTCGAACTCGACTTCCTGACCTTCCTCCAGGTCAGGACCGCCGACGTCCTCCATGTGGAAGAACACGTCTTCCTCGGAGTCGTCGCTGTCAATGAAACCGTAACCGCCCGTGTCGTTGAAGAAGTCAACCGTACCTTTCGCCATTGCAACTCTCCAGAAACGCCCCACCCATATAAGAGATGCGACTCGCCCCCGTCAGAGCGACTGGTTCGGAGTGTGAATCCAACACACAAAAGACACATATCCGTTCCCGATGTTGCCATAGACGAGAATGCTGTCTAGCCTCCGCGAGCGTGCCCGGGCCGCGTACGAGCGACTCCTCGAACGCGAGATATCGGGGACCCCGAGTCACGTCGCCGTCATTCAGGACGGCAACCGCCGGTACGCCCGCGAGCGCGGCGCGGAGAAACACGACGGCCACCGCGAAGGCGCCCAGACGACCGAACAGGTACTCAACTGGTGTCGAGACCTGGAGATCGACGAACTGACGCTGTACGCCTTCTCCACGGAGAACTTCAACCGCCCGCCGGAGGAGCGCGAGAACCTGTTCGACCTCCTGGAGGAGAAACTGTACGAGTTCGCCGACGCGGACCGCGTCCACGACGGCGAGGTGTGCATCCGCGCGCTGGGCGACGTCGACCGCCTGCCCGAGCGCGTCCGGGAGGCCGTGGACTACGCCGAGGACCGCACCCGGGGCTACGACCAGTTCGTCCTGAACATCGCGCTGGCGTACGGCGGCCGCGCCGAACTGCTCTCGGCCGCCCGCAGCGTCGCCCGCGACGTGGACGACGGCGACCTGGATCCCGGGGACATCGACGTGGGGACCGTCGAGGAGCGCCTCTACGACCGTCCCGTGCGCGACGTGGACCTGATCATCCGGACCGGCGGCGACGAGCGCACGAGCAACTTCCTCCCGTGGCACGCCAACGGTAACGAGGCGGCCGTCTTCTTCTGTGCCCCCTACTGGCCGGAGTTCTCCCGCGTGGACTTCCTGCGGGGGATCCGTACGTACGAACACCGCGAGCGCTCGTGGCGGCGCACCCGCGCCCGCCGCGGCCTCGCGCTGCTGCGCGCGCTCGGCGGCGTCGAGCTCGACGAGGCGAAGGCGGTCGTCCGCCGGTTCCGCGACTCGCTGCCCAGCGGCGAGCGCTCGACCGTCGACGAGGTCGCCCCCGAAGACCTGCCACCTGCCGACGAGGAGCCGCAGCCGGCGGACTGAGTCCTCTCGGCGTCACTACGCTCCGCTCGTGACGAGATCTGGACTAGCGCCCAAATCGCCTGTTCCGCCGGCCGTACTCCCGGAGTGCCCGCAGGTAGTCGCGCTTCCGGAAGTCCCGCCAGTTCACGTCGGTGAAGTACAGTTCGGAGTAGACCGACTGCCAGATCATGAAGTCGGAGAGGCGTTCCGCGCCGGTCTTGATGACCAGATCCGGCTCCTCGGGGAAGACGAGTCGCTCCTCGATGTCGTCGGCGTCGATAGCGTCGGGGTCCAGGTCGCCGTCCCGGACCTCCGCGGCGAGGTTGCGGACGGCGGCGGTGAACTCGTGTTTGCCGCCGAGCCCGATGTTCACCCGGATCGGCGCGTCGGCCGGGAGGTCGTCGGCGGGGGTGCGGACGGCGACCGGCCGCGGCGCGTCGAGGTCGTCGAACTCCCGCTTCAGCGTCGGCACGGCCGCCTCGTCGAGGACGCTGACCGAGACCGTGACGCGCTCGGCCCCGTACTCGAACGCCCAGTCGAACGCGTCGCGGAGCGTGTCGTACGCGCCCTGCTCCAGCAGGTCCCGTTCGGTGATGACGACGGCGACGTGGTCCGGTCGCTGGTCGTCCTCGTATCGCAATCGAGCGGCGAGATACCGGTCGTAGAGGCCCACGCGAACCCGTTATCCGCGGCGTCGCCTAAAGGTCACGGGTTCTCGCCGCCGGCCGTTGGCTTCGGGAAGGTTAAGTGACCTACCTACAAACGGACGCGATAGCGTGACATCGACTGTGCGGCGGGCGGGGGCGTTCGCGGGCGTCGGCAGCCTCGCGCTGGCCGCCCCCCTCCTCGGGCGGGCGGCCGCCCTCCCGTTCGTCGTCGTCGCGGGCGTCGCCGCGTTCGTCGCCGACGACGGGCCGGTGTTCGAACTGTTCGCCCGGCCGGGCGACTGGGAAGAGGGGCGGCTGTACAGCCTTATCGGCTTCGCCCTCGCCGCCACCGGACTGGGACTGCTGACGGCCGTCGAGGCGGTGCCCACCCTCGCTTTCGTCGGCGGCGTGCTGGCGCTGGCCTACGGCAACTTCGGGGCGCAACTGGCCCGCCGTCGGTGGCCGGACCCCATCGTCGGCGCCGCGGGCTTCACCGTCGGCGGCACAGTCGGCGGGGCGGCCGGCATCCTCGGCGCCGCGGCGCTGGCCGGCGACGCGACGCCGCCGCTCCCGCTCGTCGTCTTCCTCTCGGTCAGCGGCGCACTCCTCGGCGCCTTGCTCCGGTCCGTGCTGTTCGAGCGCGACGACCCGCTGGTGCTGCTCTCGGTCGGCCTCCTGCTCTGGTTCCTCTGGGAGCTCACCGACCCGGTGACGGCGGCGGAGATCGGCGTCGCCCTCGCGGTGACGCTGGCGGTCGGCTACGCATCGTACGCCCTCGACACGGCCTCCGTGTCGGGGATGCTCTCGGGCGTGTTCCTCGGCCTGCTCACCATCGTGCTCGGCGGCATCGGCTGGTTCGCCGTGATCATCGCATTCTTCGGCATCGGCGGCCTCTCGACGAAGTTCCGCTACGAGGAGAAGGAGGACCGCGGCGTCGCGGAGGAGAACGAGGGGGCCCGCGGGAGCGCCAACGTCTTCAGCAACGCGGCGGTGGCGCTCGCCGCCGTCCTCGCCTACGCCGCCGCACCGATGGGGCTCCCCGCGGGCGACGGCGTCCGCGTCTCCGGGGCGCTGTTCCTGTACGCCTTCGCGGGGTCGATCTCGACGGCGATGAGCGACACCCTCTCCAGCGAGATCGGCGGCGTGTTCGACCGCCCGCGCCTCATCACGACGCTCCAGCCGGTCGAGCCCGGCACGGACGGCGGCGTCACCTGGCAGGGCGAGATCGCCGGCGTCACGGGCGCGGCGATCATCGCGCTCATCGCCGTCGCCCTGTTCGACACGGTCGGGTCGACGGGCGGCGGCGTCATCCTCGCCGCCGGCGTCGCCGGGATGACCGTCGACAGCCTGCTCGGCGCGACCGTCGAGGGCGGCCGCCTCGGCAACCAGAGCGTGAACTTCCTCGCGACGCTCTCCGGTGCCGTCGTCGGCGCGCTCCTCGCGCTCGCTGTCGGTCTCCCCGTCCTCGCGTGATCCGAGCCGCTACTCCCGCCGACCTGCCCGCACTCCGCGCCCTGCAGTCCCTCCTGCCCGAGACCGCCCCGGAGCTCCTGCTGGCGAGCATCGACGGGCCGGGGATCGTGCTGGTGTCTGTCGGCGACGAGTCCGTCGGCCCTCTGGACGACGCCCATGGCCTCCCGGTCGGGTACGTCCTCGCGACTGTCGGACCGGAGACGGCCCACATCGCCGAACTGGTCGTCGCGCCGGCGCGTCGGCGTGAGGGGCGCGGTCGCCGGCTGCTGGCAGCGGCGCTCGCGCGACTGCGGGCGACGGACGCGACGCGGGTCGAACTGGCCGTCAACCCGGACAACGACACGGCTCGGCGGCTGTACGAGTCGTTCGGCTTCGAGGAGATGCGGCGGGAGGCGGAGTACTACGAGAGCGGCCCGGCCGTGCTGCTGTCCCGGCCGCTCTGACCGGTCGGTGCGCCCTACTGGAGCGTGATGTCGTCCGCCGCGTGGACGCGCACGCTCGTGGGGCGCTTCGTGAACGCGCCGAGGTCGGCGGCGACGACGCGCTCGACGCCGTTGTCGGCCGCGACGTCCGCGAGGCGCTGCGCCGCGGTCCCGTCGAGGACGACGGCGGCCGGCGCGGGGTCGGCGTCGTCGACGGCGTCGACGGCCTCGTCGGCCGGCGCTTCGGACAGCACGTCCCCCTCGGCGTCGAGCAGGCGGGCGACGCCGCGTTCCCCGTCGATCACGTCCGAGACGTGCTCGCGGAGCGCCGACGGCACGGCCTCTGCGTCGTCTTCATCAGCGGAGGCGGGGTCCTCCTGGGTAGTTCCGGCGTCCGGCGACGAGGCGACCGCTTCGGCGGCCTCGGCCGCGCCGCGTCGGAGCGGTTCGGACCCGTCGGCTTCGACCGCCTCCGCGCCGGCAGCCCCGGGCGCGTCCGGCGACTCGGGCGTCGCGGGCGATGCGGGCTCTGTCTCCGCGTCGGCCGGCGGCGAGGGCGACTGGCTCCCGTCCGTGGCGACGGCTTCGCCCGCGTCCGACTCGTCGGCGTCCCCCGGGTCGGTCCGGTCGGCGACCGACTCGTACGGCGTCTTCTCGCGCAGCACCGCGAACACCTCCTCGCGGGAGAGGTCCTCGACGGACTTGCCGTCCGGCGCGAACGCGACGTAGTCGACCTGCCCGACCTGCGCGAGCTCGCGGAGGATGAGGTGGCCCCCGCGGTCGCCGTCGAGGAAGGCCGTCACCGTCCGGTCGCGGGTGAGGTCCGCGACGACGTCGGGGACGTTCGTCCCGTCGACGGCGACGGCGTTTTTCACGCCGTACTCCAGCAGCGTGAGCACGTCCGCCCGGCCCTCGACGACGACGACGGCGTCGCTGTCGGCGACGCGCGGCCCGGCTGGCTGGCCCCCGTACTCGGTGATGTCGGCGACGCGAACGCTCTGGCGCACCTCGTCGAGGATCTCCTCGCTGGTCATCGCGCCCTCGTCGAACGCGTCGTGCAGGAGCTCCTGCGCGCGCTCGACGACCTGGCGGCGCTTCGCCGCGCGGACGTCCTCGATGTCTCTGACCTCGAGCTGGGCCCGGCAGGGGCCGATGCGGTCGAGGGTCTCCAGAGCGGCCGCGAGGGTCGCCGTCGCCACCTTGTCGATGCTGGTGGCGATGGTGACCGACCCCACGGACTGGCCGCCGTTGCTCTCTATCTCGACTTCGATGCGCCCGACCTTCGAGGACTGCTGTAGGTCCCGCAGGTCGAGCTCGTCGCCGAGGAGTCCCTCCGTCTGGCCGTAGATAGCACCCACGACGTCACTCCGCTCTACCACCCCGTCGGCGGAGATGTCGGCGTGAATGAGGTATTTTGATGTATCCTCCATTGGTGATCTGCCCGGATATCGGGCTGGATTGTGATGCCATGAGCATCCATGGACTGTACATAAATCGCGGGCGATCCCTCAAATACCTGTCGTCGGTGAAATGAAGTCGAAAACCGGACGTCAGCGGGGTCGCGAGCGGGCGGCTCCGACCTGTCGCCGTCCGGGGCTATCCGGGGGATGGGACGGCCTCGACGGCTGGGGTCGTTCCGGGACGCCGGGCTACCTGAGCGCGTCGAGCGCGGCGGCGCCGTGGGGGAGCGAGGTCAGCGGGTTCGACGGCTCGTCGTGCTCGTAAATGATCCACTCCGCGCCCACCTCGCGCGCCGCGTCGGCACAGGCCGCTGCGTCGAGGTCGCCCTCGCCGAGTTCGACCGGCCGGGCCGCGTCGGCGTCTACGTCCTTCAGGTGGACGAGCGGCACGTCGCCGAGACGCCGGAGCAGCGCGGCGGGGTCCTCGCCCGCGGCGAGCGCCCAGCCCGTGTCGAGTTCGACGGAGACGGTGTCGCCGACCGACTCGACCAGGAGTTCGAACCCGGTCGTCCCGCCGAGGTCGGTGAACTCGTGGTCGTGGTTGTGGTACGCGAGCCGGAAGCCCCGGTCCGCAACCGCGTCGCCGACGGCCGTGAGGCGGTCGGCCGCCGCCTCGACGGCGGCCCGCGACTCGAAGTTCGACTCGTCGAGGACGGGGACCACGACGGTGTCGCAGTCCGCGTCTTCGCAGGCGTCGAGGACGCGCCCGCGCCGGTCCTCCAGTTCCTCGATCCCGACGTGGGCCGCCGCCGCGTCGAGGCCGGTCTCGTCCAGCGCGTCGACCGCCGCGGCGTCGGGCGCGCCGGCGAACTCGACGCCGTCGAACGTCGTCTCCGCGACCCGGGAGAGCAGGTCGCTCGGCGTCTCGTCGACGTCCCGGAGCGTGTACAGCTGGATGGCCGTGTCCATGGGCGGAGCGTCGACTCCGACGCGCAAATAACCACGCGCCCGGATCGGGCGGGCCGACGCCGGACGGACGCGACGGGGCGGGTGGGCGCTTCGCCCGTCACTCTCGGGACGCCGCCGTGGCGAGGTCCGCCGCGAGCGCCGCCGCCTCGGCGGCGGTCTCGCCGAGGACGTAGGTGATCGGCTCGACGCCGAACGCGCCGCGGTGGTAGATCACCGGCGGCACCGCGCCGCGCTCGGCGAAGTGCTCGCGGAGACGTTCCCCGCGGTCCTCGTAGTCGGCGTCGAACTCGAGGGGCTCGATCCCGGCCTCGCGGGCGGCCGAGAGCAGGGCGTCCGAGGTGGCGAGGTTCAGCGCCCCGCCGACCGCGGGATCGACTGCTCGCGCGGCGAGGATCGCCTCGGCGACGTGCTGGGAAGCCCCGAACTCGGGGTTCGCGGGGACGTTGAGCCCGCCCCGCATGGCGTGGATCCGGCCGGGGACCGCCGCGACGTCCGTCTCGTCGACGGCGTCGGGCAGCGCGGTGCCGACGTTCGTCCCGACGTTCGGCACGTGTTCGACGACGGCCGGTTCGGCCTGCAGCGTGCGGGTCGCCTCCCGGACGGTCGAGAGCACCTCTCGTTCGGCGAGCACGGCCTCGTCCGGGCCGCGGACGCAGAGGTCACAGCCCAGGCCGCGCAGCGCCGGCATCGCCTCCTCGTGGGCCTCGCAGATGGGGCCGCGGTCCTCGAACTCCCGGACCAGCTCCAGCAGTTCGGCGAGCGCCTCGTACTGGTCCATCTCCCCCGTCGCGAGGCCGTCGGCGATCGCGGCCGTCGTCTCGCGCATCCGCGGGTGGTCGGCGAAGCGGTCGTTCACCGGCGCCTCGCCGCCGACGTACTTGCTAACGGCGGCCTGGGTCACGCCGAGGTAGTCCGCGATCTCCTGCTGGGTGAGGTCGTGGTCGTCGAGTTCGGCCGCGAGCATCGCCCGCGCGGTCGGCAGGAACTGCTCGACGACGATCTCGCTCGGTAGCCGCAGCGACATGGCCGGGCCTTCGGACGGGCGCGGGATAAACCCGCCTGCCGGCCGCGGAGCGGTGGAGGACCGAAACCGCGGGGACCGAATCGCGTCGGAGGCGACGGCTCTCAGTCGTCGTCAGCGCTCGGATAGTCCCGCGAGAGGTCGACGCCCTCGATCTCGTCCGGGACGCCCCCGGCGTCGTGGTGCCCGACCGGCGGGCGGTTCACCTCGGCGGCCGGTGATTCGGCCACGTCGGTGTCGTCCTCGATCGTCTCCATCTCCCCGTCGGCGTCGCGCGCGTCTTGGTCGATCCGCATCGAGCAGAACTCGACGCCGCACATCGAGCAGAAGCGGGCCTCCTTGTAGTTGTCGCCGGGGAGCGTCTGGTCGTGGTACTCGCGGGCGCGTTCGGGGTCCAGCGACAGCTCGAACTGCTCGGTCCAGTCGAACTCGTAGCGAGCCTCCGAGAGCGCGTCGTCCCAGTCGCGAGCGCCCTCGCGGCCGTTCGCCACGTCCGCGGCGTGGGCCGCGATGCGGTAGGCGGCGAGGCCGTCGCGCACGTCCTCTTCCTCGGGGAGACCGAGGTGCTCCTTGGGCGTGACGTAGCAGAGCATGGCCGCGCCGGCGCGGGCCGCCTCGGTCGCGCCGATGGCGCTGGTGATGTGGTCGTACCCCGGTGCGACGTCGGTGACGAGCGGTCCGAGGACGTAAAACGGCGCGCCGTCGCAGACGTCCTGCTGCCGCTCGACGTTGTCCGCGACCTCGTCGAGCGGGACGTGGCCCGGCCCCTCGACCATCACCTGCACGTCGTGGTCCCACGCGGTCCGGGTGAGTTCGCCCAGCGTGTCGAGTTCGGCGAACTGCGCCTCGTCGCTCGCGTCGGCGAGACAGCCCGGGCGGAGGCCGTCGCCGAGGCTGAACGTCACGTCGTGCTCGGCGAATATCTCGCAGATCGCCTCGAACTTCGCGTACAGCGGGTTCTGCATCCCGTTTTCCTCCATCCACTGCGCGAGGATCGACCCGCCCCGGGAGACGATGCCGGTCTTCCGGCCGTCGGTCAGCGGCAGGTGCTCCATCAGCACGCCCGCGTGGACCGTCATGTAGTCGACGCCCTGCTCCGCCTGCTTCTCGATGACGTCGAGCAGGAGTTCGTGCGTGATGTCCGCGATGTCGTCGACCCGCTTGACGGCCTCGTAGATCGGCACCGTGCCGACCGGCACCGGCGACGCGGTGACGTTCGTCTCCCGGATCCGGTCGAGGTCGCCCCCGGTCGAGAGGTCCATCACCGTGTCCGCGCCGTGGTGGACGGCGGTGTGCAGCTTCCGCAGTTCGCCCTCGATATCGCTCGTCGTCTCGCTGTTGCCGATGTTCGCGTTGACCTTCGTCGCGAACTCGCGGCCGATGACCATCGGGTCGAGGCTCTCGTGATTGCGGTTCGCGGGGATCACCGCCTGCCCCTCCGCGACCTGCTCGCGGACGAACTCGGGGTCGACTCGCTCTCGCTCGGCGACGCGCTCCATCGCCGGCGTCACGTCTCCGGCTCGCGCTCTGCTGATCTGCGTCATCGATAACTAGGTTATACTACTTGGTTATAAAACCCGGGGCGCCAACCCCGGACGAGTTGAAGACGATTGTTCTTCATAACCCAGGTCCGAACAGTAACGATTTTCCGTCGCGGGTTCCGAACGAACGATAACCATGGTATCGAGAACCGAGTCGATCGCCTGGGCAATCGCGTTCGCGCTCCTCGCGGTGCTCGCCGTCCCCTGGTTCCTCTGGCGGGACGCGACCGTCTGGGCCGGCCTGCCGGTGTGGGTGTGGTGGCACGTCGGGTGGCTGGCGCTGTCGGCCGTCGTCTTCGCCGCCTTCGCCGACCGCGCGTGGGGCGTCTGGGTGGGTGAGAGCGCGTGAGCGCCGCGACGCAGCTCGCGATCATCGGCGCGTACCTCCTGCTGGCGCTCGGAGTCGGGCTGGTCGCCTACCGGCTGACTGACCGCTCGGCCGAGGACTACTACCTCGCGAGCCGGACGCTCGGCACGGTCGTCCTGCTTTTCACGACGTTCGCCACCCTGCTGTCGGCGTTCACCTTCTTCGCCGGGCCGAACATCGCCTTCGCGAACGGCCCCGAGTGGATTCTGGTGATGGGGCTGATGGACGGCGTCCTGTTCGGGATCCTCTGGTACGTGCTCGGGTACAAGCAGTGGCTGATCGGCCGCGAACAGGGCTACGTGACGCTGGGCGAGATGCTCGGCGACCGGTTCGGATCGACGGCGCTGCGCGGCCTCGTCGCGGGCGTCAGCCTGTTCTGGCTGTTCCCGTACGTGATGCTCCAGCAGGTCGGCGCGGGCACCGCGCTGGAGGCGCTGACCGACGGGACGGTGTCGTACGCGATGGGCGCGGGCCTCATCACCGCCTTCATGATCGCCTACGTCGTCCTCGCGGGGATGCGCGGCATCGCCTGGACCGACACGCTCCAGGGCGCGTTCATGCTCGTCATGGTGTGGGCCGCGACCCTGTGGGTGCTGTCCTCGGTCGGCGGCCTCGGCGCGGCGACGGGGGCGCTCGCCGAGAACCGCCCCGAGTTCCTCGCGCTCGGCGGCGGGGTCTACTCGCCGCAGTGGATGCTCTCGCAGGCTATCGGCATCGCCTTCGGGGTGACCATGTTCCCGCAGGTGAACCAGCGCTTCTTCGTCGCGCGCTCCGAGACCGTCCTCAAGCGCTCGTTCGCGCTGTGGCCCGTGCTGGTGATCCTGCTTTTCGTCCCCGCGTTCATGCTCGGCGCGTGGGCGGCCGGCCTCGGCGTCGCGATGCCCGAGAGCGGCAACATCCTCCCCGCGCTGCTCAACGAGTACACCCCCGGCTGGTTCGCCGCGCTGGTGATCGCTGGCGCCATGGCCGCCATGATGAGCTCCTCGGACTCGATGCTGCTGTCCGGCTCCTCCTACTTCACCCGCGACATCTACCGGCCGTACGTCGAGCAGGACGCCAGCGAGCGCAAGGAGGACCTGGTCGCCCGGGTCGGCGTCGTCGCCTTCGCCGTCGCGACGTTCCTCGTCAGCCTCACCCGGCCGGCGACGCTGTTCCAGATCGGCGACGCCGCGTTCGGCGGGTTCGCCCAGCTCGCGCTCCCGGTCGCCGTCGCGCTGTACTGGCGCCGGACCACCCGGACGGGGATCACGGTCGGCATCGTCGCGAGCCAGCTGTTCTACGCGGCGCACGTGTTCGTCGGGGCGTTCCCCGCGGACTACGGGGGGTGGACCCCGAGCGTCGTCGGGATGCTGGTCGGCCTGGTGCTGACCGTCGCAGCCTCGGCGGCCACCTCCGCGGCGGCCGAGGAGGACGCGAGCGTCTACTTCGACGGCCTGCGCGCGGACTGACGCGTCGGGGGCAGCCGACTCGAGCCGTCAGGGGCCGAGGTAGCCCCACGCCCCCAGGCGGTCGCCGTCGCCGTCTATCCACCGCTCGCCGATGTCGTCGCGGTAGTAGCAGTTCGGCAGGAGCACGTCGTCGACCCGGTCGTACGCCTGCTCCCGCGCCGCCCGCATGGTCTCGCCCTTCCCGGTGACGACCAGCGGCATCCCGGACTCGCCCGCGGCGCGCCACTGCCCGTCGGGAACCGTCCCGTCCGCTGCCGCGGTCGCGCCGTCGACGGGCACCCGCTTCGCGTCCTCGATGTGGACGCCCTCGGGCGGGTCGCCCGCGTCGCCCGGTCCGTCCACCGCGTCGAAGACGATGGCGGCGTTGCGCGAACTCTCGTCGTAGGTCTCCTCGTCGTCGAAGGGAAACGGCGGGAGCACGACGCGGACGGCGATCTGGTAGCCGTTGTGAACCGCTAGCTCCGGGTCGTTCCCGTGCGCCAGGTCGTAGAAGAACTGTCCGGTGTCGGACTCGAACGACTCCTCCTGCAGCGTGATGGTGGGGTAGCCGAACCGGGGCGTGAACTCCAGCGGATACACCCCCGACTCGTCGACGATGCAGTTGACGTCGATGCTCCCGACGTACCCCTCCGCGGCGAGCCAGCTCTCTAACTGGCCGAGCGTCCGCGAGAACAGCTCGTTGCGGCCCGCCCAGAACATCGAGGTTCCCATCTCGCCGGTCGACGGTCCCACGTTACCCGGGAAGAGCTTCTTGTGTTCGAAGTTGAAGTTGATCGGCTCGACGAACTCGTCGCCGTCGAAGAAGCCGCAGACCGCGATCTCGACGCCCTCGACGCGTCGCTGTAGCTGGAACCCCTTCATCCGGTGGCCCCAGGCCTTCTCATAGGCCCGGAGGACCTCGACCACGTCGCTCCCGTCGTCCTCGCGTCCCACGTACAGCAGGCGCTTGACGTTCTGGACCTCGCCAAGCGGCTTCACGACGTACGGCGCGGGGTTCGCCTCGACGAACGCGACCGCCTCGTCGAAGTCGGTGAACTCCCGGTGCGGGATCGTGGGCACGCCGTTCTCCTCCAGCACCTCCATCGCGTAGCCGCGGTCCTCCTCCAGACGGTCGGTGTTCGGGGTGCCGCCGACGACCGCGTGGCCCTCCTCGCGGAGCTCCTCGGCGATCGCGCCGGACCCGACGCCGTCCCCGACCCAGATGTCGTCGAAGATGACGACGTCGGCCCAGTCGACCTCCGCGCGCCAGTCGTCGGTCTTCGGGACGAACCCGTCGGCGATGTCCTGGTCCGTCTCGGACTCGACGTAGTACTTCACGTCGTGTCCCTCCCGGTGCAGCTGCCACGCGAGGTCGCCGGCGAGGGCGGCGTCGAGCGAGCAGACGAGAAATCTCATAACTCCAGTACGTTCCGCGGCAGCCGTGATAAGGATGCACCCCGCGAACCCCTGCGACCACCTTTACGTGCTCCCTCCACAAAGCGATCTCACAGCCGGAACGGGGGTGAGACAGGCATGACAGAGTACACCGTCGAGGTTCCCGACGGCCGGGAGCGGGGGATCCGCGTCGAGTGCGACGAGCACGGCGAATGGGAGGAGTTCCAGCCGGGGTACCGCACGGTCCCGTTCTACTGCGAGGGCTGCGGGATCGAGATCGAGGTCGACGTCTCGAACGCCGACGACTGGAAGGACAGATCGCGTATAAGTTGCTTCGGAACAGTCCCTCCATTCTCTCGGTTTTCCCGTATCCAAGACCCGTCAATTCCGGCGTCTCAAGCAAGGGGTGAACTCCGTTTGATCTGCACACCACTGATAGGCCAGTAGCTTCCGTCTCCTCGATGAAGCGAAACTCAGGATAGATAAGGATGAAAGACTGACACTCAGTATAGAACTATACCGTTTTAGCTAACGTCGATTGAATTTGATCGACGGGCGTGTCACAGGTCAAGCAAGTGTTTTTGTCTGTATCGATATAGACCGTTGTGCAATCCGGACAGTAGAACAACGATGATCGTGACTCATCTCGCGGTGGCGTCTCTGTGTCATTTCCCGTGTCCTCTTGGTCAGTAGTACTCCGGAACCTCCTCTCAACCGAGCCTATCCACTTGGCAATGAAGTTCATAGTCGCTATCAGTGGTTAGTCGCTTGCCATCGTCTGGAGGTGCGCTTTGACCTCATCAGTCCGGTCAGCAAGCATCACTGTCTGTTCAGTCTCGTCGTATCTAATGAGTCCCGCCTGGGCCATCTTTGGGAGATGGTTGTGTACCAGAGAAACCTCAATCGCAGTCCTGTCATCGCCGGAGCGGTTGGGAACAGGTTGTTGGGTCTCCCACACCACGAGTTCCGTCGTTAACTCCTCGATCTGAACCGGTGTTTCAGCGGTCTGCAAAGCGTGAAGTAGGAATCGCCGGCGTTGATGAGACAGCACGTCAAAGAGTTCGTCTTGTCGGTTGCCGCCCGTGTCAAACTCCGTCGGTTCCATTTCTGAGGGCTTGGTCATACCTATATGGAAGGCCGTGAGCGGGATAAGCATTGTTTTGCTAATATATTATACTTTATGTATTCCGCAGTCTCAGTCGCTCTACTTCAGGTTCCCACACAGGGCAGTGTTGATTATCTCAAAATACATCCGTGAAATTGTGTTTTCCACAATCGTCGAGCGGTCAAACGGTGTGCGTTCACTCGTTGTCGTCAGTATCGTCCTGGTTGTCGTACGGATCAGTAAAGAAGAAATGATTGAATGGTTGCACCCGGCGCTGGCGAAGGATTTCAGAACTCTCGATCAAGAGGCCAGAGTCGTGTAGAGCGTCGGTAATGCGGGAAGTATCGCCTGTGTCGGTCCCGACTGCCTCGACGTAGAGGTTCCGATTGCCAGTTAATGTTTCCCGAACGTCCACCACACCACGAATGTCAAGTATCTGTTCGACCATCTCTGACCGTTCCGACGGCGGTGCTGAGCAGACGAACAGGATCTGAAGCGGGAGGTGCGCCTTCTCATAGTCGATTTTCGGGTGATAGCCTTCGATAATCCCATTGGCTTCGAGTTCTTCAATTCGATTCCGAACAGTGCTGGCAGACGTATCAACCTTGTCAGCGATCTCTTTGGCGGTCCGATTCCGCGCATCGAGCTGGAGTTCGTGCAGGATACCCCGGTCCACGTTGTCCAGTTCAACCATATAAGTTCGACGGGAGCCAGACTAATAGATTCCAGTGTGAACCTGATTCTTCAGTAGCACCTTCCAGATGACGAACTTTTTGGGGTCTCCCTGCCCTCGATGAACTGGATTGTTCGAGGTTATCGCTTGTTTCTGAGAGCTTCCATCTACCCAGCACTCTGAGATTGTAGTACCCCGCGTGATGCGCTGAAAATGCTCTCGAAAATAGGGAATTTCGGAGAGCGGGTGACTAAATGTGCGCTCGCGGACGCTGTCGAGTGTTCCAACTACCAGTCCTCCGAACTGGATCAATTCATCGAGGCGGCAAACTAACCCGTTCCTTTGTCTTTGCGCCTCCTCGATGTGTTGTTCCGCTTCTTTCAGAAGACTGACTATCGTACCCATTAGAGAGGATTCCGAAACTCGGACTCACTTCGTATAGGAGAATTTCTCTTAATTCCTTCGTCATTTCCCGCAATCCTGAGGGGAACCACTAAGGCCCCTTCGGGCATCGATTCTTACGAAGCCCTATACGTAGCGGAGGGAGCACATTGGCGATGTGCAATTGAGTGGTCGGGATTGGCGATGTGCAATTGAGTGGTCGGGATTGGCGATGTGCAATTGAGTGGTCGGGATTGGCGATGTGCAATTGAGTGGTCGGGATGCTGGTGCTTTATATAAGCGCCAACCCCACGTCCCACGTATGCAGACGCACATCGTCCCGGTCGGGTTCGACTACGACCGGCTGATCGCGCCGCTCGTGCGCGACCAGTTGGACGTCGACCGCGTCATCCTGCTGGAGGGGGCCATCGGGAGCCAGGCGAACGTGGAGTACTCCCAGAACCTCTCGGAGAAGCTGGAGAAGGACTTCCGGAACCTGCTGGGCGCGAGCACGGAGCGCGTCGTCGTCGCGGACGTGTACGACTACGACAGCGCGTTCAAGCAGGCGTACGACCTGATCAACGCGGAGCTCGACGGCGGCAACGAGGTGTGGGTCAACATCAGCGCGATGCCCCGCACGGTGAGCTTCGCGTTCGCGACGGCCGCCCACTCGATCATGGTCGAGCGCGAGGGCGACCGCGACCAGATCCACACCTACTACACGGCGCCGGAGAAGTACCTGGAGACCGAACTCGCCGAGGAGCTCCGGGCGCAGATGGACCTGCTCGAGGACCTCCGCGAGGACGGGGTGGACGACGAGCGCGTGGACGACCGCCTCGACAGCGCCCGCGACCTGCTCGCGGAGTTCGACGAGCGCGGGACGACCATCGGTGCGAAGGAGATCGGGGGCGACCACATCGTCGAGCTCCCCGTTGCCTCGTTCTCGAACGTCAAGCCGTTCGAGGAGCTCATCCTCTACAAGCTCGGCGAGCGCGGCGAGTTCGAGTCCGTCTCGGAGCTGGCGGAGTCGCTGGCCGCGGAGCTCAACGAGGAGTACACCGACAGCTTCCGGTCGAAGGTCATCTACAACGTCGACCGGCTGGGGCCGGGCGGAAAGGGGTACATCGAGCAGGAGTCCCACGGGAAGTCCTACCGGACGCGGCTCTCGCGCATCGGCGAGCTGTGGGTGCGGGCGCACTCCGACGAGTCCGACGACCCGCAGTGACCGGACCGCCCGCGCCGGGGTCGAGCGAACCCGTCAGGCGAGGCGTTCGCTGACCCGCTCGCGGAGGACGAACAGGCACGGCAGTACGGTGACGCAGGCGACGAAGGCGTAGACGATGGAGATCCCCGTCACGGTGCCGAAGCGCCGGAGCGGCGGCGCGAGCGCGAGCGTCAGCACGCCGAACCCGGCGGCGGTCGTGGCCGCGCTCCCGAGCAGCGCGCCTCCCGTCCCCGTCGTCGCGGCCGTCAGCGCCGTCCGGAGGTCGTCCGACCGCTCTCGCTCGTCGACGAACCGCTCGCCGAGGTGGATGCTGTAGTCGACCCCGAGCCCGATGGCGAGGCTGGTGATGACGGCCGTCTCGCTGTTGAACGGGATCCCGACGACGGACATCGTCCCGAGGAGCCACGCGAGCGCGACCACGACCGGCGCGAGGGTGACGACCCCCAGTTCGGGAGCGCCGTGTCGCCGGGCATACAGGGCCGTCAGGAGGACCCCGATGACGACGAGCGTCACCGCGAACGCCTGCACGAGCGTCTCGAGGAGCGCGTCCTGCAGGACGGCGGTGATCACCGGCCCGCCGGTCGCCACGGCAGTCACCGGCGCGTCGGCCTCGACCCGGTCGGCCACCGCGCGCACGTCCCCGGCGACGGTCTGGGCCGAGGCGTCGGCGCGCACGCCGACCGTGAGCCGCGCCGAGGCGTACTCCCCGTCGCCGGTGCGAGCGAGGACCGCGGCAGCGCGGTCGGGCGCGGCGTCGTACGTCAGGTCGTAGACGGCGGCGACGTCCTCGTCGGGTAGCCCGTCGCCGTCCGCGTCCCGGGCGTCGACGGCGGCCGCGACCGTCTCGTTCTCCGCCGCCACCTCGCGGACGAGCGTGTGCGGCCCGTCGATCGCGGCGGTCCCGTCGCCCCGGACGACGACGGTCCCGCCGCGGTCGGGGTCCCGCGTCGCCGCGTCGAGCGCCCGGAGCGTCGCCGGGTCGGTCACGTTCCCCCTGAGCAGCACCTGCGCCTCCCCGTTCCCGCCGCGCTGGCGGAAGTTGTCGCCGAGGAACGCGGCGTTCTCCCGGACCGCGAAGTCGCCCGCCGCCAGCGGGCCGGGCAGGGACTTGGCCCAGTCGGGGGCGTCCTCCGGCAGGAAGTCCGCGCGGTTGAACTCCGTTTCGATGCCGGTCGCGCCGTAGGCCCCGGCGGACGCCAGCAGGAGGGCAACGACGACGACCGCGACCGGCGCCCGGTCGTCGCGAAGCGTCGCGTTCACCGAGTCGTTCGCGCGCATCGATCGCTGCAGGCGCAGGCTCTCCAGCAGCGACTCCCGGGAGAGGACGTTCCCGTCGCGGACGACCACCTGCGCCACGACGGCGTCGTCGGCGGGGTAGTCCCGCTCGATCTCGTCGAGCGCCGCCTGCTCCGCGGATTCGGTCTCGAACTGGCCGATGCCGCCGTCTTCCGACTCGCCCACGACCGCGC
Organism: Halostella limicola; assembly: GCF_003675875.1. Classification (NCBI taxonomy): domain Archaea; kingdom Methanobacteriati; phylum Methanobacteriota; class Halobacteria; order Halobacteriales; family Natronoarchaeaceae; genus Halostella; species Halostella limicola. Next base: position 1,148,540 of record NZ_RCDI01000001.1, on the reverse strand, counting down.
CGGCCGCGACCGCGCAGGTGAGCACGAGGACGGCGACGGCGACGAGGCGGTACCGGGCCGCGAGAAACCGCGCGTAGCGGTCCGCGAGTCCGTCCGGCACGCTCATCGCACCTCGCGGCGAGCGCCGGTGCATCTGCGGCCGTTCGCTGCCGTCGCCGAAGCGAGCGGCGATCCCGCAGCGGTGGGGGAGGCCCGAGTCGTCATGGTGGGGTGGTGCGGACCCGGGATTGATATAGGTTCGCCGGTAATGGAGTATCGTATAATCGAATCCCGATTATGAACACGGACACCGACCGGGAGCGCGGGCTGCTGACCGAGGCGGACCGCGAGTTCCTGCTGGGCGAAGTCGAGATGGAACACGAACAGTCGAAGCGAAACGCCGCGGCCCGGATCCGGCGCCGGATCGAGAACGGGATCCTTGATTTCGACCTGCTGGTCCACTACCTCGACGGACGGGACCGGCGGCAGGTGTTCGACGCCGTCGCGGAGGACGAGGCGTTCCTCGACGGTCTCGCCGCGATGGTGTCGTTCGCCTACATCGGCCTGAAAGAGCAGGGCGTCGACTTCGAGCGCGTCCTCGAACCCGCGGTTCGGGGGGCCGAGACGGCATACGCGGTCGAGCAGCTCTCGTCGAACGTCGAGGTCGACGTGACCTTCGAGGTCGAGACCGACGTGAACTCGTCGTTGTCCGGGATCGAGGAGCGCATCGCTGACGGGACGCCCGTCAGCCCGGGGGAGCTGTTCTCGCTCGTCATGGAGCGCGAGACGGACCTCGTCGATCGCGACAGGATCACGCTCCGGGTCGACGGCGGACCCGCGACGGAGAACGAACACGTCGACCGCCTCGCCGACTACCTCGACGCCGCGGTCCGGTACCCGAACGACTCGCTCGCCGTGCTTCACTGGGACGGCGAGTGACCGGCGCGGGCGCGTAGCCTTAACTCGCCTCGCGTGGAACCGGGTCGCATGGACACGCAACGGGTAGTGAGCGTCATCGCGGCCGGGGTGGTAGCGACCGGCGTCATCTCGGGGACGCTGATCATGCTGGAGGTCCAGATGCGCTACGCGATGCACCTCTTCGACGCCGTCGCGCGCTTCGTCGGCCTCCCCGGCCAGCGGTTCCTCGGGTTCGTCATCTACTCGTTCGCCGGCGTGGTCGTGTGGCCCCTCGCCTTCCTCGCGCTCCGGCCGTACCTGCCGCGCGGCCCGGACCCGGCCGCGCAGGGGGCCGTGTTCGCCACCGCGCTGTGGGTGGTGTTCGTGATCACCGGCAGCGGCGGCCTCGACGGGCCGATCCTCGTCGTGTATCTCGTCTTCACGCTGCTCGCCCACTGGGCGTACGGGTTCACGCTGGGGGCGGTCTACGGCTACCTCACGGGGGAGACGCCGACCGCGCGGGGCGAACCCGCGGCGTGGTAGCGGCCTGAGTCCGCGGGGCGGCCGCCGCTCCCGACTGAACCGTCCGACGCCGCGAGATGATCCGCCAGCCGACGGGTGCCCCGCCCGTATTTCCGGATGCGCGTGGATGGGACGGACGTCATTTGGGGGTGGTAGTCAATGGGCCGCATACCGGGGATCGTCCTGCTGGGGGGAGCACTGCTCGCGCTCGCAACCGTCGCGCTGTGGCGCGGCCGTCCGAAGCGACCGCGACGCGACGGCGGGTACGTCACCGGCCTCGACGTCGGGACGGAGAAACCGGCCAACTTCGTCGTCCGGTGGCTGACGACGGTCGACCACCGCGACATCGGCGTGCTCTACCTCCTGCTCGGCACCGTCGCCGCGCTGTGGGGCGGCGTCGACGGGATGATGATCCGGACGGAGCTGCTGACGCCGACGACGACCGTCTGGGACGTCGAGACGTACAACGCGCTGTTCACGACCCACGGCCTGACGATGCTGCTCTTCTTCGTCACCCCGGTCTTCACCGGGATCGCGAACTACTTCCTCCCGATCCTCATCGGGGCCGACGACATGGCGTTCCCCCGGATCAACGCCATCGCGTTCTGGCTGCTGCCCCCGTCGCTCGCGCTCGTCCGCGGCGGCCTCATCACGGAGGTGCTGGGGAAGGGCCTGGAGTTCGTCGGCGTCTCCGTCCCCATACTGCTGGACATGCGCCCGGTCGAGATGGGGTGGACGATGTACACGCCCATGACCGCGGAGATGGCGAACCCCCAGATCGACGTGACCCTGCTCGGCCTCCACCTCTCCGGCATCGCGACGACCATCGCGGCGATCAACGTCATCGTCACGGTGTTTTGCGAGCGCGACGAGGACGTCGGCTGGGCGAACCTCGACATCTTCTCGTGGGGGATGCTCACCACGAGCGCGATCGTCCTGTTCGCCTTCCCGGTGCTCGGGAGTGCGCTCGTCATGCTGCTGCTCGACCGCAACTTCGGGACGTCCTTCTTCGCGGTCGAGGGCGGCGGGCCGGAGCTGTGGCAGCACCTGTTCTGGTTCTTCGGCCACCCCGAGGTGTACATCCTCGTCCTGCCGGCGTTCAGCCTCATCAGCTACGTGCTGCCGAAGCTGGTGGGGCGGCACCTGTTCGGCTTCCGCTTCGTCGTCTACTCGACGCTGGCCATCGGCGTGCTGTCGTTCGGCGTCTGGGCCCACCACATGTTCGTGCTGGGGATGCACCCCCAGCTGCGCGCCGCGTTCATGGTCACGTCGCTCTCCATCGCCGTGCCCAGCGCCGTGAAGACGTTCAACTGGATCGCCACGATGTGGTACGGGCGGCTCCGCCTCTCCGCGCCGTTCCTGTTCTGCGCGGCGGGGGTGGGCATCTTCGCCATCGGCGGCGTCACCGGCGTCTTCACCGCCGTGATACCGTACGACATGCGCGTGCACGACACGCTGTACGTGGTCGGTCACTTCCACCTCATCATCATGGCGATCATCCCGTTCTCGATGTTCGCGGCGAGTTACTTCTGGTTCCCCCTGCTGACGGGCCGGCTGTACGACCGCCGCCTCGCGAGGGCCCAGGCGCTCACCATGATCCCCGGCGTCCTCCTCACGTTCCTGCCGATGCTGGTGATGGGCAACGACGGCATGCCGCGGCGCTACGCGGAGTACCCCGAGATCTACCACCCACACCAGATCGTCGCCTCGATAGGGGCCCTGCTCATCGGCGTCAGCGTCGTCCTCTGGCTGATCAACATGATACAGTCGTACCGGATCGGCATCCCGGTCCGCGACGCCGACGTGTGGGACCTAAAGGAGACGAACCAGTTCTCCCGCGAGTGGCGGTGGTTCGAGCGACGACTGGCGAAACAGGGCGGAGCGGCGGTCGGCGAGGCGCCGGAACCGGAGGCGGAAACGCGGCAGGCGGAAGCGATGGTCGAGGACTGGGACGAGGACGACGAGAGCGACCAGTCGGGGGGTGACGCGAGCGACGCTGGTGACGACCACGCGGACGACGATCACGACGCGGGCGACGACCACGCGGACGACCCCGCCAACCGCGGCGGGGCCGACGAAGGGCAGGGCGAGTGACTTTGCGGCCGGCCGACGGTCGAGGTTCTGACGGTGGGCCGACGGCGGACCGCCGCCCGCCGGTCCGCCCGCGTCGACAGGACAAAAAGGTTAAATCCGAACGAGGGGATTCATACGATAATGCGCCGGAGGAACCCGGACGGGCGGCCCGAGCGCGCCGTCGCCGTACCGGTACGTGTAGGGGCCCCCTAGCCCCACCATCTCCCATTCTCGTCCGGTCGCAACGGCCCCGAACCAACCAGACAATAGAACGTCGCAAACTGATAACATGAGCGCAGAAACGGAACAACGAGACGACGGCCCCGACGGCGAGTACGACGCCGAGACGGTCGAGGAAAAGTGGCAGCAGCACTGGGTGGAGAACAAGACGTACGCGTACGAAGGCGACCCCGGTGTTGACCCGAACACGGTGTACAGCATCGACACGCCCCCGCCGACCGTCTCCGGGAGCCTCCACATGGGCCACATGTACGCCCACACGCTGCAGGACTTCGCCGCCCGCTTCCACCGGATGGCCGACGAGGAGGTGCTGTTCCCGTTCGGCTACGACGACAACGGCATCGCGTCCGAGCGCCTCACCGAGCAGGAACTCGGTATCCGCCACCAGGACTTCTCCCGGCGGGAGTTCCAGGAGAAGTGCCGCGAGGTCTGTCGCGAGTACGAGGCCGAGTTCACGGAAAAGATGCAGGGGCTGGGGATGTCGATCGACTGGGACCGGACCTACAAGACCATCAGTCCCGAGGTCCAGCGGATCTCCCAGCTTTCGTTCCTCGATCTGTACGAGCAGGGCCGCGAGTACCGCAAGAAGGCGCCCGCGATCTGGTGTCCCGAGTGCGAGACGGCAATCTCGCAGGTCGAACAGGAGGACGCCGAGCGCCACACCCACTTCAACGACGTGCGGTTCGACCTGACTGAACCGACAGAGAGCGGTCGGGACTCCTTCGTCATCGGCACCACGCGTCCCGAACTGCTCCCGGCCTGCGTCGCCGTCTTCGTCCACCCCGAGGACGACGAGAACGAGGAGCTGATCGGGAAGGAGGCCGAGGTGCCGCTGTTCGGCCACACCGTCCCGATCATCGAGGACGACCGCGTCGACCTGGAGACGGGGACCGGCGTCGTCATGTGCTGTACCTTCGGCGACCAGAACGACATCGAGTGGTACCAGGCCCACGACCTGCCGCTGCGGGTCGCCATCGACGAGTCCGCGACGATGACCGACCTCGCCGGCGACTACGAGGGCATGAGCACGAAGGAGGCCCGCGAGGCCATCGCCGAGGACTTGGACGAGGCGGGCCACCTCGTCGACCGCGAGGAACACACCCACGCCGTCCAGGTCCACGAGCGCTGCGAGACCGACGTTGAGTTCCGCGTCTCCGAGCAGTGGTACATCGAGGTGCTCGACCACAAAGAGGAGTACCTCGAAGCCGGGCAGCAGATGGACTGGTTCCCCGAGAAGATGTTCACGCGGTACGAACACTGGATCGAGGGGCTGGAGTGGGACTGGCTCATCTCCCGCCAACGCGACTCCGGCATCCCGTTCCCGGTGTGGTACTGCGCGGACTGCGGTCAGGAGGTCATGGCCGACCGGGAGGACCTCCCGGTCGACCCGCTCGCCGACGACCCGCCGGCCGACGCCTGCCCCGAGTGCGGGCACGACGAGTTCGAACCGGAGGACGACGTCCTCGACACGTGGGCGACCTCGTCGCTGACGCCGCTCATCAACGCCGGCTGGGAGCCCGAGAACCTCGGCGACGGCGAACTCGCCGAGGGCGATCTCGACAACCCCGAACTCTACCCGTTCGACCTGCGCCCGCAGGGCCACGACATCATCAGCTTCTGGCTGTTCCACACCGTCGTCAAGTGCTACGAGCACACCGGCGAGGTACCGTTCGACGGCGTCCTCATCAACGGCCACGTGCTCGACGAGAACCGCGAGAAGATGTCCTCCTCGAAGGGCAACGTCGTCGACCCTGACGACGTCGTCGGCGAGTACCCCGTCGACGCCATCCGCTACTGGGCCGCCTCGTCGGCTGTCGGCGACGACTTCCCGTACCTGGAGAAGGACATCGTCGCCGGCGAGAAGCTGCTTCGCAAGCTCTGGAACGCCTCGAAGCTCGTCGACCAGCTGACGCCCGCCGAGGTCGAGGAGCCGGACGAACTCGACCCGATCGACGAGTGGCTGCTGGCCGAACTCGACGCCGTCGTCGCGGAGACGACCGAGCAGTTCCGCGAGCACGAGTACGCCAAGGCCCGGGACAACCTCCGGACGTTCTTCTGGAACACGTTCTGCGACGACTACCTGGAGATCGCGAAGAACCGCGACACCGACTCGACGGCGTTCGCGCTGCGGACGGCCCACCGGACGTTCTGCAAGCTGTTCGCGCCGCTTCTGCCCCACGTCACCGAGGAGCTGTGGCGGTCGATGCACGGCGACGACAGCGTCCACACGACTGACTGGCCCGAGCCGCGCGGCTACGAGGCCGACCTCGCGGCCGGCGAGACGGCGATGGAGGTCGTTTCGGCGCTCCGCAAGTACAAGACCGAGCACCAGCTCGCGCTCAACGCCGAACTCGACGCGGTCGAGGTGTACGGCGACGTCGCCGGCATGGCCGACGCCATCGCCGAGGTGATGCACGTCGACGCGCTGGAGGCGTACGACGAGGACCCCGAGACCACCACCGAGATCACGAGCGTCGACCTCGACTACTCGACGGTCGGCCCGCAGTACGGCGAGAAGGTCGGCGACATCGACGCCGCCATCGAGAGCGGCGACTTCGAGATCGAGGGCGGCACCCTGCACGTCGCGGGCGAGGAACTCGGCGAGGACCTGTTCGAGGTCGAACGCGAGCGCACCTACTCCGGCGAGGGCGAGATGATCGAGACGGAGTCGGCGATCGTCGTCGTACGGAACTAGTCGGCTCACCGGGCGTTCCCGGTGTGTCTGCGGTTCAGCAGTGACGTACTGTCGGCGGTGCCGACGCACTCAGTGAACTATCGGCGTGAACTCGATGGCGTCGGCCGTCAGATCGACGCGGAGTCCCCGGTTGTCGTCCGTCTCCCCGCCCCACTCGAACGACGCCTCGGTGCCCTCGGTCTCGACGAGTATCTCGTACGCCGTCCCGTCGTTCAGAACGTCCGCGTACGCCCGGTAGTCGCCGTCCTCGCCGTCCGGTTCGAGCGTCGCGCGGTCCTCGAACGCGAGGGCGTCGGTCCCGACGTCCCGAGCCGAGACGGAGAACGTCGTCCGCTCGGGTGTCTCGTTGGTCACCGTGATATCGTCGATACTCCGATCAGGTGTCGTCGTCCCGTCGTCCGCCGCCGTTCCGAGGCAACCGGGTGGGACGAGCGCCGCGGCGACGGAAGCGAGCGCCTCGCGTCGGTTCATCACGCGAAACCGTCGGCCGCCGGGAGCATAAGTCAGGGGTTGGCTGAAGCAGTCGTTTCACCCTCTTCGAGCCGCCGCTCCAGCTTCTTCACCCGCGTCGCGAGCGCCAGAAACGTCGCCAGCAGCGTCAGCACGACCGCGCCGGCGGCGGCGTACTCGTGGGCGGGGCTGGTGTGGACGACGCCGCTCGACGTTATCTCCTCGGCGGGGATGAGCGTGTGATGCGGCGTGCCGACGACGGGGACGAAGTAGTCGACCACGTCGTTGAGCGCGTACCAGCCGAGGGCGACGGCGACGGCCCGCACCGGGAAGTCGGCGAAGCGGTAGAGGACGAACGCCTGGACGACCATCGCGAGGTGACTCCAGAACAGGAAGTTGTACATCGCCCAGTGGAGGTATGAGAAGTCGGCCTTGAACACCAGCAGCGTGTACGGCGTCCAGAAGCCGAGCTTGAGGCAGCCGAAGAAGGCGAGCGCGGTGAGCCACTCCTGCGGGCGGCCGAGCTTCCAGGCGGCGAACGCGCCGGCGATGAACAGCGTCGCGACGGGGCTGTCGGGCACCAGCGGCCACAGGATGACGGGCTCGATGGCGAACTGGCCGGTGATCAGCGGGTCCGACGGCGGGAGGGGGTGAAAGCCGTAGTACCAGAAGCCGAAGGCGGTCCCGAGGAGGTTGATAGCGACGATGAGCCACGCGAACCGCAGGCCGACGTCCTCCAGTTTCCGGGGGAGCGGCGCGACGTACCACGGGAGCGACGGGCACTCGGGGAGCGAACGCATCGACTCCGACCACGGAGACGGGGCGCAAAACCCTAGCGGTTTCGTCCGGTCGCGGAAAGGACACCTGTAAGTGCCGGCGGTTCGAAGGGGCGAGCATGGCGGAAGAGACCGATCTGGAGGAGCTCAAACGCGGCACGGAACTCGTCAAGCGGGGGTTCGCCCGCATGCAGAAAGGCGGCGTCATCATGGACGTCGTGAACCGCGAGCAGGCCCGCATCGCCGAGGATGCCGGCGCGGTCGCCGTGATGGCGCTCGAGGCCGTCCCGGCCGACATCCGCAAGCGCGGCGGCGTCGCTCGGATGCCCGACCCCGTCGACGTGGAAGCGATCATCGACGAGGTGTCGATCCCGGTGATGGGCAAGTCCCGCATCGGCCACACGAAGGAGGCGCAGATCCTGGAGTCGATCGGTGTCGACATGATCGACGAGAGCGAGGTGCTGACGCCCGCGGACGACCGCTACCACATCGACAAGCGGGACTTCACCTCGCCGTTCGTCTGCGGCGCGCGCAACCTCGGCGAGGCGCTCCGGCGCATCTCCGAGGGCGCGGCGATGATCCGCACCAAAGGCGAGGCCGGGACCGGCGACGTGAACCAGGCCGTCCACCACCAGCGCAACATCAAGGGTTCCATCCGGAAGCTGCAGGGGATGACCCACGAGGAGCGCGAGAAGTGGGCCCGCGAGCACGAGGCCCCGGCCGAACTCGTCCACGAGACGGCGGAGCAGGGCCGCCTGCCGGTCGTCAACTTCGCCGCGGGCGGCATCGCGACCCCCGCGGACGCGGCGCTGATGATTCACCACGGCTGCGACGGCATCTTCGTCGGCAGCGGCATCTTCGGCGCGGAGGACCCCGAGGCGATGGGCGAGGCAATCGTGCAGGCGACGAACAACTGGGACGACCCCGACGCGCTCGCCGAGATCAGCAAGGACATCGGCAGCGGCATGCGCGGGGACGCCAACGCCGACCTCCCCGAGGAAGAGAAACTGCAGGACCGCGGCGTCTGAACCGGATTCCCGTTCTTCTCCCGTTTTTGACGGAGCGCGAGCGTCAGTACCGCCTCACCGCCACGAGCGCCAGCACCGCGAGGTACGCCCCGACGCCGCCGAGCGCCGCCCACAGCGTCCACCCCGGCCCGTAGAGACCGAGAGCGACGGCCAGGGCGACGCCGGCGACGGTCGCGCTCCGCCGGACGACGGGCCGCTCCCAGAGCGCCCTGACGCGCTCTCGGCGAGTGAGGAGCGCGCACTCGACCGCCAGCGCGCCGACTGCCCCGGCGGTCGCCGCGCCGGGCGAGAACGGAACGCCGCGCCAGCGGAGGAGGGCGGCCGCCGCCGCGCCGACGGCGAGGGCGCTCGCGGCGTCCGCGGCGCCCTCCCGGGTCACTCGAACAGCCCCTCGATCACGAGTCCGGCGCCGAGCAGCCACGCGCCGGCGAGCGTACACAGCGCGGCGGCGCGGAAGACGAGTTCGAGCCCCGAGAAGGCCCCCTCCGCGGAGAGCAGCGCCGCCGCTCGCGCCGGAGCCGCGGGACCGGCGCCGAACAGGGCGACGGCCGCCGCCAGCGCGACGGGGAGCGCGAGCGCGCAGACCGCCGCGCCGGCGACCGCTGCGCGGCGACCGACGAGGCGGAGCGAGTCGCCGCCGAGGGAGGTCTCGCCGTAGTCGGGTCTCCGACCGGCCATACCGTGGTAGTTATTCGCAAACACGGATAAAACCACGGAACCGAACGGGTTCGGTCGGGGGGCCAGCGGGAGCGCCGTCGAACGGCGTCAGTCGTACAGCTCGGCGCCGTCGGCGATGCGGGTCTGGTAGGCGCGGCTCTCGATCCCGGCGTCGTCGAAGGCGTCGAGCATCGCGCTCGCGACCTCGCGCCGGCGGCGCTCGTAGCAGGCGGCGATGACGCCGGGGCCCGCGCCGCTGACGGTGACGCCCGTGGCTCCGGCCTCCAGAGCCGCCTCGCGGACGGCGTCGTAGCCGTCGATGAGCTCCGCGCGGGCCGGCGTGACGACGTTGTCCTCCATTCCCACGCCGACCAGGTCCGGGTCGTCGCGGGTCATCCCGACGGTGAGCGAGGCGGCGCGGCCGACGGTGTCGACCACGTCTTCCACGGCGGCGGACTCGGGGACGACGCGGCGGGCGTCGCGGGTCGAGACGACGATGTCGGGGAGGCAGACGACGAGGGGGATGTCGGCGTCGACGTGGGTGACGCCGTCCCCGCGGGCGATCGTGAACCCGCCGAGCAGGGCGGGGGCGACGTTGTCCTCGTGGGCCTCGCCGGAGACGAGCGCCTCGCCCTCCGCCGCGACCGGGACGAGTTCCTCCCGGGAGAGGCCGCGGTCGTAGAGTTCGTTCAGCGCGAGCGCCGCGCCCGCGGCGCTGGCGGCGGAGGAGCCGAGGCCGGACGCCGGACGGACCCCTTTGTCGATCTTGATGCGGGCGGGGGCGTCGAGCGCCTCTGCGACGGCGCCGGCGGTGTTTTTCTCCGGGTCCTCCGGGATGTAGTGGCTGCCGGCGCCCGTGACTTCGATCGTCGTCTCCGCGGCGCGCTCGACGCGCACCACGTCGGCCGGGCGGTCGAGCGCCGCCCCGAACACGTCGAACCCGCTCCCGAGGTTCGCACTCGTCGCGGGAGCGCGGACTGTAAGCATGCAGGCCAGTTACCTTACTGAACGCAAAAAGGTAGCGGAGAGCACCGCTCGTTCGTGACCCGTTCAGCCGTCCCAGAGGTCGGAGGGGGTCACCGCGTTCACGTCGGCCGCGTCGAGGTGCTCGACGATCCGCTCGAACCCCTCGGTCGAGACGTACTTGTCGTCGTCGACGCCGACGGTGTGACACCGGACGACGGTGAGTAGGTTGTACCGCTCCGCGAGGTCGATCATCGCCGCCGTCCGCTCCGGGTCGTCGCCGGTGACGCGACCGACCACCAGCGGCTCGGTGACGCGGGCGCCGGCCGGACTGCCGCCGCCGGCGAAGCCGAGGTAGTGGTACCGCGCGGCCGCCGAGACGGCGTCCGCGTCGTACTTGCCGAACGGCCAGACGAGAAAGCGCGCGCCGTCCTCGAACCCCTCGTCGACGAGCCACCGCTTCGACTCGCGGAACGCCGTCCGCCCCTCCCCGGGCGATAGCTGGCGGAAGCTCCGGTCGAGCTGCGGGTGGCTCGCCATGTCCCACCCCGCGTCGCGAAGCTCCCGCATCTCGTCTACGGACATCGTCGCGTCGTAGTCGACGGCCCGGTGTATCACGCCGACGGTGCCGGGTATCCCGTATCGGTCCATGACCGGGAAGGCGGTCTCGTACTGCGTGCGGTGGTTGTCGTCGAACGTCAGCATCACCGCGCCGCGGTCCGGTTTCGGCGTCGTGCGGACGGCGTCGACCAGTAGCCGGCCCTCATCGCCCTCTCCGACCGGCAGCTGGATCCGGAGTTCGCGCACGTCGGACAGGTCGGGGTCGCCCCGCACCGCTGACGGCCCCAGGTCGACCCGCATCCAGCCCGCCCGCCAGACGCCCTTCGAGAGGACGATCTGGTTCTCCCGGTCCGGGGCGAGCAGCTGGACGACCACGCTCTCGGACTCCGGGGCCTCCAGCCGGACGGCGAGCGACAGGTCCCGGTCCGACAGGTCGAGCGGCGAGTCGAACTTCCGGTAGATCCAGGCCCGGCCGTCGTCGGGCGCGGCGGTCAGCCGCGCGGACTGCGACCCGGCGTATGCGCTCCCTTCGGCGGCGTCGAGACGGCCGGCGTACGTCTCCCAGACGGAGAGGTCCTCGAACCCGTCGAGGAGCTCGCCGCGGCAGCCGAACCGCCGCCGTGCGTCGAACTCGACCGCGAGGGGGTCGTCGCCGTCGAACGCCGCGTCACCGCAGCGGTCCGCCGGCGCCGATCCCGTCGCTGCGGTGCCTGTCGTCCCGGACGACTCCGCGTTCGACCTGAAACATCCCGCGACGCCGGCCATACTCGCGGCGCTCAACCCCAGGAACCTGCGGCGCGAACCGTTCACCATCGGCTGCTGCTTCGCCGATATCGGCCATAGTAATACGACGGCTAGTCCGGCGTTTCACCCGGTTGCGTCGGTTGTCGCCCATCAAAAGACCCATTCCACCCCCCGAACTACGAACGGGCATGATCGGTATCGTCGGCGGCGGGATCGCGGGGCTAGCGGCGGCTTACCGCCTCCAGCAGCGGGGCCGCGAGGTGCGGGTGTTCGAGGCGGGGGACGCCGTCGGCGGCCTCGCGGCGACCTACGAGACGGCAGGCGATCCCCTCGAAGTCTTCTACCACCACCTCTCGAAGTCCGAGGAGACTATCGTCGATCTGGCCGAGGAACTGGGGATCGGCGACCGCGTCGAGTGGCGCGTCGGCGAGAACGCCTACTACGTCGACGGGGTGGTCCACCCTCTCGACAAGCCCTGGGAGATCGCCGCGTTCCCCCACCTCTCGGTGTACGACACGTTCCGCCTCACGATGCTGACCATGGAGATCGACGTCCGCGGTGGCGTCCCCGAGTTCGACGCTTACGGCGACATCACCGACTACGAGGACGTGCCGATCCGGGACTTCCTGATCGACCACACCACCGAGAACGTGTACGAGACGTTCTGGGAGCCGCTTCTGGACGCAAAGTTCGGCTCCCGCAAGGAGGACGTCAGCGCCGCCTGGTTACTGGGCCGGATCAAGTTCCGCGGCGAGCGCGACCTGCTGCGCGGCGAGATACTGGGGTACGTCGACGGAGGGTTCGGCGTCTTCCTCGACGCCTTGGTCGACGCGGTCGGCCGCGAGAACGTCGTCACGAACGCCCGCGTGACCGACCTCGGGTTCGAAGGCGGGGCGGTCGACTCGCTCACCGTGGAGACCGCAGACGGCGTAGAGACCCACGCGGTCGACGGCGCGGTCGTCGCGGCGATGCCGAACGTGCTGGAGGAACTGGCGGGCTACGAGTGCGCCATCGACTTCCAGGGGACGGTCTGCTCGGTCGTCTCGATGGACGAACCGCTGACCGGTACCTACTGGCTCAACGTCGCCGACGACGCCCCCTTCGGCGCGCTCATCGAGCACACCAACTTCGTCCCGCCCGAGCGCTACGGCGGCGAACACCTGCTCTACGTCGCCCGGTACGTGCAGGACCCCGCGGAGGACGTCTGGCAGATGGACGACGACGCGGTCGAGGAGACGTGGCTCGACGGCATCGAGGACCTCTTCCCCGACTTCGACCGCGACTCGGTGAACTGGATCGAGACCGCCCGGAACCCCCGTACCGCGCCGGTGTACGAGCGGGGCTACCTGGAGAAGGTGATCCCCTACGACCTCGGCGACGAAGTCGCGGAGGGACTGTACTACGCGGGGATGGCCAGCAGGGCGCAGTACCCCGAGCGCAGCCTCAACGGCGGTATCGTCGCCGGGTTCGAGGTCGCGGACCGGATCGCTGAGACGGGGACGCGGGCGACGCCGACGCCCGAGCGCTGAACCGGGTCCCGCCGCTGGACGAGGGACCGCGTCGTTCCGCGACGCCGAGTATTTTCACGGAGTGCGTCGGAGGTACGGGTACGCAGGTGACCCCAGTGCCCGAAGACGACCACCGACGCGACCGGAACCCCGTCACCCCGCGGACGGCCGCCGAACGAGGAGCGTTCGCCGCCGCCGCGCACTACGCGCGCGTTCACGCCCTCGCGACGCCGCCCGAAGCGGCCTATCGCGACGCGCTGCCGGCCGCCCGCCGCGAGATATGTCACCGGCTCGTGCGCGGGCTGATACGGGGCTCGCCCGCGGGACTGTGCGAGGCGCGGATCGTCGCCGTGGACGCGCCGCGCGTCCCCGACGACCCCTCACCGCTGACGGCTCTCTCCGCCGAGGCGCTGCGGGACGCCGCTGAACCGCTCCCGGCGACAGTGGACCGCCTCGCGCTGCTCCCCTTCCCGGCCGGCGAGAGCGTCGTCGTCGCGGGCGTCGCCGCGGTCCACGGCTACGACCGGTATCGGTTCGCCGGGCCGGCGCGGCGGTGGTCGCCCGCGGACGGCGCGGAGACGGTCGCTCACCCGGTCGACCTCGTCCCGCTCGTCGAGCGGGCCGGCGCGTTCGCGGACGCCGCGCAGGCCGACCGGATCCGCGGCGAACTCGAAGAGAGCGTCGCGAACCTCGCGCTGGCGCGTCTCGCGCAGCGCGTCCACGCCGACGCGGTCGAGGACGCTGAAGGCTCGCCGCTCGACGCGGTGGCCGAAGGCGTCCCCGCCGCCGCGCCGGCCGTCGCGTTCGAGCGCGTCACGACGGGCGGGCACCCGTTCCACCCCGGCGGCAAGATCCGGCGGGGGATGACGGCGACCGACGCGCTGTCGTACGCGCCCGAGTTCGCGGACCGGATCTCGCTCCGCTTCGTCGCCGTCGACCGGGCGTGCGCGCTAGAGACCAGCGCCGCGGAGGCGGACCGGTTCACCGAGCGCGTCCTCGCCGCGTTCGACGGGCTTCGCGGCGCGGTCGAGCGCGCCGTACCGGCCGGCCGCGACGCCGACGAGTACGCCGTGGTGCCGGTTCACCCGTGGCAGTACCACCACGAGATCCCCGACCGGTACGCCGACCAGCGCCGCGACGGGCGGGTAGCGCTCGTCGACGACTACTCGCACCCGGCGTCGCCGCAGCTGAACCTCCGGACGGTCGTCCCGCACGACACCGACCGGCTGGCGGCCGACGCGCCGCCGCGGCTCAAGCTCGCTATCGGCGTCCAGACGACGAACGTCGAGCGGACGCTGTCGCCCCACGCGGTGACGAACGGGCCACAGGTGACCGACCTGTTGTCGGCCGTGACGGACCGGGAGTCGTTCGAGACCCTCGGCTTCCTCGCCGAACCCGCCGCGACCTGCTACTACCCGCCCGGCGGCACGCACGTCGAGGGGGAGCCGTTCGACGAGGCGCGGCACCTCTCGGGGCTGTACCGGCGGCCGCCGGAGGCCCATCCGCTGGTGCCCGACGGCGCGCTCCCCGTGGTCGCGTCGAGCCTGATCGCGGACGACCCGGCCACCGGCCACCCCGTGGTCGCGGACCTGATAGACGAGTACGCGGGCGCGACGGGAACGACGAGGGCGGGCGACGCCGCCGTCGACTTCGTCCGCGAGTACGCCGGCGTCGTCGTCCCCGAGCAACTGCGTCTGCTCTCGGCGTACGGCGTCGCGCTGGAGAGCCACCTCCAGAACAGCGTCGTGGCGTTCGACGGCGCGCGCCCCGTCGCGACGCTGGTGCGGGACTTCGGCGGCATCCGCGTCCACGGCGGCCGGCTGGCAGAGCGGGGCCTCTCGATGGACCCCTATCCGGAGTCGGATCTCGACGCCGACGGCGAGGGGGACATCCACCGGAAGCTGTACTACGCGCTGTTCCAGAACCACCTCGCAGAACTCGTGGCGGCGGTGGCGGCCGAGCGCTCGGTCGACGAGGCAGACTGCTGGGCGGCGGTCCGCTCGGCGTGCGACGCCGCGTTCGACCGGCTGCTGGCGGATCCAGTCGTCCCGGCCGAGCGGGTCCGGCGCGACCGGGCGGCGCTGTACGCGGACCCGGCGACGCACAAGGCGCTCACGGCGATGCGACTCCGGGGCAAGCGCCACGAGTACGTCACGAGCGACGTGTCGAACCCGCTCGCAGAGGAGTAGGGGTTAGGCTTCGCCCTCGCGCTCGCTGCCCTCGTCGACCCCGGGTGCGTCGGAGACATCGACGTCCGCGGGCTCGTCCTGCCCGCCGACGACGAGGTTGCCCTCCTCGTCCTCCACGTACACGTCGTCGGCGAATCCGCCCTCGGCGTGGGGGTGTTCGGGGTCGTCGAGTTTCTCGGGCGTCGACGGCGCGTCCGGGACGCCGCCCGGCGGGCGGAACTCGCCGAGGGGGTCGTCGATGGTGATCCCGTGCCGGTCGAAGAAGTCGGCGTAGCGCTCGTAGTGGGTCTCCAGTTCGTCGCCCGGGAACTCCATCATCTCGGTCCAGCCGCGGTTGTAGAAGTCGAAGTTGGCCTGGATGTGGGTGATCTCCCGGGCCTGCGCCTCCGTGAAGCCGGCCTCGAGCGCGGCGACGTAGGCGTCGAAGGTGGCGTCGAAGAAGGCGTCGAGGTGGTCCTTTCGCTCCGCCTTGCGGGCCTCGTCGGCCTTGTCGAGGAAGATGCTCGTGTGGAGGTCGACGAGCTTGCTCCGCACCACGTTCCCGACGACCGGCGTGGTGAGGGACTTCTTCGCGGCCCAGTGGCGAACGTTCTGGCGGATCTTCATGGAGCGACCTAGGGACGGGAACCTAATCAAGCCGACGACGTTCGAGATAGCAATCCACTTCAACCCCCGTTCCGAAGACACCGAACATGACCCAGTCGTACGTAATCATCGGTGACGGGATCGCGGGGAGTTCCGCGGCCGAGACGCTTCGGGAGGAGGACCCCGAGGCCGACATCACCGTCATCACCGATGAAGGAGAAGCCCTGTACAATCGCATTCTCATCAAGGAGTTCGCGAAGGGGAAACTGCCCGAAGCCCCCATCTCCATCCACGAGGAAGACTGGTACGCCGAGCGCGACATCGACCTCGCGCTGAACACGCACGTCACGGAGATCGACCCCGACGCCCACGAGATCCACACCCACGAGGGCGACATCCACGAGTACGACAAACTGCTCGTCGCCACGGGCGGCACGCCGACGCAGCTCCCGGTCGAGAACAGCGACGCCGAGGGGATCCACCACTTCTGGACGTTCCAGGACGCCCGCAAGATCGCCGAGCACGCGGAGGAGGCCGAGACGGGCGCCGTCGTCGGCGCGGGCCTGCTCGGCATCGACCTCGCGGCGATCTGCGGCGCGCAGGACGTCGACGCCAACTACTTCATGCGCGGCAACCGCTGGTGGCGCTACGCGCTCTCGGAGGAGGGCGCCGAGATCATCCACGAGGGCCTGCGCGAGAAGGGCGTCACGCCCGTCTTCGAGTCCGGCGTCGACCGCTTCGTCACGGACGACGACGG
Source organism: Halostella limicola (assembly GCF_003675875.1). Lineage (NCBI taxonomy): Archaea > Methanobacteriati > Methanobacteriota > Halobacteria > Halobacteriales > Natronoarchaeaceae > Halostella > Halostella limicola. The sequence continues at coordinate 1,131,916 of NZ_RCDI01000001.1, read as the reverse complement.
CCGCGTCACCGCGACGGTCACCCCCGACGGCGAGGAGCACGACAGCGACTTCGTCGGCGTCGCCATCGGTCTCGACTTCAACACGGAGGTGCTGCGGGGCACCGGCGTCGAGACCGACGACGGCGTCGTCGTCGACGAGTACATGCAGACGAACGTCGACGACATCTACGCGGCCGGCGACCTGACGCGGTTCTATGACACCATCCTCAACGAGCACGGCCAGAACGGCTCGTGGGGCAGCGCGAAGGAGCAAGGGCAGGTCGCAGCGCAGAACATGGTCGCCGACGGCGAGGAGGAAGCGTTCCGCTGGGTCTCCTCGTACTCGATCACCCACTTCGACTTCCCCTTCCTCTCGTTCGGCCACCCGACCCTCGGCGACGAACACGTCGAGCGCAAGTACAGCGACACGGAGTGGCGCCGCCTCGCGCTCAAGGACGGCAAGATCATCGGCGGCGTCCTCATCGGCGACCTCGCGCCCCAGAGCGCTTACAAGCAGCTCGTCCGCGAGGAGCGCGACGTCGGCGACCAGACTGACGTCCTCCTGGAGAAGGAAGTCGACCTCGACAAGCTCGACGCCCCCGCGAAGGAGCAGTAAGCGACCGTCACCGACGTAGCGACGCCGTTTTCTCCGTTCGACGGGTCCTCCGTTTCCGAAATTCTCCGCCACACGAAGACTTATGCCGTACTGTGCCAAGCGTTTGCACGGAACATGTCCGGAAGCACGACGAGCGACGCTCCAGCGGGGGCGCTGCGACTGCGGCGAACGGAATCTGTACCGGCGGACGCCCGCGTCCGCCACGTCGACGAGCTGTCCGAGCGAGCGCAGCAGCGGCTGTACGGCCTGCTGGACGACGGCGAGACCGGCGTCCCGCTGGACGACCGGACCGCGAACGAGTTCACTGACGGCGAGGTCGTCGTGTTCACCGGCTACTACGAGGTCGACCGCAACTAGTTCTCCGCCTCGAACAGTTCGTCGCACACCTTGCGCTGTGCGGCGCGGAGGTGGTTGTTGAACGTTGGCTGGGAGATGTCCATGGACGCCGCGACCTCGCTCCCCGTCCGGAGTCGAGGCTTCTCGAAGTACCCGCTACAGTACGCGGTCTGCAACGTCTCCAGTTGCCGATCCGTGAGGTCCTCGGTCAGTTCGGCGCGGAACCGGCCGAGCGTTCGCTGTGGCCGCTCCCGGGTGTGTTTGGCGACCAGTTCGGACGACGGGAACTTCGACGCGAACATCTCGACGAACTCGCGCGTTTCGGCGGCGGCGGCGAGGTCGACCCGGACGCTCGCGGCGTCGTCGTCCAGCCGAACGTCGCCGATCCTGCCGCCGTGGTCGAGCACGGTCGCGGTGACGCTCTCGTCGGACAGGGCGACCTCGAACCGGCAGACCGTCTCCCCGTCGACCTCACGTTCGGAGAGCAGCTCTAGCCCCGTGATCGGTAGCTCGGAGGCGAACGCCTCCACGTCGGCGGCCGCGGCACCCCGGGTGCAGAAGAACATGCGGAGGCCGCCGTCAGCACGCAGGACGACGTTCTCGTAGGTGAACTCGCAGTCGGTCTCCCGGACGACCCGGACGATGGGGAACTCCTCCTCGGCGATCTCGAACGTCAGCTCCGTCACCTCGTCGTTGACCAGCGCCTTCTTGCTCTCGACGGCGTTGACCGCGTACGCGACGGTGTCTGAAAGCTCCGACAGGACCGCGCGTTCGAGATCGTCGAAGACGCCCGACTCGGAGGCGTAGACCGTGAGGACGCCGAAGCGGCTGTCCTCGTGGCCGAGCGGCAGGGCGATGGCGGCGTGGTACCCGCGACTGAGCGCCGCCTGTCGCCAGGGGTCGAACGGCGGGTCGTCGAGCAGGCGGTTGACGACTACGGTCTCTCGGGACTCGACAGCGGCCGCGGTCGGGGACCGGTCGTCCCCGTCCCCGCCGGTCGTGACGTCGACCTCGTCCAGAAACCCCTTCTCGGTGCCCGCCCACTCGTTCGGGCGGACCTCGCCGCTCGCGCGGTCGTGGTCGCCGATCCAGGCGAGGTCGTACGGGCCGACGTCCGCGAGGTGCCGGCAGACGACCTCGGCTATCTCCGCCCGGCTCGACGCGCTGACGAGCGCCTGCTGGATGTCGCGGATGGTGTCGTTGATCCGGCGGAGCCGCTCCAGCGACTCCTTCTGCTCGGCGAGCGTCGATTCCCGGTCGTGCAGCTGCCGCTCGCGCTCGGCGCGACAGACCGCCGCGCTCGTGTTTGCGGCGACGGTCTGTGCGAACTCCAGTTCGGCCGATCGGAACCCGTTCGGCTCGGTCGTCCCGGTGACGACGACGCCCTGGCTCCCGATCGGATGGGCGACGACGTCCGTGATCGCGCCCCCTTCGCCTGTCGGGGCCGTCTCGCGGAGGGACTCGTTCTCGACGAAGGCGCGCCAGCCGATCCCGTCGCCCGCAGCGAAGGGCGCGACGCCGTCGAGCGCCTCGGCGGCGTCGGTGCGCCCCGCCGGTCGCAGGGAGCCGTCCTGCTCGTCCCAGAGGGCGGCCGCCGTGATCGGCATCTGCAGACCGTCAGCGGCATCGACGACGCAGTCGGTCACTTCGGTCGCCGACTCGGCCGCCATCAGGTCGCGGCTCGCGTCGTTGAGCGTCGCGAGGCGGCGCTCGCGCCGCTCGCGTTCGAGTTCGTACTTCACCCACTGGCCCAGTAGCCGCTGGTACGTGAGTTCCTCCTCCGTGAACGGCGCGTCGCGGCGCTCGGAGGAGACGAAGAAGAACGTCCGGTCGTCCCCGCCGTCGACCTCGACGTGCGTCCCGAGGTACGACTGCAGGCCGAACTCCCGGTAGACGGTGACGTCCTCGTACCCCTCCGGGTCCGCCACCCCGGTCGCCCGCCCGCTCTCTATCGGGGCAGTGCAGTACGTCTCGGAGAGCGGGAGTTCGAAGCCCGGTTCGAAGTGCTCGTGGTCGCCGCTGACGTGCTCTATCTCGAAGGCGTCCGCGTCGGGATCGACGCGCGCCATCCCGCCGAATTCGAGGCCGAACCGCTCGCAGCCGAGGTCGAAGAGCTGCTGCAACTTCTCCTCGAACCCCATGTCCGGGCTCGCGGTTATCTCGTTTTGCTCGCGGAGATAGCGCTCGCGCTCCTCGCGGTCGAGTTCGTAGCTCAACCACTGCCCCATCAGTTCGAGGAACGTGTACTCCGCGTCGGTGAACGGCTCGTTCCGGCGGGAGCGGTCCGCGAAGCAGAGCGTCCCGTACGTCTCCGCGCCGGCGGTGACGGTCGTGCCGACGTAGGAGTCGAGCCCGTAGATCCCGTACGCGGGGTCGTCCTCCCACCCCTCTGCGGGGGCGTCGGTGACGCCCATCGGCTCGGCCGAGTCGATCAACTGCCGACAGTACGTCTCCGAGAGCGGGGCTGTGTCGCCGGGCTGGATCCGCTCGTGGTCGCCGACCGCGTCGATCACCCGGAACGCGTCGCCGTCCACGTGCGCGAGGAAGCCGATGCCCAGGTCGAACCGCTCCCGGCCGAGTTCGAGGAGGCGTGCGAGCTTGCCCTCGAAGTCGAGGTCCGGATCCGACGTCGTCTCGTACAGTTCGCGGAAGTCCCGCTCCCGCTGTTGGAGCGCCGTTCGGGCCTCGGTTCGGTCGACCAGCGTCCCCATCATCCGGTCGATCTCGTTGTCCGGCGCGTCGGGGCCGAAGAACTCCTCGGGCGGCGTGTAGTAGAAGTTGTGGCAGGCGGTGCCGTCGTAGATGAGATGCGGGTGCGTCTCGATGACGTCCCGGAGGACGTCCGGCGGCGTCAGGTCGCGGTCGTACTGGCACAGCGCGATGCAGTCCTCGCCGCGGAAGAGGTCGTTCACCCGGGACTCGTACGCCATGAACTTCTCCGTGTCCGTCGTCTCGTCGAGGATCCAGCCCGTGTCGGCGACCACGCGGAGCGCGTTGTACCCCGCGGTGGCGTCGTCGATCGCCCCGTCGTAGAAGTCGATCATCTCGTCGGGGTCGAACTCGCCGTTCCGGAGGTAGGTTTCCCCGACGCCGTGAAACGACAGCGCGCCCGAATCGACCGCGTCGTCGACGTCGACGCCGGCGTCACGCAGCGCCGCTTTCACCACGGGCTCGGGGGTCTCGTCGACGACGAACAGACACCGCTCGCCGTCTTCGAGCCCCTGTCGAACGAACGGGACGACGGCCTCGAACTGCTCCTCGCGGCTCTCGTAGATCATCGCGAAGTGGTCGTTGCAGTGGTCGCCGTCGAGACACTCGACGGAGCCGTGGAACTCGTCGCTCGCGTCGAGCGCTTCGAGACCGCTGTCCAGGTTCAGTACGTCGGATCGGTCGGTGGGTATCGTACGTTGACTCATTTAGGGGGTAAGGGGAGTGTCGACGAGTGATCGCGGGAGCGGGGCGTCGCAGCGGGCGACCGCCCCTCCCTGCGAACGGGGACGCCCGGCGGCCGGCCTGCGCGGGGGAGTCGCGGACCGGACTTTCGATAGTCGCAACGTTCTGTAGGCGATACGGCATCCGACAGCGTAACGGCACGCTGTAGATCTCTGAGTGAGGGTACGAAGGCACTAATGGGTAATAAGCAGGAGGGCAGTTCTACGGTTCCGTTACCTGTATCGACGGTCAGGTCACGCAGGCGAGACGACGGCGGCCGGCCGGCCGGTCCGGTATCGGCCCGACGGGACGGCACTGCCGGAGACCGAAGCGGTTTTGCACGCCCCGCGACGACGCTCACGTATGGATGGCGGCGGAGACGGCGAGATGACCCTCGCGTTCGAACTCGCGGCACTGCAGGAACTGGCGAGTCCGTCGGCCGTGTTCGACGGCGCGCGCCGGTGGAGCAAATACGTCGGCGTCGTCTCGGACAAGCCGACCTACGTCGTGACGAACTTCACGCGGAAGGAACGGATCAGACAGGACTTCTTCTCCGGCCCGCGCGGCAAGGCCGAGAGCTTGGAGAGCGTGAAAGAGCAGTTCGACACCGACCGGCACGTGTTCATCGGCACGACCGACGAGGACGAGGAACTCGCCGCGGAGGTCGGCTGGGAGTTCCTCACGATAGCGGAGGCCGCGGAGGCCGCCGAGTGGGACCTCGGCGACGCGGAGGACGAGGACGAGGACGACGAGTACGAGCGCGACGACTGGCCCTGAGATGAACGTCGCCGAGGCGCTCCGGACCGGGTACGAACGGACGGCCTCGCGCACGGGCCTCGCGCTCGTCGGCGTCGCCTTTCTCGTGCAGGTCGCGAGCGCCGCCGCGTTGCAGAGCCAGCCCCCGGAGGCGCTGGCGCTGATCCGGGAGCAGTACCCCGAACTCGCGCCCGATCCGGGCGGGCCGCTCTCGCTCCCGCTGTCAGCCGCCGGCGCGACGGCCCTGTCGCTCGCCGCCACCGTGGCGACGGCCGCCGTGTTCGTCGTCGCGTTCCGGGCACTCTCGGACGACGGCGTCCCGTCGCCGGGTACGGTCACCCGGAACGTCGGCCGCGCGACCCTGCACGGCTTCGTCGGCTACCTCCTCCTGCTCGCGCTGGTGGGGGTCGGGCTGGCGCTGTTCGTCGTGCCGGGCGTGTTCGCCCTCGTGACGTTCGCCTTCTTCGTCGGGTTCGTCGCCTTGGAGGACGAGGGGGTCGTGGGCGCGTACCGCCGGTCATGGGCGCTCACGAGCGGCCGGCGGCTCGGCGTCGCGCTCCTGCTCGGGGCGTTGCTCCTGGTCGTCGTGCTCTTCACGGTCGTCGCCGGCCTGCCGCTCTCGCTCGTGTTCGAGGTGAGCGAGACGCTCGCGTACCTCGGCAACGTCGCCGTCAGCGCCCTGACATTCGTCTACGCGGCCGCCGTCCTCGCCGTCGGGTTCGAGCAGCTCCGGAACGGGGACGAGCGCGACGACGAGTTCGCCGACATCGACGACGAACTGCTTCCCTGACGCCTCCCCCTGTCCGTTTTTCACTCCGGGGGTCGTTCCATCGGTCATGGCACCGAAAACGGAGGTCGACGTCGAGGTAGAGGTGGAGGTCGACAGCGACGAACTGGAGATCGAAGTCGGCGAGACGACAGAGGCCGAGGCCGAACTGGAGGCCGACGGGCTGGAGATCGAGGTCGAAGTCGAAGTGGAACGCGGAGGCGAACCGGACGAGAGCGGGGCGGACGAGTCGGACGGTGAAGAGGAAGCGACGGAGGGATCCGACGGGGACGAGCCCGGAGGCGACGCAGACGAGGACTACGAGGACCCCGAGGCCGAGGGGTTCGGCGAGTGACCGAGTCGGGGCGCTTTTACCCCTGAACGCCCAACCGGCGGGCATGGCAGAACCGCGCGTGCCGGGCGAATCGGGGGGCGAGCTGACGCTTCCCTGCGAGGAGACGATCCGCGTCGCCGACCTCGACATGGGGTTGCGGGAGCTCGACTGCGCGTGCGGGGAGACCCACGCCGTCGTGATGGACATCCACCCCCCGTCGCGCTTCTTCCCCGAGTTCCTCGTGGACGTCCTCCGACAGACGATAGAGACCGAGGACGACCTCGGCGAGTTCGGGACGACCCACCTCATGGGCATCGTCATGGAGGAGTTCCCCGAGGCCGTCGTCAGCGAGGACGTCTCGGAGAACGGCAGCGTCGGCTACTCGCTAGTGTGGGTCACCGACTTCGACTCCCGCCGCCTGCACGAGGTCGCCGTCGAACTCGTCGTCGAGCTGATGGAACACGCGATCAGTCACGCCGAGAACGACGCGGCGATGACGGAGTTCGAGGAGCAGATGCTCGACTTCGACGTCGCGGAGTTCGTCGAACAGTACCGCGCGCGCCGGGATTTCGACGACGAACACGACACCCCGGCGTAGCCGCGTCCGGGTCCTGTCAGACGGCTGTCTGACCATCTTTTATTATAATTGCCGTGTTACTCTCTCCCATGCACTCGTACCGGGGGGAGCGAGAACACATCCGCGAGGTGCTCGCGGAGGTCGATCCGGAGGAACCGCTGACGGCGAGCGAGATCCGAGACGTCCTCGCCGAACACGGCGTCGACGTCGACAGTTCCCACCGCGTCGCGACCGTGCTCGGGCGCTGGGCCGAGGACGGCGGCGTCGACGTGATCCGCGAGCGGCCCTACCGGTACCGCTTCCGGGACGAGACCTGACGACGGCGCTCGGCACGACGGCGGCGAACGACCGGACGAGGCCCGATCCGGCCGCGACTGACACCGTGCTAACCTTTATTATGTGACTATGTCGACTTATTGGCATGCAATACTGTCCCGAGTGCGGAACCCGGGTGCAACCCGACGTGACGTACTGCCACGGGTGTGGGGAGGACCTCCGGGAGTACCGCGATTGGGCGGCGTCGGCGGCCGTCGATACTGACGACGCCGCGGACGCGGGAACGGACGCCGGAGCGAACGAACCGTCCGAGCGGCCCTCTGACGACGCCGACCCGGACGATGACAGCACAGCCGATCCGCGACCGACCGATCCGGCGAGTTCGCCGGGCGCGGCGTCGGATTCGACCCCGAGCGGCAGCCGGGAGTACGGCACCGGCCGCCGCGCCGGGGGGCGGAGCGGCGAGGCGTCCACCGCGTCGCAGCCGGCGTGGGGCGACGAGGACTCGCCGGCGCCCGACGAGCGCCCCCAGGGAGGACCCGAAGAGCGCAGCCCCGCGGCCTCCCACGAGCCCGCCCCGGCGGCACCGGACAGGCCGGTCGTCGACAGCGGGCCCTCGCTTTCCGACCGAGTGACTGCGCTCCCGCTGAAGCGAAGCGCCGCGGTCGGCGCGGGGCTGGCGGTCGTCTCCTACGTCGCGACCTACATCGCCTTCCTGGTCGACGCGCTGGTGGTCCACGGCGGCGACCACTCGCTCGGTCCGACGAACCTACTCCCGCTGACCGACGTGGCGCAGGGCAGCGCCCAGCAGATGTGGGAGCTCGTCGGCTGGCTGTTCTACGCCGGTCACAACGTCCCGATCGAGCGGCCCACGGCCGGGGGCGGCGAGGTCGTGGCGGTACTCGGTGAGGAGTACTGGACGCAGTTCACCGTCCCCCCGCTCGTGACCTCCGAACTGTACACGCTCGTCCCGTTCGCCGTCATCGTCGCCGGCGGCGCGCTGTACGCCCGTTCCCACGGGGACGCGACCCTCGACGGGGGCCGGAACGACTTCGCGCTGCTCGGCGCGAGCGTGCTCGTCGGCTACGCCGCCGTCGGCGCCGTCGGGACGAGCCTCTTCGCCGTCGCGGAGGGCGGCGCGTCGACCGGGCCGCCGCTCGTCGACGCCGTTCTCTGGACCAGCCTCTTCGCGGGCGTCGCCGGCGCGGTCGGCGGCGTCGTCGCCCGGCGGTTCGGCGAGGATGCGGCGCCGAGCGGTGCGGTAGCGGGCGACGAGGCGACAGGCGACCGGGCGGCAGGCGACGCCCCGACCGACGAAGCGGATGGCGTGGTCGACGATTCGCCCGCCGACGTGGAGGGTACCGACGTGGCGGCAGTCGGGACCGACGACGGCGCGGCCGGCGACGAAACCGAAGGCGAGCTCGCGAGCGCCGCCGGGACGCCGGACGCGTCGCCGGACGACCGACCGTAGCGTCGGCCGAACGGCGGCACCGGCCGACGACCGCGATTTCTCCCGAGCTGTCCGCGCTACGTCGAGGGCGGAGCCTATGTCGGGCCCGCTATACGAAATTCGAAATTCTGTTTCGCTACTCGTAATCTATCGTGGGGCTTATTACGATGTACGAACTTCGGTGTGATAGAATGAGCGACGGAGAGACAGAAGACAGAACTATCCTTCTCATCGGCAGCGGACCGATCCAGATCGGACAGGCCGCGGAGTTCGACTATTCCGGCGCGCAGGCGTGTCGCGCGCTCCAGGAGGAGGGCGCGCGAGTCGTCCTCGTGAACTCCAATCCGGCGACCATCATGACGGACCCCGAGATGGCCGACGAGGTGTACATCGAACCCATCACGACCGAGGCCATCGCCGAGATCATCCGGAAGGAGCAGCCGGACGGCGTCATCGCCGGCCTCGGCGGCCAGACCGGCCTGAACGTCACGGCCGAGCTCGCCGAGGAAGGCGTCCTCGACGAGCACGACGTCGAGATCATGGGGACGCCGCTCGACACCATCTACGCGACGGAGGACCGCGACCTCTTCCGCCAGCGGATGCACGAGCTCGGCGAGCCGGTCCCCAAGTCGACGTCCGTCTCGCTGGAGGACGGCGAGTCAGTCGCCGAGCTCTCGGCGGCAGACCTTCAGGAACGCGTCGACGAGGCGGTCGACGAGGTCGGCGGTCTCCCCGTCATCGCCCGCACCACGTACACGCTGGGCGGCTCCGGATCGGGCGTCGTCCACGACATCGACGAGCTCTACGAGCGCGTCCGTCACGGGCTCCGGCTCTCCCGGGACGACACGGTCCTCATCACCGAGTCCATCGAGGGCTGGGTCGAACTGGAGTACGAGGTGATGCGGGACGCCGACGACTCCTGTATCATCATCTGCAACATGGAGAACATCGATCCGATGGGCATCCACACCGGGGAGTCCACGGTCGTCACGCCCTCGCAGGTCATCCCCGACGAGGGCCATCAGGAGATGCGCGACGTCGCGCTGAAGGTCATCCGCGACCTCGAGATCCACGGCGGCTGTAACATCCAGTTCGCGTGGCGCGACGACGGCACCCCCGGCGGCGAGTACCGCGTCGTCGAAGTGAACCCGCGCGTCTCCCGCTCGTCCGCGCTCGCCTCGAAGGCGACGGGCTACCCCATCGCCCGCGTGACCGCGAAGGTCGCGCTCGGCAAGCGCCTCCACGAGATCGACAACGAGATCACCGGCGAGACGACCGCCGCCTTCGAGCCCGCGATCGACTACATCGTCACCAAGGTCCCGCGCTGGCCCATCGACAAGTTCGACGACGTCGACTTCGAGCTCACGACGGCGATGAAGTCGACGGGCGAGGCGATGGCCATCGGCCGCACCTTCGAGGAGTCGCTGCTCAAGGCGCTGCGCTCCTCCGAGTACGAGCCCGACGTCGACTGGGACGCGGTCGACGACGAGACGCTGGAGGCGCAGTACCTCGAACGGCCGTCACCGGACCGCCCGTACGCCGTCTTCGAGGCGTTCGAGCGCGGCTACTCCGTCGACGAGGTCGTCGACCTGACGGGCATCTACGAGTGGTACGTCGAGCGGTTCAAGAACGTCGCCGACGCCGCCGTCGCGGCGCAGGACGGCGAGTTCGGCGAGGCCACCGAGCTCGGCTTCACGAACGGGCAGGTCGCCGCCGGCATCGACTCCAGCGAGGCCTCCCAGCTGCCGAAGGCCGACGGCGGGCAGGTCGACGCCGTCGAGTCCGCCGCGCCCGACCGCTCGTTCAAGCAGGTCGACACCTGCGCCGGCGAGTTCGAGGCGTCGACGCCGTACTACTACTCCGCCCGCGAGCCCGCCGCAAGCGGCGTCTCGACCGGCTACGACGAGCTGCAGGTCGACACCGACGCCGAGAGCGTCGTCGTGGTCGGCGGCGGTCCCATCCGCATCGGGCAGGGCGTCGAGTTCGACTACTGCTCGGTCCACGCCGTCCGCGCGCTCCGTGAGCAGGGGATCGACGCCCACGTCGTCAACAACAACCCGGAGACCGTCTCCACGGACTACGACACCTCCGACGGCCTGTTCTTCGAGCCCATCACCGCCGAGGAGGTGGCGGACGTCGTCGAGGCGACCGGCGCCGACGGCGTGATGGTACAGTTCGGCGGGCAGACGTCCGTCGACATCGGCGAACCGCTCGCCGACGAGCTCGAGCGCCGCGACCTCGACTGCGAGGTCATGGGCACGAGCGTCGAGGCGATGGACCTCGCGGAGGACCGCGACCGGTTCAACCGCTTGATGGACGACCTCGGCATCGCCCAGCCCGAGGGCGGCTCCGCGACCAGCGAGGAAGAGGCGCTCGAACTCGCCCACGACATCGGCTACCCCGTGCTCGTCCGCCCGTCGTACGTCCTCGGCGGTCGGGCGATGCAGGTCGTCTACGACGACGAGGAACTGGAGGAGTACATCGAGGAGGCCGTCCGCGTCAGCCCGGACAAGCCCATCCTCGTCGACGACTTCCTCGCGGGCGCCATCGAACTCGACGTCGACGCCGTCGCGGACGGCGAGGACGTCGTCATCGGCGGCGTGATGGAGCACATCGAGAGCGCGGGCGTCCACTCGGGCGACTCCGCCTGCATGATCCCGCCGCGCTCGCTCGACGACGAGACGATGGCGCGCGTCCGCGAGGTCACCGAGGACATCGCGGCCGCGCTCGACACCGTCGGCCTGCTGAACGTCCAGCTCGCCGTGCGCGACGGTGAGGTGTACGTCCTCGAAGCCAACCCGCGCTCCTCGCGCACCGTCCCGTTCGTCTCGAAGGCGACCGGCGTCCCCATCGCCAAGCTCGCCGCGAAGGTGATGTCCGGGGCCACGCTCGACGAGCTCGACGCCGCCGAGCAGATCCCGGACAAGACCAGCGTGAAGGAGGTCGTCCTGCCGTTCGACCGCCTGCCGGGGAGCGACCCCCGTCTCGGCCCGGAGATGAAGTCCACGGGCGAGGTCATGGGGACTGCCGACTCCTTCGGCAAGGCCTACGACAAAGCCCAGGACTCCACCGGCAAGCCCATCCCGCGCGAGGGCACCGCCGTGGTCGACCTCTCGGCCGACGAGTTCCCCGACCCGGACACCGAGGCCGGCGAGGAACTGGTCGAGGGCTACACGGAGCACTTCGAACTCTCGGAGGCCGTCGACCTCGTCGAGGCCGCCAAGCGCGGCGAGATCGACGTCATCGTCTCGCGCAAGCGCGAACTGCTCGAGGTGGCCGTCGAGGAGGAGATAACCTACTTCTCGACGGAGGCGAGCGCCCGCGCCGCGCTGGAGGCGCTCGACGCCGCGGACGACCCGCTCGACGTCGCCTCGGTCGACTCGCGCCCGAAGCAGCGGCGCCAGTGGGGACAGTGAGGCGCTAGCTCCGGTTCTCCTACTCTCCGCTTCGCTCCACTTCTCGTCTCGGTTCTTCGCTTCCCGTCTCTCATCACGCTTTTTTACCCCCCGCGAGAGCCGTTCGTATGGACGGTCTGACACGCAGGCGGCTGGTCCGGGCCGTCGCCGACGGGACGGTGTACGCCGACGTGGGGCGGGTCAACGGCGGCGTCCTCTACGCCTTCGATCCGGCCTGGGCGACGTGGAGTGGGAGTGCGAAACGGACGCGTCGAACGCCGCCCTCGCGGTGGCCGACGGTACCGTCTACGCGTCGGTCGGGTACGGAACGCTCGCCGCGTTTCGGTGACGCGGCGAGCGCGGCGCGGCGATCGGGTCGCCGGCAAAACGAGAATCGCGGGCGGGAATTTACGCCTTCGAGCGCTCGACCGGCCCCCAGATGACGTACTCGTTGCACCCGGGGCAGCGAAGCGGCGGCATCTCGTGGACGACCCCGCCGAGTTGCTTGTTGTCGACGACGATCCCGCAGTTCCCACACTGTTTTGCCATACCAGAGGGGACGGGCGCGTCGGGCTTAATCCGCCCATATCGTTCCGTTTCGTTCCGACCGTTTCACGGTCGTACGGCCCGAAAACGGACCGTACGGTCGCGAACGGTTCCGGAAGCGCGGACGGCGCGGAAAGCGGTCGGTGTGGCGGCTGGAAGGGCCGAGTCGCCGACAGGAGCTGCCGGGGAGGCGGCTACGTCGCGGGGATCGGCCGGAGAAAACGGTCCGAAACGGTCGAAACGGCGGGTCGGCGCGTCAGTCGTCGGCGACCGCGGGTTCGACTCGCTGCTCGGTCATCCCGAGCACGTCGTCGAAGAAGTCGAGCGAGTCGTTCGGGCCGGGATTGGCCTCGGGGTGGTACTGGCGGGTGAGGACGTCGAGTTCGTCGCTGTCGAGGCCCTCGGGCGTGTCGTCGTTGACGTTCACCTGTGTCACTTCGAGGACGTCGCCGGGGTCGCCGACCGTGTAGCCGTGGTTCTGGGTCGTCATGACCACGCGGTTGGTCTCTAGGTCGCGGACCGGCTGGTTGACGCCGCGGTGGCCGAAGTCCATCTTCTCGGTGGTGCCGCCGAGCGAGCGGGCGACGACCTGCTGGCCGAGGCAGATGCCGGCGATGGGCACCTCGCCGACGTAGGTGTCGACCAGCTCCTCGGCCGCCTCGAAGTTCGCGGGGTCGCCGGGGCCGTTCGAGATGAACAGGAGGTCGGGGTCGACGGCCTCGACGTCGGCCTCGGTGGCGTCGTAGGGGAGCACGTGGACGTCCGCGCCGCGGGCGACCAGCGAGTCGACGATCGAACCCTTCGCGCCGCAGTCGACTAGCGCGACGTCCGCGTCGGCGTACGCGCCGCCGTCGTCGCCCTCGTGGACGACGGCCTCGTCGACGCTTACCTGCGCGCCGATGTCGGTGTGTTCGCTCATGCCCTTGCAGGCCTCCAGTTCGGCGAGCGCGTCCTCCTCGGTGACGTCCTCGCCGACGGCGATGCCGCACTGCATCGCGCCGCCCTCGCGGATGTCGGTCACGAGGTCGCGCGTGTCGATGTGGTCGACGGCCGGGACGCCCTCGTCGGTGAGCCACTCGGCGACGTCCTCGGTGAGCTCGCGGGCGACGACCGCACGGGGGTGGACGCGGTCGGACTCGAATCGCTCCTCGCGCACGCCGTAGTTCCCGATCAGGGGGTACGAGAAGGTGAGCACCTGCTCCTCGTAAGAGGGGTCGGTGAGGCTCTCCTCGTAGCCGGTGTACGCTGTCGTGAAAACCAGTTCGCCGTGTGTCGTCCCCGGAGAACGGCCGCGTGCTTCGACCACGCGTCCGCCCTCGAGCGCTACGTAGGCGTCCATCGTTACGAGATACGTATAGCATCCGCGTGCATAAACCTTGCTTTCGAAGCGATGTTACGAATTTCGTAATTATCAAGTACGGGGGAGGGGTAGGTACGGATCTCAATGGACAGTCTGGACCAGGAGATACTGAACATCCTCCGACGCGACGCGCGAACGCCGTACACGGAGATCGCGGAGCGGGTCGGCACGTCGGAGGGTACCGTGCGAAACCGCGTCGAGCGGATGACCGAGGACGGGATCATCGAGCGGTTCACGGTCTCGACCCGGAAGGGCAACGTCAAGGCGATGATCGAGATCAGCGTCGCCGTCGACGTGGACACGACCGCCGTCTCCGAGCGGATGGCCGAGTGGGAGGAGGTGGACTTCGCGTGGCAGGTGAGCGGGGAGGAGGACATCGTGCTCGTCGTCGACGCCGCCGACACGCAGGGGGTGAACGAACTGATCACGCAGGCCCGCGAGATCGACGAGGTCGTGGGCACGAAGACGCGGCTGATACTGAACGAGAAGCTGGGTTAGGGTTCGTTCTCCCGCTCCCCGGGCGGCGTCCCCACGCCGGGGGTGATCCAGTCGGGCTTGTCGAGGTAGCCCTTCCACTCGTGGATCCGCCGGTAGGCCGGGCGAAGGAGGCCGTTGGGGAAGCCGTACCCGACCTGCGCCTCGATCCGTCCGTCCCGGATGGCCTCGACGACGCTCTCCGGCGTGAGTTCGTCCGCGTCGACGGTCGTGAACGCCCGACCCACCTCGAAGGGGTAGTGCGCGTCGCTCCCGCCGGTCATCGGCAGGTCGTGACCCCGCGCGAGGTGCTCGACCCAGGGCCGGGTGCGCGGGTGCTTGCCGTTTATCTCGATGGCGTCGAAGGCGGCGTCGACGTCCCGGACGGTGCTGTTGCGGTACGGATGCGCGATGATCGCCGCGCAGTCGCGCGCGTGGGCCATCTCGACCGTCTCCTCGGGCGTGAGCGTCTCCGGTTTCGTCTCCGCCGGCGGGTCCGGGCCGACGACCAGCACGTGGCCCCGGGTCGTCGTCACCTCGATCCCGGGGATCACGACGAAGTCGTCCGGCGCGTCGAACGCCCGGTAGTAGTCGTGATTGGTCGTCGCGAGGCCGTGGAGCCCGCGCCGTTTCGCGGTCCACGCCAGCATCCTGAACCCGAGCGGGTCGAACGCTTCGCCGAGGCGCGGCCGCCCGTGGAAGAACCGCGTGTGGGAGTGAAGGTCGATCGCGAACACGATAGCCGTACCACGGCCCGATCCTTATAGGCGGGTCCCGGGGCACCCGTCAATCTTTCACGCTCCGACCCGTGGTTCGTTCAGGGGATCCCAGTGAGTGACACGCCAGCGGGCGACCGGGAGGACGAAGCGCGCGTTCTCGTGTTGAACCCGAACAGCGGGAGCGCCGACCACGGCCCGGAGGTCAGAAACAGGGCCGCCGACCACGGGTTCGACGTGCGGGTGTCGGAGGAGCCCGGCGACGCCGTCGACCTCGCCGCCGAGGCGGCCAAGGGGGGCGCGGACGTCGTCGCAGCGGCCGGCGGCGACGGCACGCTGAACGAGGTGGTCTGCGGCATCGACCGCGCCGACGCCTTCGAGGACGTGACGTTCTGCCCCGTCCCCTGCGGGACGGGGAACAACTTCGCGAGCAACGTCGGCGTCGGGAGTATCGCCGCGGCGTTCGACGCGGTCGAGACGGGCGAGGAGCGCGCGATAGACCTCGGGCGGGCGAACGACGAGCCGTTTATCAACTCCTGCGTGGGCGGGCTCACCGCCGACGCGAGCGCGAGTACGTCGGCGGACCTGAAAGAGCGTATCGGCGTCGCGGCTTACGCGGTGAGCACGCTCCGGACGATGGCGGAGTTCGACGGCGTCCCGATCCACGTCGAGACGAGCGACGACATCGCCGACCCCTGGAGCGGGGAGGCGCTGATCGTCATGATCGGTAACTGCCGCCGGCCTCCCGACGAGAGCGGCCGGACGCAGGCGAACGTGGAGGACGGGCTGTTCGAGGTGACGATCCTCGAGGAGGAGCCGGCGATCGACCTCGTGGAAGACGCCATCGAGCAGCGGCTGTTCGGGAGCGAGGCCGTCGACGTCGTGACGCGGCGGACGCCGGAACTGCGGATCACCACCGATGCCGACGACCCGGTCAACTACAGCCTCGACGGCGAGATGATCTCCGCGGAATCGCTCCACGCGGCGACTGAGCACCGCCGGCTGAAACTCAGGGTCGGCGACGCCTACGCGCCGGATCCGGACTGATCCGAAGACTGTTTGACCTCCCCGGACGATTCCCCAGTCATGAGTACCGACGAGGGGACTGCCGACGAGGGGGTCCACGAGAACGCGATGCAGGACGTCATCGCGGTCGACGCGGACGACGAGGAACAGGGGCTGGTCAACCGGCTGGACGCGCACACGGGCGACGGGATCCGCCACCGCGCGTTCACCGCGCTCATCTTCGACGAGGACGGCCGCATCCTCCTGGCCCAGCGCAGCCCCGACAAGCGTCTGTGGGACACCCACTGGGACGGCACCGTGGCTTCCCACCCGGTCGAGGGCCAGACCCAGAAGGAGGCGACCCGCCAGCGCCTCGAAGAGGAACTCGGCATCTCGCCGGACCAGTACGACGACCTGCGCCTCACCGACCGCTTCGAGTACAAGCGCTACTACGAGAACGCCGGCGTCGAACACGAGGTCTGCGCCGTGCTCCAGCTCACCCTCACCGACACTACCCTCGACCCGAACGAGGAGGAGGTCGCCGGCCTGATGTGGGTGCCCTACGAGCGGCTCCACCGCAACCCGCAGTGGTACCGGCAGCTTCGGCTCTGTCCCTGGTTCGAGATCGCGATGCGTCGCGACGTGGAGTGACGAACCGCGGCCGGTCGAGCCCCCTCTCCTACCGAGGCGGAGCCCGATCGCCTGCCGCAAACTGCTGTTAACGCGCGAACAGTCCGAAATCGGGCCGAAACGGAGCGGAACGACCCCCGATTAACGCTGGGGTTGATATCGGGGCAAGCCGTACCGACGGTCTGGCAATGAGCACCACGACGGCTTCGGACGCGGAAGCGCTCGAACTGACTCGGACGGAGCAGTGGGTCCTCCACGACGTCATGCTTCGGGAGCTCGAAGCGGCGGAGGAGAGCGACCGGTCCCCGCCGTGGTGGGCCCTCGCCGTCCTCGAACAGGTCGAAAGCGACGCGCTGTCGCTGACCTGCTTCGAGGCCTGGCGCGTCAAGCGCGCGGTCCAGTCCTACGTCGAGCGGGCGCCCGACCGGGACCGGTCGCCGGCACGGACCCTTCTCGGCCGGATCGAGGCGGCCTACCGGTCGCCGCCCGCGGCGGTACAGTAGTGAGATAGCGTATCGGGTCATTCACCCAGTATTACTGCCCCGGATCGGCCGATTCGCGATAGCCGAGTCGCGTTGCATCCCTTCTCGACAGGTCCGATAACGGAGACCCGGCGTCGCCGTGGCGCCGAGGATCGGTAACGGCGCATTACGGGGGTTTGAGGCGTGTATGTCGCCGTATCCGGGCCTTTCCGACGCCACGAGAACGACAGAAGTGCCGCGGAGCGGCGACCGGTCAGAACGCCGTCAGGGTTACGCGCGCGTTTCAATCAAAAACGTTCTTCGGCGTTTATCTGCCGCGTCGTGGTTCACAAGTCCGTATGAAACTGCAGACAACAAAGATCAGCGCCGTTTTAGTTGCGCTCCTGATGGTGACAGCCGGCGGCATCGCGACCGTCGCCGCGAGCGCCCAACAGGAGCAGGCCGAGCCGAGTGTATCGATCGACGACCAGAACACCAACGGAGAGCAGGTCCGCGTCTCCTCGGTGACGCCGCCCGAGAACGGCGGATTCATCGCTCTCCACGAGGGATCCGAGGAGGGCCCGGTGATTGGAACATCCGAGTACATCGCCGAACAGGACCGGAACGTCAGGATTCAGCTCGAACGGCAGATCAGTAGCGACACCACTGTCGTCGCCGTGCTCCACGAGGACACCGACGGCAACCAGGAACTCAACGCCAGCATCGACCGTCGCTACCAGACCGAGGACGGCGATATCGTCTCTGACGAGGCCGACCTGACCGTCCGCGGCGGCGCGGCCGAAGATGACGACGCCACCGCTGACAACGAGACCGAGGAAGTCGAGAACGAGACGGAAGAGGAACTCGAAGAGGTAGAGAACGAAACCGAAGAGATAGAGAACGAAACTGAAGAGGAGCCCGAGGAAGTCGAGAACGAGACGGAAGAACCCGAAGAGGTTGAGAACGAGACCGAGGAAGAAGGAGCCGAAGACGAGGACGAAGTCGAAGCCGAGGAGGGCTTCGATGTGAGTAACCTCCAGGCCGTCGACACCGCGCCCGTCAACGACACGGTCACGGTGACGGCCGACGTGGAAGCGCCCGACGACCGCGAGGCCGGGGCCGTCGAACTCCGCGTCGAGGGTGACGTGGTCGAGCGCCGGCACGTCTCCTTCGAGGACGACGACGAGCGGACGGTCGAGTTCAACGTCAACACGACCGGACTCGCGCCCGGCACCTACGTCCACGGGGTCTTCACCGAGGACGACGGCGAGGTCGCGCAGATAACGCTCACCGAACAGAACGCCTCGTTCAACGTGTCGAACCTCTCCGCGCCCGCGGACGCGCCGGTCGGGGAGAACGTGACCGTCAACGCGACGATCACGAACGACGGCGAGGCGAACGACACGCAGAACGTCACCGCGCGCCTGAACGGCTCCGTCGCCGCGCAGGAGAACGTCACGCTGGACGCGGGCGAGGAGACGACCGTCTCGCTCAACGTCAGCGCCGACGAGGAGGGGACGTACTACCTGGGCGTGCTCACCCGCGACTTCGGTGAGGTCCAGCAGCTCAACGTGAGCGAGGACGTCGAGGAGAACGTCACGGACAACGAGACGGCGGCACCGACCGCGAACGTCAGCTTCGAGAACCAGACGTCGAACGGGTCGACGGTCGTCGTCGACTCTGTGAACAGCAGTAACGGAACGTTCGTCGCTATTCACGACGCAACCCTGCTCGAAGGGAACGTCATCGGTAGCGTCATCGGTGTCTCCGAGTACCTCGAACAGGGCGAGCACGAGAACGTCAGCGTCGAGCTGTACAACGTCTCCGGTGCGAACTTCACCGAGTCGGAACTGACCGAGAACCAGACGCTGATCGCGATGCCGCACCTCGACACCAACGAGAACGGGACGTACGACTTCGTCGCCAGTGAAGGCGCCGAGGACGGCCCGTACGTCAACGAGACCGGCGCACCCGTCGTCGACGACGGCTTCGTGACGATCGAGGCGGCCGAGGAGAACGTCACGGACAACGAGACGGCGGCACCGACCGCGAACGTCAGCTTCGAGAACCAGACGTCGAACGGGTCGACCGTCGTCGTCGACTCCGTGAACAGCAGTAACGGAACGTTCGTCGCTATTCACGACGCAACCCTGCTCGAAGGGAACGTCATCGGTAGCGTCATCGGCGTCTCCGAGTACCTCGAACAGGGCGAACACGAGAACGTCAGCGTCGAACTGTTCAACGTCTCCGGTGCGGACTTCGCCGAGTCGGAACTGACCGAGAACCAGACGCTGATCGCGATGCCGCACCTCGACACCAACGAGAACGGGACGTACGACTTCGTCGCCACTGAGGGCGCGGAGGACGGCCCGTATGTCAACGAGACCGGCGCGCCCGTCCTCGACGACGGCTTCGTGACGATCGAGGCGGCCGAGGAGAACGTCACGAACGTGACGGAGAACGAGACCAACGTTACGGACAACGAAACGAACGTCACTGACAACGAGACCAACGTCACGGACGGCGTCACTGACAACGAAACGAACGTTACAGACAACGAGACCAACGTCACGGACGGCGTCACTGACAACGAGACCAACGTTACGGACAACGAAACGAACGTCACCGATAACGAGACGAACGTCACTGACAACGAGACCAACGTTACGGACAACGAAACGAACGTCACCGATAACGAGACGAACGTCACTGACAACGAGACCGCGGTAAACGCCACGGCGTCCGTCGAGTTCAACGACCAGACGACGAGCGGGGAGATCGTGGGCGTCGCGTCCGCGAACCTCTCCGAGGGCGGATTCGTGGTGATTCACGACGCGACGCTCCTCGACGGCGAGGTGCTCGGTAGCGTCATCGGCGTCTCCGAGTACCTCGAACCCGGCGAGCACGACAGCGTGTCGGTACCGCTGTACGACGTCCCCGGACTGGAGGCCAACCAGACGTCGCTAGAGGAGGACCAGACGCTCGTCGCGATGCCGCACTTCGACACGAACGACAACGAGACCTACGACTTCCTCACGACCGACGGTGAGGAGGACGGCGCGTACGTCATGAACGGCACGCCCGTCATCGACGACGCCAGCGTGACGGTCCAGTCGTTCGACGCCAACGACACGACCGAGACGACCGACTCGAACGAGACGAACGAGTCGGACGGGACGGTCCTCACCTAACGACCTTCCTCGTCGCTTTTTTCGCCGGCAACGGCCGCCCAGACAGCGGTGCCGCCGAGCAGGAACGCCGGCAGCAGCGGGAACACGAGCAGCGCCACGCGCCACGGCAACACCGGCGGGCGGACCAGGACGATCGCCGGGACGATCAGAAACGAGACGACGATGACCCCGACCAGCGTCCAGCCTCGCCAGTCGAACCCGTCGTCGGGCTCCGCGTCGTTCGCGGTGCCGGTCTCGACGCCGGCCTCGGGGTCGTGAACGTAGCCGCTCGCGTCGTCAGAGCTCACTGTCGGGCCTTACGACTACTTTGCCAAAGCCCTCACGGTTCTCCAGCATCTCGTGGGCGCGGGCGGTCCCGCTCATGGGGAGGACCTCGCGGATCCGCGGTTCGAAGGTGCCGTCCCAGACGAGTTCGAGCACGTCGTCGCACTCGCCGGGCGTCGCCATCGTCGACCCGATCACGTTCAGCTGGTTCCAGAAGATCCGGTTGATGTCGGTCTCGGGGTTCGGTCCCGTCGTCGCCCCGCAGGTGAGCAGGCGGCCGTCCTTCGCGAGCGAGGCCAGCGAATCGGACCACGTCGCCGCGCCGACGTGGTCGACCACCACGTCGACGCCGCGCTTGCCGGTCAGGTCCCGGATCTCGCTGGCGAAGTCCTTCGCCTCGTAGTCGATCACGTGGTCGGCTCCGCACTCGCGGGCGTACTCCAGTTTCTCGTCGCTGCTACCGGTGGCGTACACCGTCGCGCCGGCGTAGTCCGCGATCTGGACGGCGGCGTGGCCGACGCCGCCGCTCGCGCCGAGGACGAGCACGTCCTCGCCGGGCGAGACGTCGCCGCGGGAGATCAGCATCCGCCAGGCGGTCTGGAACACGAGCGGCGCGGCCGCGGCCGTCTCCCAGCCGACGCCCTCGGGAACGGAGACGAGGTTCTGCTCGGGGACGGCGGCGTACTCGCTGTGGACGCCGCGGGTGTGCTCGCCGATGATGCTGAACCGGACGCACAGCGCCACGTCACCGTCGCGGCAGTATTCGCACTCGCCGCAGTAGGTGCCGGCGAGGACGGCGACGCGGTCGCCCGGTTCGAAGCGGGAGACGTCGTCGCCCACCTCCTCGACCACGCCCGCGGCGTCGCTGCCCGGAACGTGGGGCATCTCCACGTCGATGGTGGGGAGGCCGCGGCGCGTCCACACGTCAAGGTGGTTCAGCGCCCCCGCCTTCACGTCGACCAGCACCTCGTCCGCGGCCGGGTCGGGGTCCGGGAAGTCGCCGTACTCGATGACGTCGGTGTCGCCGTGGTCGGTGAACTTGACCGCTTGCATGCGCGTTCCCTGTACGACGGCGGGCAAAAAGTCGACGAAAGACCACACGGAATTCCGGGAGACACTTTTGTGGCCGCCCCCTGAACTGACGGGTATGGTCGATTTCCAGTCACGCGACACGCGGCGGGGGTTGGAGGACGACGACGAGGACGACGGCGAGACGGAATCGACGGACGACGCGGCGTCCGCGGCCGAAAGCGAGGAGGACGACCGGTCGGCGCGGCCCGCCGACGAGAACGCGGGAGAGCCGACCGGGGACTCGGGCGAACACGCTGGCGATTCGGGGGGCAGCGAACGCGCGGGGAGCGACCACCAGAGCGCCGGTAGCGGTCACGGCGGCCACGACCACGACGAGCACGGCGGCCACTCTCACGAGCACGACCGCCACCACGCCCACGACCTCGACGCCCTCGGCGTGGCCGTCGTCACCGTCTCGTCGTCGCGGACGCTCTCGGACGACCCCGCCGGCGACACCATCACGGCGGTGATGGAGGAGGGCGACGACGAGGTGGTGACGCGGGAGCTGATCCCCGACGAGTACGACCGGATCGAGGGGACGATCGACAACCTCGTCAAACGCGACGACGTGGATCTGGTGATCACGACTGGCGGGACGGGCGTCACGCCGGACGACGTGACCATCGAGGCGGCGAAGCGCCTGTTCGACAAGGAGCTCCCCGGGTTCGGCGAGCTGTTCCGCCTGCTCTCCTACGACGAGATCGGGACGAAGGTCGTCGCGACGCGCGCGACCGCCGGCGTCATCGGGGGCGTGCCGGTGTTCTGTCTCCCCGGGAGCGAGAACGCCGCCCGCCTCGGCACCGAAGCGATCGTCTCCGAGCAGGCGGCACACATCGCGGGCTTGGCCCAGCGGGACGAGTAACGCGACTACCCCGGCATGGGGCACAGACTCGCCGTCAGGACGGCGACCTCGTCACCGTCGTTGCGCGCGCCGTGGGCGACGCCGCGCTCGTGGAGGACGACGCCCGGCGCGCTGATCCGCTCTTCCTCGCCGTTCTGCAGGACGGTCACCGTCCCTTCGACGACGTGAAAGACGTTCGTCGAGTCGCCGTGTTCGTGCGGTTCCAGTTCCGCGCCGGGGCCGAGCGCGAAGGCTTTCACCAGAACGTCGTCGCTCACGACGACCTCCGCGTCGACCACCTCCCCGTCGTCGGGGTCTAACTCGGGGTACCTATCGAGTGCCATGCGACGACGTACCGTCGCCGCGGAGATATATCTGGTCGTCGCTGCGGCAAGTGGCTATCGGGCAACACACGGTACCATGCGACAACCAACATACAGAAAATTATATGCGGACGGAACCGTTTCGGCCGCGAAACTGTCGGGTATAAACTATCTCGAACGGAGACCGAGATAGATAGGATGAATAACATAACTGGGCGGATGGATGGTGAAACGGCGTAAAACGACTTAATTCGCGCTAGCGGCTTCCCGGCTTTACTATCCCCTGTCGATATGTCCCGAGTGCAGCATGTTCGACACGACACCTACCCGACGCACGATGCTGAAGGCGATCGGAGGAACCGCCGCGGCCACGGCAGTGCCGGCGGCCGCGCAGGCGAGCGACGAGGGCTGGACGGTCGTCGAGACGCCGACCGCGAACACGCTCCACGGCGTGAACGCGACGGCGACCGTCCACCACGCCGTCGGCGAGGGCGGGATCGTCCTCGAACGCGGGAGCGAGGGCTGGCGGAAGGTCCTCGACGGCGGTCCGACCGGCAACGGCAACGACCTGTACGGGTCCGACGCCACGGACGACGAGAAGCGCCTCTGGTTCGTCGGCGCCAGCGGCGCGATCGGCGAGTACGACGTGGAGACGGGGAACCTGGAGGACCACTCTGCGCCGAACGACAACACGAACAACTACAACGACGTAGCCGCAGAGGGACCCGCGGGCGACGCGAACGTCTACGTCGCCGGCGACTCCGGGAAGATCTACTACAGCTTCGAGAACGGCGCGACCGGCACGTGGAACTACGTGACGCCCGGGAGCGGTGCCGCCATCCAAGCAATCGACTTCCGCGACGTCCGGACGGGCCACGCGGTCGACACGAACGGCCGCGTGTTCGAAACGACCGACGGCGAGACGTGGGAGCCGATCGGCCTGCAGGACGCCAACGTCAACTTCTACGGCGTTGTCTCGCGAAGCGTGACAGCCCATCAGACGGAGTCTGATGACGTCGACTCCGACACCCGCGACGACGTCTGGGTGTCGGGCGGCGGCGGCATGGTCTTCCACTACGACGGCTCGCAGTGGACCTCGTCGGACACGGGCGACGCCACGCTGCAGGACGTCGAGGTCGACGGCGACGGCGGCTTCACCGTCGGCGGCGGCGGCAAGCTCTACGAGTACGACGGCGAGCGCTGGACGGCGGTCGACACGCCGACCGGCGCCAACCTGAAGGCGGTGCTTCAGGCCTCGCCCGACGTCGCGGTCGGCGCCGACGGGACGGTCCTGGAGCACTGACGCCCGCCGTCTCCCCGCACCGCGTCCTGCGGTGCTCGCGATAGCTCCCGGCCCTCCGCCCGCGGTCCCCGCGTCGCTCCCGCACCTCCGCCGGCTCCCGGCAACGCTTCCGGTCGTCAGAGGCACCCGTCGCCGGGGGCCGTCACGTTCGACGTTCTTTTTCGGAGACGCAATGCGGCGCGCTCGCACGGATATACGTCGCGGCAGTAAAAAACGTGGACGGTGCGGCGTCGTCAGCGGCGCCGTCAGCAGCGAGGTTCGACTCGGATTACTCGCCGCAGGGTTCGCTCGATATCGTCACCGGTTCGGAGAGGTTCAACTGCGTCCGTTCGAGGTCGCTCCCGGTCCCCGACAGCGCGGTCCAGTTCTCGACCGTGCCGTTGTAGTACTCGCCGTACAGGCTCGCTTCCTCGTTGAACGCCGGGTCGATCGTGATGTTGAAGTCGTCACCGAGACCCGAGTAGACGCCGCCGTCGGTCCGGCGGTCGTCCCAGGTCCAGTTGATCCGGTCGTACGACTCCTCGTGAGTCCAGTTGTCGTACATGTTCGAGCCGTTGTACAGGTCGTCCTTGACGGTCCAGTTCCCGTCATCAGGGAGGCCGGTGACGTTGAACGTGACGGACCCGCTCCCGGACGTGCTCTCGTTGGCCCCGTGGACGATCACCAGGCTCAGCGTCCCCCGGGCGTCCTCGTAGAGGAAGAGCGTGCTCGTGTTCGGTCGCAGTATCTCGCTCGTCCCCTCCGAACTGTAGGACGCCCCGGTCGTGTTCACGTACGGGTTGTCCTCGAACGGGGCCTGGTAGTCGTAGAGTTCCTTCGCGGACTCGTCGCCCGTGTACGGCGTCACCGCGTAGCAGTCGTCGCCCTGTCGCACGGTGTAGGAGTCGTCCTGTGCGTCGTCGTCCTGCGCGGCGACTGGGCCGCCCAGCATCGGCAGGGCGACGGCGAGGACGACGATGACGGTGAGAAATCGCTTCGCGGTCGATCGGTCGAGAGACGGTGCGGTCGGTGATGGTCCGGATCGCATACGCCTCCGCCTCTGTCGCACCCGAGTATTGTAATGACCGGCGTAGCGGCCGCGAAAAGCACTGCAACAGACGGCGGTCCGACGCAAGTGTGGGTTACCGAACGGGTCGGCCGGCCGAGACCGCGACCCGCATCGATCCCTGAGGGTCGCCGTCCGGCGGTTACGCGCTCCCGCTCAGTTCCTCGGCGACAGCGTCCGGACCGAGCAGGTCGGGGTCGACCGCGAGGTCGACCTGCGCGCTGGCGAACTCGGGGAGCGAGTCCCGCGAGTAGATGACCACGCGGAGGTCGTCGTTCAGGTCCTTCGCGATCGGGACCGCCGTCGCCTGCCCGACGTCGGTGAGGACGAACAGGTCTGCGCCGACGATGCCCGACTCTTCGAGGGCGGGGCGCGTGGCGATGTCCTCGACCACCGTGACCTCGTTGCCCTCGCCCTCCAGGCGCTCCGCCAGTCCGTCGTCGTCGTGACCCGCGAACACTACCTTCATCACTCGTACTCTATGGTGGCCGGAGGCTTGTGTGTCACGTCGTAGACGACGCGCGCGACGTTCTCGTGGGCGCCGGTGATGCGGGACTGGATCCGCTGGAGCGTCTCCCAGTCGATCTCCTGAGCACGGGCGGTCATCCCGTCGCGGGACTCGACCGAGCGGACGGAGACGACCCAGCCGTGGACGCGGTTGTCGCCCTTGACGCCGGTCGCCTTGCCGATTACGGCGGCGAGCGCCTGCCACGGCTCGTACTCCTCCAGTTCCTCCTCGACGACGTGGTTGGCCTCGCGCGCGACCTCCAGCTTCTCCTCGGTGACCTCTCCGATGATGCGAACGGCCAGCCCGGGACCCGGGAACGGCATCCGCTCGGCGACGAGCTCGTCGAGGTCGAGTTCGCGGGCGACCTCGCGGACCTCGTCCTTGTAAAGGTCGCGCATCGGCTCGACGATGCCGTCGAAGTCGACCACGTCGGGCAGGCCGCCGACGTTGTGGTGGGACTTGATCGTCCCCTCGCTCTCGATCCGGTCGGGGTAGATCGTCCCCTGCACGAGGTAGTCGGCGTCCTCCTCCTTCGCGACCGTCTCGAACTCCCGGATGAACTGCTCGCCGATGATGTGGCGCTTCTCCTCGGGGTCGGTGGTGCCGCCGAGCGCGTCGAGGAAGCGGTCTTTGGCGTCGACGATCCGGAGCGAGTCCATGTAGTCGAACGTCTCCCGGATCTGGTCCGTCTCGCCTTTCCGCATCAGGCCGGTGTCGACGTAGACGGGCGTCAGCTGGTCGCCGATGGCCTCGTAGGCCAGCGCGGCGGCCGTCGAGGAGTCGACGCCGCCAGACAGCGCGATGACGGCGTTGGCGTCGCCCACGGCCTCGCTGATCTCCTCGATCTTCTCGTCGATGAAGGAGTCGACGTCGACCATCAGGCCTCCACCTCCGTTCCCTCGGCGGCCGCGCCGTCGATCCCGGTCCGCTCCATCACCGCTTCGAGCAGGCCGACGAAGGGCGGCGATGCCCGGTCGGGACGGGACCGGAACTCGGGGTGGAACTGCGTCCCGAGGAAGTACGGGTGGTCCTCGTGTTCGAGGATCTCCATGCGGTTGCCCGCGCGCCCGGAGAACGCGATGTCGGTGTCGGCGAAGTCCTCGAAGTAGTTCGGGTTCACCTCGTAGCGGTGGCGGTGGCGCTCGGTGCAGGCCGTCGACCCGTACACCTCCTCCGCGAGGGTGCCGGGCGTGATGTCCGTCTGGTGCGCGCCGAGGCGCATCGTGCCACCCATGTCCGAGACCTCGTACTGCTCGGGCAGGATGTCGATGACGGGGTTGTTCGTGTCGGGGTCCATCTCCGCGCTGTGGGCGTCCTCGTAGCCCAGCACGTTGCGCGCGACTTCGACGACGGCCATCTGGAAGCCCAGACAGAGCCCGAGGAAGGGGACGTCGTTCTCGCGGGCGTACCGGATCGCGCTGATCTTCCCCTCGGTGCCGCGGGAGCCGAACCCGCCGGGGACGACGATGCCGTCCGCGGACTCCAGGCGGCGGCGGTGTTCGCCGCCGTCGGTCTCGTCGACCATCTCGTCGGAGTCGACCCAGTGGATGTTCACGTTGACGCCCTTCGCGAGGCCGGCGTGTTTCAGCGCCTCGTTGACGGACATGTACGCGTCCTCCAGGTCGTACTTGCCGACGAGCGCGATGTCGACCTCGCCCTCGCGCTCGCGGGTGACGACCTCGCGCCAGCGGTTGTCGCGGTCGGCCTTCGGCAGCGCCTCGTCCGCGAGGCCGAGCTCCTGCATGACGTACTCGTCGAGGCCCTCCTCCTCGACCATCAGCGGCACGTGGTAGATGTCCTCGACGTCGGGGTTAGAGAAGACGGCGTCGGTCGGGACGTCGCAGAACAGCGCGATCTTTTCCTTGGTGTGCGGTTCGAGCTTGTCGTCGGCGCGCCCGACGAGAATGTCCGGCTGGAGGCCGATAGAGCGGAGCTCCTTGACGCTGTGTTGCGTGGGCTTGGTCTTCTGCTCGCCGTTTTTCGAGTAGGGGACGAGGGTGACGTGAGTGAAGAGGATGTCGTCGTCCTCCTCCTCGTGGGCGAACTGGCGGAGCGCTTCGAGGTAGGGCATCCCCTCGATGTCGCCGACGGTGCCGCCGACTTCGATGAGACAGACGTCGGTGCCCTCGGCGGCCTCGCGGATGCGCCGCTTGATGTCGGTCGTGACGTGCGGGATGATCTGGACCGTCTTCCCGAGGTAGTCGCCCGCGCGCTCCTTCTCGATGACGTGCTGGTAGGTCTTGCCCGTCGTGATGTTGTGGTCGAAGGTCATGTCCTCGTCGAGGAACCGCTCGTAGTTCCCCAGGTCGAGGTCGACCTCGCCCCCGTCTTTCAGCACGTACACCTCGCCGTGCTGGTACGGGTTCATCGTCCCGGCGTCGACGTTGAGGTACGGGTCGATCTTCACCGCCGTCACGTCGAACCCGGCGTTCTTCAGGAGTCGGCCGGTGCTCGCGGCGGTGATCCCCTTGCCGAGCCCGGACATGACACCTCCCGTGACGAAGATGAACTTGTTCCCCAGGGTGGGGTCGTATTCGGATTCAGGATCGGTCGGCATACCGATTCTCCGCAATCCCGAGTCAAAACGATTTCGGAGAGCGCCCCGTGTGCAGAACGATTGCACGGCGCGGCGAGCGGTCTACGGCGAGCGGTCGAAGAAGTCCGCGACGCGTTCGCCGATCCGGTCGTGCTTCCCGAGGAAGAAGTGGTCCGCGGAGAGTTCGACCACCTCGTCGCCGCGCTCGCGCGCCGCCGCGGCGACCGGCGTCGCGTCGACCGTCCCGTCGCGCTCGCCGTAGATGACCTGCGCCGGGCAGCCGAGGTCGGTCAGCGCCGCGGCGGCGTCCAGGTCGTCGGCCAGTTTCGGGGCGGGCGCGAGCACGGAGACGCCGACGACCTCGCGGTCGACCGTCGCGCCCGCGAGCAGCGCCATCGCCCCGCCGAAGCTGTAGCCGAAGAGACCGACCCGATCGTAGCGCTCGGCGGCCCAGCGGACGGCGTTGCGCGCGTCCTCGCGCTCGCCGTACCCCTCGTCCCAGTCGCCGTAGTCGAAGCGGAGGCAGTCCGTCCCGCGGTCCGCGAGCGCGTCGCTCACGGAGACGAGCCGGTCGTCGCCGCGGTGCCCGCGGTGCTGGGGGTGGGGCGGGCAGGCGACGACGCAGGTCGCCGCGTCGCCCGCGCCGTCGGCCCCGTCGAGCGTGCCGCGCACGTCGCGTCCGCCCGGCAGTAGTACGTCGTTCGGAGACATGTTCGTCACTAGGTGGAGTCAGGATTTTAAGTCGCGGGTCGCATAAATAATGGTATGGGAATACTCTCGCGGGCCTCTTACGTCATTCGCTCGAAGGTCAACGCCTTGCTCAACCGGGCCGAAGACCCAACGGAGACGTTGGACTATTCCTACGAGCAGATGCGCGACGAGCTACAGGACGTGAAACGTGGGATCGCCGATCTCACCACCCAGAAGAAGCGCCTGGAGATGCAGAAGCGCCGGCTCGAGGAGAACGTCGACAAGCACAACGAACAGGCGCGGGAGGCCGTCCGGCAGGACCGCGACGACCTCGCGCGGCGCGCGCTGGAGAAGAAGAAGGCGAAGATGACTCAGATCGAGGAGCTGGAGGCCCAGATCGCCGACCTCCAGAACACGCAGGACAACCTCGTCGAGAAGAAAGAGACGCTCCAGCAGCGCATCGAGGAGTTCCGCACCCGGAAAGAGACGATCAAGGCCCGCCACGAGGCCGCCGAGGCGAGCGCTCGCGTCTCCGAGGCGATGACCGGGGCCGGCGACGAGATGGAGGACGTCGGCCGCGCCATCGAGCGCGCGGAGGAGCGCACCGACGACATGGAGGCGCGCGCCGCCGCCATGGACGAGCTCCAGGAGACCGGCGTGTTCGAGGACGCCATGTCCGACAAGGACCAGCTCGACCGCGAGCTGGAGGAGGTCCGCTCGAAGGGCGAGGTCGACGCCGAGCTTGACACGCTGAAATCGGAGATGGGCAAGGAGACCGCGGCCGAAGAGGAGGCGGAGCCGCCGGGCGAGGAGGAAGTCGAGTTCGAGAGCGACACCGGCGAGGAGGTCGACGTGAACGTCGACGAGTCCGAGGTCGAGGAGGAGCTAGAGGACATCAAAAGCGAGGAGACGTAGCTCAGTCGCCGCCCGAGCGCTCCGACTCCCGGAGGATGAACGGGCCGACCGACAGCGTCCGCTTCGCGATGGTCGCGATCCTGAGAATGTACGAGATGAGCACGAGAAACGGGAGGACGGACGCCGTGACGCCGAGACAGACGATCAGGAGGACGTTGTCCAGCCCGAGCGTCGCCCCGGGGAACGACGGCGCGTCCAGAAACAGGAGCGCGGCGATGGCCGCGCCGAGCGCCGGGAGCGACGTGTAGATCATCGCCCGCGAGAGGTCGACCAGCTCCCACCGGAAGTACAGCGTCTTGATGTGCTCTCTCGCGGGACCGAAGAACGTCAGCACCCGCACGAGTTCGTCGAACGCCTCGCGCCGCTCGGCGGAGTGCCCGTCGCCGTAGTCGTCGCGGAGCTGCCGCGCCCTGTATATCTTCCAGCTGTAGTTGTAGTTCAGCGCCGCCTGGATCACGTCGTAGGACCCGAACTCGGCGTCCTCTAACTGGTCGGAGACCGTCCGGGCGTGGTCGATGAGCCCCTCGGTGTACTCCTCGACGTCGTCGCGCAGCGCCCGGTCGTCCGCGCCGGCGACGCTGTCTCGGAGGTCGGCGGCACGGTCGGCCGACGTCTCGACGAGCGCCTGGAGAAAGGCGGCGGGTTCCGTCGGGCTCACTTCGCCGAACATGTCCTCCGTGTCCGCGCGGAACTCCATCGAGTTCGACATCCGCGCCCGCTGGTCGCCGAGCGGGCCGAGCTCCGCCGAGAGAACGAGCTGGTTGATCGTGACGACGAGCGTCACGCCGGTGATGATCGACGTGATGAGCGCCTGGAAGACGGTTTCGGTCGGGTCGCTGCCCCGCATCGTCGACCGCAGCGGCGTGGCGTCGAGCGTGCCGAGGACGACGAGCGTGGCGAACAGCACGACCGCGAGCGCCGCAACGATCACCCAGCGGTTCGCGCCGAGGAGGAGCCAGAGACGGAGGCGGCTGTCGATGCCGCGCCCTCGCATCGTGTCCTCCGGACTGCCCTCGTCTGCCATGGCCGACGGTACGACGACCAGACGGAAAAGTCGCGGCGGGACGACGGCAGTCGTCGGTCGGACCCGACGGTTATCACCGCACCCGTTGACCGCTCGGTCATGGGAGACCAGCGCTACGAGTACCGCGTCCACGACGTGTCGATCTACCCGACCGAACTCGACAGCAGGCGGTTCGAGGACGTGCTCAACGAGGCGGCGGCCGACGGCTGGGAACTGGACGAGACGATCACCCTCGGCGAGTCGACGATCCTGTTCGTCTTCCGGCGGGAGACCTAGGCCTTTCCGCGCGTCCGTCGTAGCGCGGAGGATGGACGACAGCGACCTCTCGCCGCCGGCGGACACGATGCGTGAGCGCTCCGACGAGAGCCGGGTGCAGTTCTGGTTTCTGATCACCGGAAACCGGTGGGCCCTCGTCGCGCTGATCCTCCTCGGAACCTTTCTCCTCCTCGTCGGTCTGGCGGTCATCGGGACGAGTTCGATGGAGAGGTTCATCGGGACGAACGCGATCGGGTCGCTGTTCAGTTCGACGATCATCGCCGTCGTCACGGCGGTCGCATTCGTGTTGACGGTCTCGCAGATCGTCCTCTCGCAGGAGCTCGGCACCATCGGGGACGTGCGAGAACGGATGGACGAGCAGCTGACCTTCCGCCGCGACCTGGAGGACCTCTCGTCGGTGGGCGTGAGTCCGGCGGAGCCGGGACTCTTCCTCGTGGCGGTGATCGAGACGGTCAGCGACCGCGCAAGAGCGGTAGCCGACGCCGCCGAGCGGGACGGCGCGGGCGACGCCGTCTCGACGTACGTCACGGAGGTGGTCGACCACGGCGAGAAGGTCATCGGCGACCTAGAGGGAGCCGAGTTCGGCTCCTTCGAGGTCCTCCTGCCGGTGTTGAACTACAACTACGCCTGGAAGATGGACGCCGCCCAGCGCCTCCGGACGGCGAACCGCGACGCGTTCTCCGTCGAGACGGAGCGGGCGTTCGACGAGCTGCTCGACGGGCTGCAGTTGCTCGGCCCGGCGCGGGAGTACGTCAAGTCGAAGTACCTCCAGTGGGAGTTCGTCAACCTCTCGCAGGTGATGCTGTACAGCGCGATGCCGGCGCTGGCGCTGTCGGCGTACATGCTTCTTATCTTCGACCCCACGGAAGTCGCCGGGACGACGCTCCACATCGAGAACAGCTACCTCGCCGTCGCGCTGGCGTTCACGCTGGCGCTGTTTCCGATCGCCGTCCTGCTCGCGTTCCTGCTCCGGATGCTGACGCTGACGAAGCGGACGCTCTCTGTCGGACCGTTCGTCCTGCGGGAGACGCGGCGGTCGTCCGGCGACGACCGGGAGCAGACTTCGTCCGCCGGCGAGGAGTAGCGCGGCCGAAGGGGGACGATCCCGGGACCGCTCCGCCGACGACGGCACGCTTTTCACCGGCCGGCGGAATCCTCCGCTATGCGACTGCTGTTCGTCCACGCGGACCGCGCGGCGTTCGAGGCCACCACGACCGCCGACGAGGCGAGCGCGGAGCGGGACGTTCCCCTCTCCGGCGAGCTGGACGACTGCGTCGCCGCGTTCGTCGCCGTCGAGGCTGAGGACGGGGGCGCGCCCGACGCGGCGGCCGACGGCGCGGTGGACGAGGTCCGGGCCGCCGCCGACCGCCTCAACGCCGACCGGGTCGCGCTCTACCCGAGCCCGGTCCTGAGCGACGACGCGGCGGACGCGGAGACGACGGCGTCGGTGCTCGAACGCGTCGAGGCGGCCCTCGCCGACCGCGAGGTGCTCCGCGCGCCGGCCGGGTGGCACCTGGCGTTCGACGTCTCCTGCAAGGGTCATCCGCTGTCGGCGTTCGCCCGGCGCGTGCACCCGGCACGCGAGAGCGGCTCGCGGCCGCCGAGCGACTGGACGCTCCTGACCGTCGACGGCGAACGCCGGGACCCGGAGGCAGCGAACCCGGACCTCGACGAGGGGCTCCGGGCCGTCGTCGAGCGGGAGGCGGCGAGCGACGAAGAGGTGGACCGCGGGGACGCCGGCGGCGACGGTCGACGGTGGCGCGCCGCCGCGGACCGCCTCGCCGACTGGGGACTCGCGTCCTCCGACGGCCCGACCGACGACCCGCGCTG
The DNA here is from genome assembly GCF_003675875.1 of Halostella limicola. Classification (NCBI taxonomy): domain Archaea; kingdom Methanobacteriati; phylum Methanobacteriota; class Halobacteria; order Halobacteriales; family Natronoarchaeaceae; genus Halostella; species Halostella limicola. The sequence goes on along the minus strand of NZ_RCDI01000001.1, from coordinate 1,098,990 downwards.
GACGCCGCGGGGGACGGTGGTCAGGGACTGCTTGCGGGCGCTCGTCGACGACCTCGCCGCCGACGTCGGCGCAGCGCCCGTCGAGACGCCGCACCTCGTCGACCCCGGCGTTCGGGACGTTCGCGTCCGGGAGGGAGTCGGAGGCGGGGACCGGTACCGGGCCGAGGCGGGCGACCGGCGGCGGCGCCTCCGCGCCACGGCCTGCGCCGTCCACTGCTCGCTCCTGCGCGAGGCGATCGCGGACGCCGACGACCTGCCCGTCAGCCTCTACGAGCGCGACGGACAGACGTTCCGGCGGGCGACCGGTGGCGGGCCTGACGAGGCGACCCTACCGGAGATTCGCACCGCCGTCGCCGACGGGCCGGCCGCACTGGAGGCCTTCGAGCGCCACGCGATGCTGGTCCGGGACGGGACGGCGGCCCTCGGTCTGGACTGCGAGTACGTCCTCCGGGCGACGCGGGCGTTCCGCGACGCGAACGCGGCGTGGATCGAAACGATCCCCGAAGCGCTCGGCGCGCCCTTGCTCCTCGAAGTCCTCCCCGACCCCCGGGGAGACTGGGTCGCGAAGCTCGACGCCGTGGCGACCGCGGGCGACGGACCGACCGTCACCCTCGGGACGGTCGCGCTCGACGACGAGACCGCCGAGCGCTTCGGCGTGACCTACGCGGACGGCGACGGGGAACGCTCGCCGGCGCTCGTCCACTGCTCGCCGGTGGGGAGCCTGACGGAGTCGATCGGGGCCCTGCTGGCCGCCGCTGACGACCGCGACCCGCCCCGACTGCCGACCTGGATCGCGCCGACGCAGGTCCGGCTGATCCCGGTCGGCGAGGACCACGTCGACCGCTGTTCGGCGGTCGCGGAGCGCCTCCGCGACGCGGGCGTCCGCGCCGACGTGGACGACCGGGCGGCGACCGTCGGGGAGCGCATCGCCCGTGCCGACGCCGACCGCGCGCCGTACCGGGCGGTCGTCGGCGACCGTGAACTGGCGCGGGAGAGCCTGCCGGTCGCGGAGCGCGCGACCGGGCGCGAATCGGCGATGACGGTCGGCGAACTCGAAGCGGCGGTCCGCGAGGCGGTCGACGGCTTCCCGGCGCCGCGGCCACGGACGCCGACGCTGTTCGGGGACGGACCGAAAATCCCCGGCAGTTAGGGTATATACTCCTGCACGTCTGGTATTCGACGTATGAGCATCATCGCCGACATCACCGTGCCGCCGGAGGAGTTCGTGCTGGCGCACGCGCTGGCCGCGGTTCCGGACGCTACGGTGGAGATAGAACGGGTCGCCGCGACGAGCGAGGAGCGCGTGACCCCGTACTTCTGGGTGGCGTGCGACGACCTCGACGCGTTCGACGAGGCGCTTCGAGAGGACGACACGGCGGGGAACGTCCGCGTGCTGGAGACGAGCGAGCGCGAGCGCCTCTACCGCGTGGACTGGCACGCGCCGGAAGACGGCGTGCTGTTCGCGCTCCGCGGGTCGCTCGGGACGGTCCTGAACGCCGAGGCGAACGGCGGCTGGCACGTGCGGATGCTGTTTCCGGACGAGGACGCGCTCTCGACGTTCAACGAGCACTGCGAGGAGTCGCACCTCTCCTTCGACGTCGACCGGCTCTTCTACCCGGACGACCCCTCAGAGTACGAAGAGGACCCCGTGACCGAGGACCAGCGAGAGGCGCTGGTCGCCGCGCTGGAGGCGGGCTACTTCGACGTACCGCGCGCGGTGACGCTCGCGGACGTGGCCGACGATCTCGGCATCTCGTCGAACGCGCTGTCCTCCCGGCTTCGGCGGGGCCACGCGAACCTCGTCCGGTACTCGCTCGCGGATGGGCCGGAGGGATCAGTTAAAGGAGCGTGAATACTCACAGACAGGGCCTACCAACGTGACTGTCCAATACGGCCGTGGACGACACGATGGACCGAACGACACCTCGTAGACGACGGCTCGACGGTCGACGGACGACGGGTCGTCGACGACCGCCCGACCGACGCACGGAAGTACGATGACCGAAGCACCGTTTTCGTCACGCAGTTCGGACGGCCGGACGTGGACGCGGGACCCGGCGGACCACCCGACTCCGACCGACGCCGTCCTCTCGGCGCTCGCCGACGCGGCCGCTCGCGAGAAGATCGACCTCCCGCCGCTGTACGACAGCGTCGACCCCGAGGCCCTCGACGCGGTCGTCGGCGGACCGGGGTCGGCGGCCGTGCAGTTCGAGCACGTCGGCTTTCTGGTGACCGCCTCCGGCGACGAGGTCGTCGTCCAGCGAGCGGACGGCGACCGGTGACCGGGGGAGTGACTTACGTTCGCCGCGCGCCCGTCCCGGGCCGGTCGACCGCGCCGAGGTCGATGTCGCCGCCCGACATCGGGACGCCCTCGTACGGGTCGTCGCCGAGGAGGAGCGACCCGTCGAGGTCGGCGTAGTCGAGCAGGGGGGCGAGATGCGCGCCCGCCGCGATGGAGGCGTCGCTCTCGACCATGCAGCCGAGCATCACTTCCAGCCCCTCGGCACGCGCCGCGTGGATCATGCGTTTCGCCTCCAGCAGGCCGCCGCACTTCATCAGCTTGATCGTCACGATGTCGGTGCGGTCGGCGACCCGCGGCACGTCCGCGAGGGTCACGCAGGACTCGTCGGCCGCGACCGGGAGCGCCGAGCGCTCGTAGACGAACCGCAGCCCCTCCGGGTTCTCCGCCGGAACGGGCTGTTCGACGAACTCCACGCCGTACTCCGCGAGCGTCTCGCTCATCCGCACGGCCTGCTTCGGCGTCCACGCCTCGTTGGCGTCGACGCGGACCCGGGCGTCCGGCGCGGCGGAGCGCACGGCGTCGACGATCTCCTCGTCGCGGCCGGTGCCGAGTTTGACCTTCAGCACGTCGTGGCCCGCCGCGACCGCGTCTTCGGTCTTCTCGCGCATCCGGTCGGTGTCGTCGAGACCGATGGTGAACGACGTTTTCACGGACTCCGCCGGGTCGAGCCCCCAGTACCGGTACAGCGGCAGGTCCGCGCGCTTCGCGACGAGGTCGTGGAGCGCGACGCTCACCGCGCAGCGGGCAGCGGGGTTGTCGCGCACGGTCTCGCGCATCCGGCGCTCGATCCGTTCGAGCTGGTGGGGGTCGCCGACCGCCTCGACCGCGGCGAGCAGGTCCGGCAGCACCGCCTCGACGGTGGCCGCGGTCTCGCCGTAGTGGGCAGAGGGCGCGGCGCCGCCGACGCCGACCCGACCCTCTCCGTCCTCGATCCGGACGACGACGTTCTCCGAGACGGTCTGGGTCCCGCGAGAGATGGTGAACGGCGTCTCCAGCGGGAGCTCCAGACGCTCGAACGACGCCGAGAGCGTCACAGTATCGCCTCCAGCACCGCGTCCTCGTCGAACCGGATCACGTCGGACGCCGGGAGGCCGAGCGCGTCGGCGTACGCGTCGACCGCCTCGGCGGCGGCCGCGTCGTCGTCGACCGTCATCGTGTTCAGCGCGCCGGCGACGACCTCGCTCTCGTGGACGGTTCCGGCGAGCGACTCGTAGAGGTCGACGTACGCGGGGAGGTCGGGCAGAGCGAACGACTCGTAACCGTGGATGGCCTCGCGGCCGGCGACGTGACACAGCACCATCTTGTCGGGCATCGAGCCGTGGAGGATGCCGCAGGTGACGGCAGAGTACGCGGGGTGGACGATGCTCCCCTGCCCCTCGACGAACAGGTAGTCGTGGTCGTCGCCCTTCTCGACTATCATCTCCTCGACCGCGCCGGCCGTGAAGTCGCTGATGACGCGGTCGATGGGGTTCCCCCACCCCTCGATCATGATGCCGGTCTGGCCCGTCGGGATCACGGCGGCGTCGTGGCCCCTCTCCCGCGCGGCCTGCGCCAGCTCCATCGTCGCCGTCATCTTGCCGACCGAGCAGTCGGTGCCGACGGTGAGGATCACCTCCGCGTCGACGTCGCGGGCGACGCCGTCGGCCACGCTCAGGTCCGCCGGCGGCTTGCGGACGTCCTGAAGTTCACAGCCGTTCTCGTCCGCCAGGCGGGCGAACTCCTCGTCCTCCGCGAGGAAGTAGTGGAGCCCGGAGACCACGTCGCAGCCGCGTTCGAGCGCCGCTCGAACGTCCGGCCGCCAGGACTCCTCGAACTCGCCGCCGATGGGCGCGATGCCGATCAACAGGGCGTCGACCTCGCCGACGTCGTCCATCGAGGCGACGACCGGCGCGTCCTGCACGTCCGGGACGTGGTCCGACACCCGCGTGCCGGCGGCGTCGCGGTCGAGCACCGCGGCCACGTCGTAGTCGCCGTACCGCAGGACGCCGAGCGCCGTCTTGGCGCGGTCGGGGAACTTCTCGTGCGCGAGAATGGCGATTCGCATAGGGTATCGTTGTGGACAGGAGGATATATACTAGTTGCGAGTCGGTGGCGACCCCGCCGACACGAGGCGGAAGCGCGCCGATCGCCTCTCGCGGCCGTCACCGGCGGAACCCGACGTTCAGACGGGTCAGTTCGACTCAGCTTCGCTCCTCGCGTCGCGGGCGGTGCTCGCGAGGATCAACCGGGCGGCCTCGTCGGGGGCGTCCCAGTGAGGGTAGTGACCGCACCCCTCGAACCAGTGCAGCCGGGCGTTAGGGAACCGGTTCGCGGCTCGCTTCGCCTGCCTGGGCAGCGTCACCCGGTCCTCGCGACCCCACCCGATCACGATGGGGCCGGGAGCGGAGTCAGTGCCCGGCTGGCCGGGGCCGAAGGCCAGCCGACGCAGCAGTTCGTCGAAGGACGGCGAGTCCGCGAACGTCCGCATCTCTTCGAGCGCGACGTCGGCGGGGAGGTCCCACGGGCGGGCCGACAGCTGAGCCAGGAGCAGGGTGCGACCCGCGGCGCTGTTCATGAGCCGCCCCATCACGGGCTGGAGCAGGCGAACGAGCCGGATCGAGGGGGCGAGCGTCGCGTAGAAGAAGTACCGCTCCCACCCCTCCCAGAACCCGCCGGGGTCGAGCGCGACGGTGGCGCCGACCTCGCCCCGCCGCGCGAGTTCGAGCACGAGTCGGCCGCCCATCGAGTTCCCGACCACGTCGACCCCTTCGAGGTCCTGCGCCGTCAGGAACGACGCGACGGCATCGGCGAGCGTGTCGATAGAGGCTTCGCCGGGTAACGGCGCCGTCTCGCCGTGGCCAGGGAGGTCGACCGCGATCACCTCGCGTTCGGCGGCCAGTTCGTCGAGCACGGGTCCCCACGTCCGCCAGCTCCCGCCCAGTCCGTGAACGAGAAGCAACGGTCTTCCCGATCCCCGCCGTACGTGATTCATCTCCATACGGTACGGAGGAGTCCTACCCGTGTAGGGTTTCTCCCCCGCTACCTGACCGTTCTCGGCCGAGCGCCGCCCGAACGACTGAAAGAAGCGAAAAGCCGGTTGCAGTCGGTGGTTCGCGCTGCGCTACGTGCGCGACGGGACAGTCACGATCCCGGCCGAGACGGTCGGTGTGGTAGCGTCCGCGGCGCGACGGGGTCATCCCCTACGCGGGCGACCGACTCAGCGGCGGTCGGGAAACCACTTCTCCGACGGAACGACGAACTCCTCGTTCCCGCACTTCGCGCATCCCTCCCCGGAGAGGAGGGCGACGGCGGCCCCCGCTTCGCCCGGCTGCTCGTTTCCACACGCCGTACAGGTTCCCAATACGATAGTCATACCGGTCGTAGGCGTTCGGCGGGTAAGAACCGTCGAGTTTTTCATGGAAATCAGGTGCTTTGATTAACCGAGTGACAGCGCGATCGCTGCGGGATCGAGCCGTTTCAGAGCCGGTACAGCGCCGTCGTCCAGACGTCGTAGAACGCCTCGTCCAGCGCGTCCTCGGGGTCGCCGGTGGCGTCGACCGCGGCGGTCGCGGTCGCGTCGGCGTCGAGTTCGTCGATCACGCGCCGGTCGCCGGCGAGGATCAGCCGGTCGGCGTCGCGGTCTGCGAGCGCCGCCCGGCAGCGGTCGAGGTGGTCGGCGATCTGCTCGTCGCGCAGGCGCTCGAAGCGGGCCTGCGAGAAGCCGCCCTTCGAGTGCTTGCTCTTCACGTCGCTCTCGAACGTCGTCGTCGCGACTCGCTCCCGGCCGTCGTACTCGCCGAGCGCGAACAGGTCGGCCCGGACCAGCGCGAGCGCGAACTCGCCGGTCGGTAGGAACCACTCCCGGTCGAGGCGGAACCCGTCGCCCCACGTGGCGAACGGTTCGGGGGCGACGGGCGGGTCGAGCGCGACGGAGACGAGGCCGGCGTCGTCGGCGCAGACGACGCAGGGGGCGGCGCGGTCGACCAGCGCCGCGCGGTCGCCGACGGCCTCGCGGACCGCGTCGGGCACCTCGTCGTCGACCGCCGCGGTCAGCGCGCCCTCCTGGTCGGTGGCGACGCTGTCGAGCCGCGAGAGCACCTCCGCGAGGCGGTCGCCCCGCACCTTGTCGACGCCGCTGAAGTCGAGGCCGTCGCCGTCCGCGTCGCCGCCCGCCCGCTCGACCCGGTCCTCGAGTTCGGCGATCCGGTCCTCGAGTCGGTTGACCCGCTCCTCGGCGTCCTGGCGGGCGCTGGCAGCGTCGGCGCGGCGCTCGGACTCCGCCTCCAGCTGGCGCTCCAGACTCTCTTTCTCGGCCTCTAGCTCGTCGATGCGGTCTTTCAGCGCCGCTCGGCCCAGCAACTCGTCGAGCATCGGTAGAGTGGCCGCGGCGCGGCCACTTTTAGGTTCCGACGGCGGCGTCAGGTGCCCGCCGCGGGATCGAAGCCGACGCCGCCGGAGAGGCGGAGCAACTGCGTGGCCCGGTCCGCCTTCGCGAGCAGCACCTCGCGGAGCGTCGGCGGACTTCGGAGCCCGTCGTCGAGCAGATCCTCGGGGACGGCGAGCGTGTCGGAGGGAACGCCCTCCTCCCCGTGTACCGGGAAGTGCCGGTTGTCGAGTTTCATCACGAGCGGCGCGTCGAGGCGCTCGACGCCTTCGCCGCTCGCGTACAGTTGCTCGTTGACGCGCTCGTGCTGTTCGCGCTGCATGAGCGCGCGGTCCCCGTCGAACGGCTCCACGTAGAGCCGTCCGAAGTAGTAGCCGCTGGAGAACTCCTCGAACATGCTATGCAAGAACATGACAGGGTACGGACGCTGATAAGGCTTCGCCACAGCGCTTATCACGCAGTGCAAACAGTCTCGACGCCCGTACCGACCGGACGCGGCCGGACGGGCCGCGGCGGTGACGCACACCCCCGTGACTCAACGGCCGGCAACCGCGGTTCGGGGCCGGACGAGCCGCGATCGAGCCGATCTGCGAGGACGGCGAGAGAACGGTTATTAAACGCTAAAACGACATCTCGGGCCGCCTCTCTCCCGGTTTGAACGGAGCGAACGAAGGTCCGGGTTTTTAACCCCCGACACGTTAGAAAACCGGTAATGACCGATTCACGGGTCCCGGCGGCGGCCGTCCTCTGTGCCGTCGCCCTGCTCGCCGTCGCGGTGCCGATAGTCGGCGCTGCGACGGGCGGGGCGACGGACGGGGCGGATCGAGCCCCGACGAACTCCACGAACGACAGTTCCATGGGGGCGGAGATCTCCGCGTTCATGCAGTCGTCCGCGTCCGAAGCCGACGGCGCGGTCGAGGACGGCATGTTCGAGGCCGAGTACGACGAGCGGGCCGAGGACGACCGCGCGGCGCTGGTCGAGGACAGGACGGGCGACCTGCAGGGGGACCTCGCGGAGCTGCGCGAGCGAAAGCGCGAACTGCAGGAGAACAGAGACGAGATGAGCCGGGTCGAGTACCAGGCGAGGATGAGCCGGCTCGTCAGCGACATCCGCTCGCTGGAGCGGTCCGTCGACCGGACCGAACCGCTCGCCGAGAGGGCGGGCGTGAACGCGACGGCGCTCCGGTCCATCCGGAACAACGCGTCCGAGCTCTCCGGCCAGGAGGTCGCCGCGATCGCGAGAGGGATGTCGGTCGTCCCCGACGAGCGGCCCGACCGCGGCCCGGACGGCGACCGCGGGAACGGCGAGGCGAACGGGCGCGAGGGCGGCCCGGAGGACAAGCCTGGGAACGGGCCCGACGACGCGAACGCGAACGCCAACGACCAGCGAAACGAGAACCGCAGCGACGACGGCGACGACGATGACGACGGTGACGAAGACGGCGGTAACGGCGGCGGAAACGGTGGCGGCAACGGCGGCGGGCCCGACAACGGCAGACTGATCGCCTGAGCAGACACCCTTTTTACCGCTCGCGGCGAACTATCGGCTGAATGGATTCTGCCGCACTGCTCGACCTCCTGGGCAACGAGAACCGCAGGCGAATCCTGCGGTTGCTCTCGCGGAAACCCTGTTACGTGACCGAGATCAGCGAGTACCTCGGCGTGAGCCCCAAGGCCGTCATCGAGCACCTGCGGAAGCTAGAAGAGGCCGGACTGGTCGAGAGCCACACGGACGACCAGCGCCGGAAGTACTTCCACATCGCCCGGAACGTCCGCCTGGAGGTGAACGTCTCGCCGTACGGCTTCGGGGCGAAAAGCGCCTACCCGACGAGCAAGAGCCTCGACATCACCACGTGTCGCTACCTCTCGGTCGACGTCGAGTCGCGCTCGGACGACGAGGTGTCGAACGGGGACGCCGACGACCCGGAGGCGCTCGCGGCGGAGCTCGCGGAGCTGGAGGACCTGGAGAACGAGCTCTCGCTCGCCCAGCGTTGGGTTCAGGGCCGGATGACCGACCTGCTCGACCGCATCGCCGAGGCGACCGACGAGGACGTCGACAGCCGCCTCTCGGCGGACGTCCTGCGGTGTCTCGCGGACGGCCCCCGCGAGGTCGGCGACCTCGCCGACGCCGTCGACGCGCCGCCGGAACTGGTCGAGGAGACGCTGGCCGCGATGTCGGAGGACGGGCTGGTCCGGCGGGTCGACGACGGGTGGACGCTCGGCTGAGAGGCGACGGGTCGGTCGGCTATATCTCCCGGGTGAGACCGTCGCGGAGGTCGCGGCCGAAGTAGACCCCCGCTAGCGCGGCGACGCCCCCGATGACGGCGCTCACCACGACGAGCGGAAGGCCCACGCCGGTCAGCGTCAGGACGGCGTTGCGGAGCAGGGAGCCGACGCCGCCGACGGCGACGCCGGCGAGTCCGACCTCCGCGTACCGGCGCTCCTCGCTGACCAGGCCCAGGGCGAAGGCGACGACGAACAGGCCGAGCGGGCGGCCGAACACCGGGACCGTGGACCCGCCGACGAGCGCGACGGCGAGCAGGACCGCCGAGAGGAGGAAGAACCGCGGCGAGAACCACCGTCGGACGCCCCCGGTTTCGTCCCCTCGTTCCGCCACGGTCTCCAGCCCACCGTCGACCGAGTCGCGCTCGACGCCGTCGAGCGGCTCGTCGACGCCGCGCTCCTCGCCCGATCTGGTGAGCTGGTCGGTGCGTTCGCTCATGCGACGGGGTACGGGGCCGACCGGGAAGGATTTTTCCCTCGGATCACACCGGTAAGAGAAGGTAGAGCGCGGGGGTGACGGCGGCGAGGGCGAGGCCGTAGACGCCGGCGGCGATCGCCGCGTCGCGCCGGACGCCGCCGGCGCGCTCCTCGTACCGGGGCAGTCTCCCGGGGCCGACGCGGGGCAGGAGCGCGCCCGTGAAGACGGCGATCAGGACGGCGGCGACGGCTGCGCTCGCGGCGATGCGGGCGAGCGACACCCAGCCGAACAGGAGCGCCTCGGTCGTCCGGACGCCCTCGACGGCGACCAGCAGGAGTTCGCACGCGACGGCGGCGAGGATGCCGGCGAGGTAGTGCGCGCTGTGGCTGGCGGCGGGGACGACGTTCGGCGGGGCGTCCGGCCAGGCGGCCGCGACGGCGACCCGCGGCGCGACGTCCCCCTCGGGGAGCAGGCTCATTACCATCCGCGCCACCGCGGCCGCGGCGAAGCCGGCCAGCACGGCGACGGCGACCCGCGTCGGCACCGGCCGTAGCTCCGCGCCCGCGGCGTGAGCGACCGCGTCGACGTTCATGGGCGATCGGCCGGCCCCCCGCCGCATAAACGCACCGAGACCGGTTCGAGGGCGGTCGTCGACCGCGTCGTCGGGGCCGCCGGCGATAACGCAACGCTTGAAGTGACGCGGGCCGAACGCCCGGTAAGATGAACGCAGGCGACCGGGTCCGCGTCGAGCGCGCGGACCAGACTCACGAGGGCGTGTTGCTCCCGTCGACGACGCAGGACCACCTCGTCGTCAAGCTCGACGGCGGGTACAACGTCGGGATCGACCGCGAGGGCGCCGAGGTCGACGTGCTGGAGTCAGACGTGTACGAGATCGAGGAGGGCGGCGGCGAGGAGTCTTCCGAGGTCGAGTTCGACGAGGACCTCCCCACGATCTCGCTTATCAGCACCGGCGGCACCATCGCGTCGACCGTCGACTACCGGACCGGCGCGGTGACCGCGCAGTTCGACGCCGAGGACGTGCTCCGGGCCGTGCCGGACCTCGCGGGGCTGGCGAACTACCGCGGCCGGGTCGTCGCCAACATCCTCTCGGAGAACATGACGCCGGACGTCTGGCGCGACCTCGCCGAGGCCGTCCACGAGGAGATCGAGGCGGGCGCGGACGGCGTCGTCGTCATGCACGGCACCGACACGATGCAGTTCACCGCGTCGGCGCTCTCGTTCATGCTCGACACGCCGGTGCCGATCGTGTTCACGGGGAGCCAGCGCTCGGCCGACCGGCCCTCCTCGGACAACGTGATGAACGCCGTCTGCGCCGTCGAGGCCGCGAAGGCCGACGCGGCGGAGGTCATGGTCTGCATGCACGAGAGCGAGAGCGACGACGCCTGCGCGCTCCACCGCGGCACCCGGGTGCGGAAGAACCACACCTCCCGGCGCGACGCCTTCGAGACGGTCGGCGCGGAGCCGCTCGGCCGGGTCGACTACGAGACGCGGGGGGTCTCGTTCCGCCGGGACTACCGGGAGCGCGGCGAGGCCGACCTCTCGCTGGCCCCGGAGCTCGACCCCGACGTGGAGCTGCTGAAGTTCACGCCCGGGATGGACCCGGCGTACTTAGACGTCGCGGAGGGCAAGTCTGGCCTGGTGATCGAGGGCACCGGCCTCGGCCACGTCCACACCGACCTCGTCCCGCGGATCGAGGAACTGGTCGAGGACGGGACGACGGTCGTCATGACCAGCCAGTGCCTCGAAGGGCGGGTCTGCGACCGCGTCTACGACACCGGGCGCGACCTGCTTGAGGCGGGCGTCGTCGAGGCCGGCGACACCCTCCCCGGCACGGCGAAGGTGAAGCTGATGTGGGCGCTCGAGAACGCCGCGGACCCCGAGACGGCGATGGCGGAGCCGCTTTCCGGCGAACTCACCGAACGGTCGGTGCCATGGGAGTGAGCGGGCTGACGATCAGACCGGCGCGGAGCGGCGACTACGACGACGTCGTCGCGTTCACGAGCGACACCTGGGCGGACCGTGAGGGGAGCGACTACATCCCCCGCATCTACCACGACTGGATCGAGGGCCCCGACGGCGGCGACCGGCGGCGGACGCTGGTCGCCGAGGACGACGAGGCCGTCGTCGGCATCGCGCAGGCCGTCCTGCTGTCCGACCACGAGGCGTGGTGTCAGGGGATGCGCGTCGCCCCGTCCCACCGCGGCGAGGGCGTGAGTACGCGGATAACGCACGCCCTGTTCGACTGGGCGCGGGACCGCGGCGCCGCCGTCGCGCGGAACATGGTGTTCTCGTGGAACGTCGCCGGCCTCGGCCAGTCCCGCGCGACCGGGTTCGCCCCCGCGACGGAGTTCCGGTGGGCCCGTCCCGAACCGGACCCCGACGCCGAGCCCGGCGCGGCGATCAGCGAGGACCCGGACGACGCCTGGGCCTACTGGGCACGGAGCGACGCGCGCGACCGCCTGCGCGGCCTGACGCTCTCGTTCGAGGAGACGTGGGCGATGCGGGAGCTGACCCGGGAGGACCTGCGTCACGCCGCCGACGAGACGGCCGTTTTCGCCGTGCGGGACGACGGCACGCGCGGGACGGCCTACCGCGTCCGCGACTACGAGCGGGAGAACGAGGACGGCGAGGTCGAGCACCACGTCGAGTACGGCGTCGGCGCGTGGGAGGACCTCGCCGCCTGTCGCGACCTGCTGGCCGCGGTCCGCCGGGACGCCGGCGAACTGGGTGCCGACGACGTCCGCGTCCTGATACCGGAGACGGTCCGGCACGTCAGCGACGTGGCGGCGGCCCGGACGCCGGTCTCCGACGAGCCGGACTTCGTCATGGCGGCTGACCTGACCGCCGAGCGCCGCTGACGGCCGCTTTCCGGTTGCCGAACGCTTTTCCGCGACGTTTTCGACAGCCACGGTATGGCAGACGACGCTCGGCAGCCGACTGACCGGCGCGAGAGACGGCCGCGTACCGACCGACCCGGAGGGGTGAGCGCGGCGTGACGACCGACCGGTTCTCGATGGACGGGTCGGTCGCCGTCGTCACCGGCGGCGGCAGAGGCATCGGCCGCGCCATCGCCGAGGGGTTCGCCGAGGCGGGCGCGGACGTGGTTCCGACCTCGCGCACCCGCGAGGACGTCGAGGCGGCCTGCGAGGCGGTCCGGGAGCGCGGGAGCGAGGCGCTCGCCGTCACGACCGACGTGACCGACGAGGGCGACGTGAAGGCGCTGATCGACGAGACGGTCGCCGAGTTCGGCGGCGTCGACGTCGTCGTCAACAACGCCGGGGTGAACCCCGACGGCGCGCTCGGCCCGCCGGAGGCCGTCGAGCCGGAGGGGTACGAGTTCACGCTCGACGTGAACCTCGGCGGCGCGTTCCGCTGCGCCGCGGCGGCCGCGGAGGCCCTGCACGAGCGCGGCGGCGGGTGCGTCGTCAACGTCGCCAGCGTCGGCGGCCTCGTCGGCCTGCCGCGCCAGCACCCCTACGTCGCGTCGAAGCACGGCCTCGTCGGGATGACCAAGAGCATGGCCCTCGACTGGGCCCCCGACGTCCGCGTCAACGCGCTCGCGCCGGGCTACGTGAAGACCGAACTCACCGAGGAACTGCAGGCCGACGACGCCCTGCGCGAGTCCATCCTCGACCGGACGCCGCTCGACCGCTTCGCCGACCCCGAGGAGCTGGCGGGTCCGGCAGTTTTCCTGGCGAGCGACGCCGCGAGCTATGTCACCGGCGAGTGCCTCGCCGCCGACGGCGGGTGGACGTCGCGGTAGGACCTCCCGCCGAGATCGACTAACATTGTTAGATAGCACGACGACAGTTAGCCCGTTTATCGCTGTTTACCGTTCTCGTTCACAGGGATTCGGGAGCAACCTTTTACATCGGTAACGACAGGTGCGAACATGGAGTACGACGACCCCGAGCGCGGCCGCGAGGTCGCGGAGCGAGCGCGCGAGTTCGTCGAGGCGGAAGCGATCCCGGTCGAGCGGGAACTGCTGGGGAACGGCCCCGTCGACGGCGCGACGGTCGCCGACCTGCGGGAGAGAGCCCGCGAGTACGACGTGTACGGTCCGCAGATCCCCGAGGAGTACGGCGGCCTCGGCCTCGATTTCCGGGCGATGCTGCCGGTGTTCGAGGAGGCCGGGAGGAGCCTCCTCGGCGCGGTGGCGATGCGCTGTGCCGCGCCCGACGAGGGCAACATGCACACGCTGGAGATGGTCGCCACCGAGGAGCAGAAGGAGCGCTGGCTCCGCCCGCTCGCCGAGGGCGAGATCCGGTCGGGCTTCTCGATGACCGAACCGATGCAGGGGAGCGGCTCCGACCCGAAGATGATCCGGACGACCGCGGAGAAAGACGGCGACGAGTGGGTCATCAACGGGCACAAGTGGTGGACGACGCAGGGGAGCGAGGCCGACCTGCTGATCGTGATGGCCCGCACCGACGAGGACGCCCACCCGTACGCGGGCTCTTCGATGTTCCTGGTCCCCTCCGACACGGAGGGCGTCGATATCGTCCGAGACGTCGCCCACCTCGGCGGCGAGGTGACGGGGGCGAGCCACGCCGAGATACGGTACCGGGACGTCCGGGTGCCCGAGGAGAACCTGCTCGGCGCGGAGAACGCCGGGTTCGAGATCGCCCAGCGCCGCCTCGGTCCCGCCCGCCTCACGCACTGCATGCGCTTCCTCGGGATGGCCGACCGGGCGCTCGACATCGCCACGGCGTACGCGAGCGAGCGCGAGGCGTTCGGCGAGCCGCTGTCGGAGAAGCAGGCGCTGCGCTTCGAGGTCGCGGACCACCGCACCCGACTGCACGCCGCGCGGACGATGGTCCGCCACGCCGCCGGCCGGATCCGCGACGGGCGGGAGGCTCGCATCCCCGTCGCGATGTGCAAGACGTTCGCCGCCAACGCCGCACAGGAGGCCGTCGACGCCGCCGTCCAGTGCTGCGGCGGCAACGGCATCGGGAAGGACCTCCCGCTCGCCGACTTCTACGAGAACGTCCGGCAGTTCCGGGTCATCGACGGCGCCGACGAGGTCCACCGCCGGACCATCGCCCGCGACGCGTTCGAGGACCCGCCGACGGGGGAACTGGAGGCAGTCACCCGCTACGACGGCTGAGACGGGGCCGCACTCACTCGAACTTGCCGCTGAACTCCTCGAACAGTTCGGGGTCGGTACCGAACTTCAGCACGTTCGTCACGACGGAGTTCCGGAGGTTGCTGATCAGCTCCCCGTGCTCCTTGTAGAAGTCGTGGATCCACTTCGACTCCTGCTCGCGGGTCTCGAACATCATGATGGTCTTCCACTGGTACTCGCCGTCGGCGAGGAAGTAGAGGAAGGTGTGCTTGTCGTCGCGGATGTCCTCGAGCGCCGCCCGCCAGTTGTCCTCGAAGCTGCCGGGGTCGAACTGGAACTCGAACAGCGAGAAGATGAGGTGCTCCTCGTTGGGGACGACGGCCTCCCGGAACACCTCCTGCTCGCGCATCGTCCGGATCGACTCGCTGACGGTGACGTGCGAGACGTCGATGTCGTGCTCCTCGGCGAGGATGTCCCGGAGCTCCCGCGAGGAGCGTTGCGGGTCCTTGGCCAGTTCGTGGAGGATGATGGCGTCGCGCGCTTTCAGGCCCATCTCCTCCAGCGGCTTCGTCTCGGTCATCGGTCAGGAATCGTGGGGCGACCGCCTTTGCAGTTCGGGTCCCGGCGCGGTCCGCCCGGTCACCCGCCGGAGACCGGCGGGAACAGCGCGAGCTCGTCGCCCGCTTCGAGGCCCTCGTCGAGCCCGTCGCCCTCGACGAGCACGTTCGTCCCGTTGCGCAGGACGTTGATGTGGTCGCGCAGGTCGCCGTCGTCGGTCAGCACGCGCTCTTCGAGCGCGGGGTGCTCGTCGAGGAGGGCGTCGAGCGCCTCCCCGACGGTCGCGGCGTCGCCGGCGACGGGGACGCGCTTCTGTCCCGCCCGCTCGGCGAGGTCGGCGAACAATTTCCACTCCATGCACGTCGGTGGCTCGCCCGTCAGGAAGTAACTTCCGCCTCCGGCGAGCCGGCCGCGCCCTCGAACTCGCGGAGGGCGTTCGGGCGGGCGACGGCGTAGACGGTGTCGCCGGGCGCGAGCGCGCGGTCCGGCTCCGGGACGGTCTCGGTGACCCCGTCCGCGGTCGTCACCGCCGCGACGGTCACCGACAGCGACCCGACGGTCCGACCGACCGCGTCGCTCCCCGCCTCGACGACGACCGCGGCCATCGTCTCGTCGGCGGCCCGGAGCAGCGACGCGAACTCGCGGTCGGCCGAGGCCTCGGCGGGCAGGGTGACGAGTCGGTAGGCGTCGTCCGGGTCGAGCGTCGCCGCGTCGGCCTCGTCGACGGCCAGCGTCGCCACGTCCGAGACGGCGGCGCGCAGTTCCGCCGTCGTCACGCGCTCGGGGGTCGGGCCGTCGCGGAACACCTGCACCCGGTCGCCGGGCGAGGCGCTGAACGCCGGGTCCGCGCGGACGGCGACCGCCGCGGAGCCGGGCGGCAGCGTCGGGCCGATCCCGGCCGCCCGGCTCCCGACCGCGACGTAGTCGACCGCGCCGTCGGCCGCGACGGAGAGGTCGACGTGACCGACGCCGTAGTCGTCCTTCAGCCGTGTGCGGATGCGGCGCTCCAGTTCGGCGACGGTGATCCGGCGGGGGAACAGGAAGACGGTGCCGGCGAGGTCCCGCTTCGTCTCCTCCGGGACCGGGTCGTAGCCGTCGATGTCGTCGATCTCCTCGGGGAGTTCGACGCGGATCACGCGCCCGGCGGCCCTGACGAGCTGGCTCACCTCGGCGTCGATGTTGCGCGCGCCGGTGACCGACAGCGAGTCGGCGGCGAGGCGGTCGCCGCCGCGCCGGCCGAGGTCGGAGGCGACGCCGCCGGCGACGAACGCGGCGACGGTGAACGCGGCGACCGACGGGTCGAGCAGGTCGGAGTTCCCCACGATCGCCTCCTGGAGCGCCGCGTCGGTGTTCAGCCACGCCGCGATGACTGAGAGGCCGACGAGGACGGCGAGCCCCTCCGGAACGGTCTCGTGGCCGTACCAGCGGTACGCGAAGGCCGTCAGCGCCGTGATGCTCCCGGCGATGACGGCGAAGACGAGGATGCCGGTGACCGCCGCGGCGAGCGATTCGAGCGCCAGGACGGCCATCAGCGAACCACCTCCCTGAACCGCTCGACGGCGTCGGGCTTCCCGGCGACGAACACCTCGTCGCCCGGCGCCAGCGGGGCCGACCCGGCGGGGGAGAACGCCCAACCGCCGTCGGCGTCGCCCGACTCGTTCCGGTTGACCGCGAGGACGGCGACGCCGTGGTCCGCCCGGAACGTCGCCGGGTCGAGTCGCGACCCCCCGGAGGCGCCCGCGTCGCCGATCGTCAGCCGCTCGATCCGCTTGCCGTTCCGCCGGAAGAGGGAGACGAGTTCGTACTCCCGCCGAGTGCCGCGGGAGAGGACGACGACGCGCCCCCGAGACGCCCCGAGCAGGGTCCCGGCCCGCTCGCTGGGGACGGCGACGGTGATCCGTCCCTCGCCGCCGGTGGTCGTCGGCGCGGCCGTCGGAACCGGTATCCCCGCGGGTTCTTCCTCGCCACCGTCCGTCGCCACCGCCGGAGCCGGCGGGTCGGCGTCGGGGTCCGACTTCGCGCTGAGCACCGTCCCCGACACCGCTCCGCCGTCCGTGAGGACGCGGACCTTCTCGCCGCGGGCGACGCCCGTCGGGACGAGCGCGCTCACGGAGACGGCGCGGTGGCCCTTCGGTACCCGGCGGGAGAGCCCGCCCGAGGGGGGCGCGGCGCTGATCGTCGCCCGGCCGTGCGAGTCGATGGTCGCCGTCGCGTCCGCGAGGTCGTACTCGGAGCGCAGGCGGTCTGCCAGCCGCCGTTCGAGTTCCTCGATGGGGACGTCGGCGGGGAACTTCCATGAGCCGGCCCCGATCGCGGACCGGACGTCGGCCGGAAGCGGCGGGTATCCCTCCATGTCGCCGACCTGTCCGGCGGGGACGATCGTCACCTGCCCGATGCCGCCGACGAAGTCGACGACGTCCATCGAGAGCGTCCGACGGCGGAGCGACCGCAGCGAGAAGCGCTTCGGGAGGCTCGCGCCGAGCTTGTCGCCCTGGCTGTGGGCGTACAGGGCGAGCATCATCACGACCGTGACGGCGACGAGCAGGCGCGGCGACTGCTTTATCGTCGGGTCGATGAGGCCGAGGAGCCCGCCGTTGACGCCCGCGACGGCGACGGCGAGGACGACGACCCCCAGTCCGGGGAGCGTGACGCCGGTGAAGTACTTGAAGATGAAGCCGAGGCCGCCCGAGATGAGGGCGGGGAATATCCCCGTCAGCAGGCCGAGGTAGATGCCGAGGAGGATCTCGACTGGCAGCGAAGGCATGCAACGAGCATGGGAGGGGTCCGGTAAATGGCTACCGACCGGACACCGACGGGCTTTATTGGCGGCGCTGGCCACTGAGAGGTATGGTCGAGGGCCGGAGGTGGATCGGTCGCCGGAACCCGGTAGGCGCGCAGACCTCCGTGCTGCTGGTGATGGCGGTCGCTCTGGTGTCGGTTGTGACGGGAATCGCCAACATCGGGACGACCACGGTGTTCGGCCCGCTGGGGGAACACGTCCCGGCGGAGATCCAGCAGCTCGCCGGGTTCACTGGCGCGCTCACCGGGTTTCTCATGCTCGCCAGTGCGCTCGGACTGCGTCGAGGCCTCCGGGCCGCCTGGTACACGACGGTCGTGTTGCTCCCGGTGACGGCCGGACAGGGGCTCGTGCAGTCGAGCCAGCTGTCGTTCCCGCTAGTGGTGCTCTCCACGATCGCGCTCCCGGTCGTCCTCGTGAACTACCGTCGCTTCGACCGCGAGGTGACGCTGACGACCTCGCAGCTCGCCTCGGCGATCGCGCTCTCGGGCGTGCTGGTGTACGGCACCGTCGGGACGTACGCGCTCCGCGAGGGGTTCTCCGGCGTCTCCACCGTCCTCGACGCGTTCTACTACACCATCGTCACCGCGAGCACGGTCGGGTACGGCGACGTGACGGCGACCACCCAGACGGCGAAGCTGTTCTCCATCTCCGTCGTCACCATCGGGACGGCCAGTTTCGCCATCGCACTCGGCGCGCTGCTCGGACCGGCGATCGAAGCACGACTCACGAAGGCACTCGGTAAAATGACCGAATCACAGCTCGAACTCCTCGAAAACCACGTCCTCGTTCTGGGGTACGGCGAACTGACCGAACCGCTGCTGTCGGAACTCGACGACAGCGTCGTCGAGTACGTCGTCATCGCGCCGCGGTCCGAACGAACGCAGGCGCTCCGGGACCGGGGCGTTCACGTCATCAACGAGGACCCGAGCGACGAGGAGTCGCTCGAACGCGCGCAACTGGCCGACGCCCGCGCGGTCATCGCGGCGACAAACAGCGACGGTGACGACGCGCTGAGCGTCCTCACGGCCCGGCAGCTCCGCCCGAACGTCCGCATCGTCGCGGCCGCCACGGACCGCGAGAACGTCGAGAAGCTCCGCCGCGCCGGCGCGGACACGGTGATCAGCCCGGCGACCATCGGGAGTCACCTGCTCGCGCAGTCCGCGCTCGGCGAGGGGGACACCGAGGCGATCGCGAACCGGCTTCTGGAAGAAGAGTAGCGATCCGCTCGGCCGCGTTCAGGCGGGGAGCGGCGGCAGCCGCGCCTGTTCGAACCAGAACTCCTCGACCGCTTCGACCAGTTCGACGAACTCGCCGAGGCTGTCCGGCTTCGTGAGGTGGGCGTTCGCGCGGAGGTCGTAGCTCTGCGCGATGTCCTCATCGGCCGCCGAACTCGTCAGCACGAGGACCGGCAGCCGGGCGAAGTCGGGGTCGTCTCTGATCTCGTCGAGCACGTCGAACCCGTGTACCCGCGGCAGATTCAGGTCGAGCAGGACGAGATCGGGGGCGGTGATCGAGTCGTCGTCGCGGCACTCGGTGAAGAAATCGAGCGCCTCGTCGCCGTCCGAGACCGCGCGTATCGACGTTTCGACGTCCGCCATCCCGAACGCCTCGCGCGTGAGTCTGACGTCGCCGGGGTTGTCTTCGACGAGAAGGATGTGGAGCATGAGAGCAGGTGGTAGTTATAACGTCGTTAACGTCTAAGGGGCATAAGGTGACCTACTAAACACTTTGGTAGTTCCTGGTCGCTCCTCGCGCCGTCGACCGGAGCGGGACGGGACCGCTCACCCGAGGTGGACGACGGCGACCGCGGCGTCGACCTCGTCGATCCGTTCGAACGTCGGCGGCGAGATGAACCGCGACGCGGCGGTGCGGTCCGTGCTGGCCCCGATGATCGTCAGGTCGTACGTCGAAGCCGTCGTCGCGAGGAAGGACTCGATCGAGTCGCGGACGACTCGCGTCTCGAACGGCCCGTCGAACGCCTCGACGACGTCGGCGAGCATCGCCTCGGCGCGGCGGCGCTCGTGCTCGTCGTCGATGCAGGTCGCCACGGCGATCCGGCCGTTCGGCCCGGCGAGGCGACAGGCGAACTCCACCTTCGCGTGGGCCCGCTCGCCCGCGCTGCGGATCGGGACGAGGACCCGCCGCCAGCGGCGCTCGCCCGCGGGGACGCGCGCCGCGACCACGTCGAGGTCGCTCCCGAACAGCGACCGGACGTACGACGAGAGGTGACCGTGGCGCTGTTCGTACGGCGTGGCGACGAGGTCGCAGTTCTCCTCGCGGGCCGTCCGGAGCGTCGCCTTCGCGGGGGCGTCCGACGAAGCGACGACGACCTGGCAGGGCACCCCGACCTTCGTCTGGAGGTTCGCAGCGCACGATTCGAGGCGGTGGGCGAGGGCGTCGGCCGCCCCCTCGACCGCGTCCTCGCCGCCCGACGCGTCCGCCGCATCACCGTCGGCGTCCGGAGGGACGGTCGCGAACAGGACTACCTTGCCGGCGTCGTGGGCCGCGGCGAGGCGCGCGCCGAGGTACGCCGTCGCCGTCGCTCGGTCGCCCCGCATCGGCACGAGGACGTGGTCGTCACCCTTCGTCGACCGGTAGAGGTACCGGGCCCGGTTCTCGTAGAACTCCCGCCGCCAGACGAGAAAGACGAGGGCGACGATGGACGTCGACGTGAAGACGCTCACGACGTACGCGAACGGTGAGGCGTCGATGAGCAACACGAGGAGGCCGCAGGCGTAGGCGGACGGCTCCTCGACGTCGAGCGCCCAGGTGAGAGCACCGGTGAGGAAGACGGCGAGCGCGGCCGCCGGGGCGCTCACCTCGAATCGACCGACCGGTTCGGCGAGAAACAGCGACCCGAGTTCGATCGCCAGCCACCCGCTCGCCGCGCCGAGGGTCAGCCCGGCGACGAACCGCCGCGGCGACGAGTACCGCCCCTCGGGATCGGAAAACAGCGTGTACGTCCCGGACGCGAGCGGCGGGAACAGCAGGAAGGAGAGCTGCGGGACGGCGTTCGAGATCACGGTCACCAGCACGACGAGCAGGGGGACGGCCAGCAGTGCACTGGCGTGGACCAAGTGGTCCGTGTGTTCGATCCACCGGTGGAAGTCGCGGATCTCCCTGCGCTCGACCCGGCGGAGCCGCCGCGCGGCGTCGCGGTACCGGGTCCGGAGCGCGTCGAACATACCGGAGCGTCGTCGCGAGGACGGTTAAAATCGCCCGGTCCCAGGGGCGGTCAGAGGTCCTCGTACTTCTCGTCGAAGACGTCTATCGTCGCCTTCAGCACCCCGAGCACGACCGGGCCGAAGAAGATGCCCATCGCGCCCAAAACGTAGACGCCGCCGATGATGCCGAAGAGGATCACCGCGGGGTTGAGGTTTGCCCGCCGGTCGACGACCACCGGACGGAGGTAGTCGTCGGTGACGCCGACGACGATGGTGCCGTAGATAGTCAGGCCGACCGCGGCGGCGGTGTCGCCCTGCCCAAGGAGGTACAGCGCCGCCGGCCCCCAGACGAGCGGCGCGCCGACGATCGGCAACAGCGCGAGCACCATCATCACGACGGTCCAGAACAGGGCGTTCGGGATGCCGGTGACGAAGAGGCCGATCCCGGCGATGCCGCCCTGGATGGCCGCGACGAACACGTGCCCGGCGATGACGGCCCACATGACGTTGTCGAACTCGTCGAACAGTTCCGTCACCACGTCGTCCGGGAGCGGGATCACGTCCCGGAGCCAGTCGACGAACGCGTCGCCGTCCTTCAGGAAGTAGTACAGCAGGAACGCGGTGATTCCGAGCCCGATCAGGACGTGCGTCACCAGGTCGAAGATGCCGAGCGCCTCGTCGAATGCCGTCGAGCCGAGTTCCTGCGGCGCGTTGCCGAACATCGACTTGAGGTCCGGCCGAACGCCCAGCGCGTTCTCAAGCGTGTCCTCGACGAGCGCCACCGTCACTTCCCCGTCGCGGATGGCGGCGTAGAGGGTCTGCGCCTGGTCGAAGACCGACCGGAAGACGAGAAACAGCGGCAGGAGGACGAGCAGCGAGGTGAGCGTGACGAGGACGAACGCGCTGTAGCCGGGACCGATCCGCGGCGCGAGCCGCTTCTGGACGGGGTACAGGACATAGACGAGGAGGATCGCGAGAAGCAGGAACTGGAGGAACGGCATCGCCAGCATCGCCGCGATACCGCCGAGCGCGAGGACGAGGGCGATCAGAAAGCCGCGGCTCGTGTCCATACCGATCGGTGGCCACGGCGAGCGGCAAAAGCGGAGGGTCGCGAGCGGACCGTCGCCGGCCTACAGCTCCGTCGTCGCGTCGAGCGCGATCTCGATGGCGCGGTCGACGTTGTTCTTCGCCTTCTCCGGGAGCTCGTCCTCGTCGGTCTCGCCTTTCTGCGTGCCCTCGACGAGGTTCCCGTCGACGGTGCAGATGGCGCCGGCGCGCATGCCCTTGCGGCGGGCGAGGGTGAACAGGGCGGCGGCCTCCATCTCGACGGCGAGGATGCCGGCGGCCTCCCAGTTCTCGACGTACTCGTCGGTCTCGGCGTAGAAGGCGTCGTCGGTGGCGATCGGGCCGACGTGGACCTCCTCGTCGTTCGCCTCCGCGCTGTCGACCAGCGACGTCAGCACGTCGTAGTCCGGCACCGCGGGGAGCGTCGGGCTCTCGTACCGGCGGCTCGTTCCCTCGTCCTTCGCGGCCCCGGTCGCGACGACCATGTCGCCGATCTCGATGCCGCGCTGGAGCGCGCCCGTGGTGCCGACGCGGATCAGCGTCTCGACGCCGACCGCGTCGAGTTCCTCCGCCGCGATGGTGGCGGAGGGGCTGCCGATGCCGGTCGAACAGACGGTCAGCTCGCGGCCCTCGTACTCGGCGTTGACGATCTTGTACTCCCGGTTCTCCGCCACGACCTCGTGGTCGTCGCAGTGACCGGCGATCCGGTCGACGCGGCCCGGGTCGCCCGGGACGAGCGCGACGTCTGTCAGATCGCCCGGTTCCACAAGGAGATGGGGCTGTTTCGCCATACTCTCCCGTTCGCGGGACGCCGAGAAAAAGCGTGCGCTTCTCGCCGGGGTCACGCTGTCGGCCGTAACTGTTTCAGCTATTTCGCGGGGACGTCACCGCGAAATGCTTCGATGACTTACGCCCGACAGTATCAGCCGCGGACGACGACCTCGCCGTGTCCGCGGACGACGACGGTGCGCTCCTCGACGTCGAACTCCACCTTGGTCGTCTCGGCGTGTGACCCCCACTCGGCGAACATGGCGTCGAGCGCGTCGGGGTCGACGTAGTCGTACAGTTGCGGCGTCGTCTCGTGCGGGAACTCGGCCCGCACCGCCGCGAGGGCGCGCGCGACCGCCACGCTCGGCGGTTCGCCCGCGGGGACGTCGTACCTGTACTCCGAGCCCGTCGCCGCTCGGTCGAACACTGTGCCTCCGTCGACTGGTTCCGTCTGTTCGCCGCTCATGTGTATCTCCCACCCGTCTGACCGGATTTCGCGCTTTCAGCTGACACGTTCACGAATAAATAACTTTGTCAGACAAGTATAAGGTCAGGTATATTTTCGTCCCGGCCTCACCCGGCGACGGCGAACAGGAGCAGGTTGTGCGCGCCGGGGCCGAGCCCGACGGCGGCGACGAACGCCAGCAGCAGGCGGGCCTGTCGCGGGCTCTCGCGGACGTACTCCTCGAACAGCCAGACGACCAGCAGCGCGAGCGCGACCTTCACGAGCACGAACAGCCAGCCGACGCCGACGGTGTCGGCGACGGGCAGTCGGGCAGCGAGGTCGAGGACCACCCGCGACGCCGGCGTCCGCTCGGCCGCGCCGAGCACGTCGACGCCGATGGCCGTAGAGACGCCGTCGAGGGAGTGAGCGAAGACGACGAGCGCGCCGCTCATGCCGGTGACGGCCGCCGCGTCGGTGATCGTGAGACCGAGGACGAGCCAGGCCAGCGCCGCGACCACGCCGGCGAGGACGGCGCCGATGACGGGCCAGAACAGCTCGACCGAGCCGTCCTGCGTCCCGAGGTACAGGGAGAACATGGCGAACGTGACGGCGACGCCGGTGCCGATTGTCCCTAGCTGCCGGGCGACCGAGGCGTTCCGGCGCATCGCGGTCAGGAAGACGGCAACGATCCAGACGAGTCCGGCGACGATGGCCGTCGTGAGGTACACCGCGCCGGTGCTGAACAGCGGTTCCAGCACCGGCGGGAACGCCTCCTGCTGGTAGAGCACGTGCAGAACTGATCCGGCGACCATCCACGGCGCGAACGCGAGGACGGTCACGTCGGTGACGGCGGGAGAGAGCGCCCACAGGAGCGCGACGACGGCGGCGAACCCGATCCCCAACCCCACGAGATACGGCAACGGCGGCAGAACGAAACCTTCTGGCAGTACCATGTGGGCGGAACAGCGCCGGAACCACCGAAAAGGTTCCGGTAACTGAAACGCTCAGACGGAGTGCACGTCCGTCGGCTCGCTCCGAACGCCGGAGACTTATCTACCGGGCGGGCGAGACTGCCGACATGGACAGCGAGACGCTCGCAGGACGCATCGACCACACCGTACTGGGTCCGGAAACGACGCCCGCCGACGTCCGGCGGGTCCTCGACGAGGCGGACGAATACGGGATGAACGCCTGCATCCCGCCGTGCTACGTCGATCTGGCCGACGACCACGCGCCCGACGTGACCCTCGCCACCGTCGTCGGGTTCCCGCACGGACAGCACGCGCCCGGCGTCAAGCGCGAGGAGGCCGTCGCCGCGTGGGACGCGGGCGCGGACGAACTCGACGTCGTGTTGAACGTCGGTCGCCTGAAGGCCGGCGAGGACGACGCGGTCCGCGACGAGCTGGCGGAGGTCGTCGCCGCCGTGCCGATCACGGTGAAGGTGATCGTCGAGGCGACGCTGCTCGACGAGGCCGAACTCCGGCGGGCCTGCGAGGCCGCCGTCGACGCGGACGCCGACTTCGTGAAGACCTCGACCGGGTTCGCAGACGGCGGCGCGCGCGTCGCGGACGTCCGGATCATGAGCGAGTACCTCCCGGTCAAGGCGAGCGGCGGGGTCGGGAGCTACGAGGAAGCGATCGAGATGTTCGAGGCCGGCGCCGAGCGGATCGGCGCGTCGAGCGGCGTCGCGATCGTCGAAGGGTCGAAAAACGAGTAGTCCGTCGTCAGGCGGCGCGGCGCCGGGCGACCAGCGCGAATCCGGCGAGCGCGATCAGCGCGACGACCGGACCGAAGCCGGGCAGCGACGAGTCAGAGGTCTCGTCCTCGCCGTCGCCGCCGTCGTCGGTGCCGAGGTAGTTACGCGCGTCCTCGGTGTTCATCTCCGGGAACTCCGTCTCCGACTCGTTCCAGTCGTCGGCCGTGTGAACCTCGGTGTCGTCGTCGACCGTCGAGAGCGCCCGCACGTCGGACTCGTCGGCGTCGGACCCGACGGCGTCGCGGAGCCGGACGTACGTGACGGTCTCGCCGTTTTCGGTCTCGCCGACGACGCTGGCGACGCCGAGGTCGCCGTACTCGTCGGACACCACGTCGCGGAACGCCGAGGCGTTGTCGAAGCTCGCGCCCGCCTCGACGGTCACCGCGCCGTCACCGACGGCGACGTCCATCTTCGCTCGCTCGAACCCGGAGCGCTGCAGGGACCGGAGGAACTCCCGGGCTTGCTCGTTGCTGCCGGACTGGCGGTCGGCCGTCCCGGGCTCCTGCAGCATGCCCTCGATGGCGTTCTCGACCAGGCCTTCCTGGCTGAACGACGCCGAGACGGTGGCGGTCAGTTCGCCGTCCCGCGTCTCGGCGTGGGACTCGAACGAGGAGTCGCCCGGCCACTCGACGTCGCGGGACTCGAGTTCGTCCACGTAGTCGCTCCAGTTCTCGGTCCGGTACTCGGCGTCGAACTCCACCGTCGCGGTGTCGGCCGACGGCGAGGAGACCGACCCCTCCCACTCGACCGTCCGGCGGAGGTCCGCCGCCTGCTGGGCCTCGAACTGGCTGCGGGCCCGTTCGAGGTCCGACTCGGTGGCGTTCACGTCGGCGGCCTCGGCGAGGTCGAACGTCGCGAGCACGGCCTCGTCGTAGTTGTCGATCTGGACGGACCAGCGCGCGCTCACCTCCTGCGACCGCGCCTCGACCGAGCCGGAGAGCTCGGTCAGTTCGACCGACTGGATGCGGTCGGCGAGGTCGCGGGCCTCGCTCTCGGAGAGGTCCAGGTCCCGGGACTCGGAGAGCAAGGTCGCCATCTGCTCGGAGACGGCCTCGTCGACGCCGGTGAATCGCACCGTGTACTCGATGTCGACGCGGTTCGTCTCGTCGTCGAACGAGTACGAGTCGACCGTGACCGAGACCTCGCCGTCGAGGTCGCTCGCGACCGACTCGAACTGGGATTCGAGCGTCCGCGTCGCGTTCTCGCGGCTGGACCACGCGTCGGCGCCGTAGGGGCCGACGGTGTAGTTCTGGGCCCCCGAGAGGACGTACGCGTCGCCCGTCTCGGAGAGGGTGAACTCGTGAGCCATCGCGGACTCCGCGGGCGACTGCGCCTCGGAGACCGACGCGGTGGTCGACCCGTCCGCCGAGAACGAGGTGCCGGTGACGGTCACCCTCCCCTCGGTCGAGACGGATTCGAGCGAGGAGGTCCCCTGCGCGGCCGCGTTCGACTCGTCGACGAAGGTGCCGTCGAGCGTCATCGAGGCGGCGGACTCCTGGCGCGTCCGGGTCGCGGACGCGTCGAAGCTCAGGTCCTCGATTGAATCGGGCTTCGCCATCGAGAACGCGCCGTCGCCGGTCATCGACTCCGGCCCGAGTTCGAGCGAGGCGTTCCCGGTGAAGTTGTTTCCGGGCGGCTCCTCCATCGTGTCGTTGAGGAACGCGTGGAACAGCCCCTCGGAGAGGTCCGCGCCGAAGCGGCCGTTCATCGAGGCGTCGCCCTCGTCGCTCCGATAGACGAGGACCACGTCGCCGTCGTCTTCGACGTACGCTTCGTCCGCGGGTTCGACCGAATCGTCGTCTTGCGCACCGCTCTGGGCTACGCCGGGGGACTGTCCCGTCGCGGCCGCGCCGACCGGGGCCGTCACGAGGAGGACCACCAGGCCGACGGCGATAGCCGCGCGGCTATATGTCACCATAGTATTCTTACTTGTAATTTTATCAATTATAACTCCACCGACTTCGTTTCCCCGATGACAGCGTGTAACAACGCCCGAGAGCGGCCTGAATCGGCGGTTTCTGACCGCACGTGGCGTCGCTCACGCAACGGCGGGTAGAGGGCAACGTGGCTGACGGCTCGCCTGGCGGGCACGTAAGCGTCGGTGCCCCGAATCCGTCGTGCTTTTGACCGCCGGGCCGCAAGCAGGGACAAGCGAATGGCCCGGTATCACATCGAGACGTACGGCTGTACGTCGAACCGCGGGGAGAGCCGGCAGATAGAGCGGAAGCTCCGCGACGCGGGCCACAAACCGGTCGAGGGACCCGAAGAGGCGGACGTCGCCATCATGAACACCTGCACCGTCGTCGAGAAGACCGAGCGGAACATGCTCAGGCGGGCGCAGGAGCTGGAGGAAGAGACGGCCGACCTCATCGTCACGGGCTGTATGGCGCTCGCGCAGGGCGAGGAGTTCGACGAGGCGGGCGTCGACGCGCAGGTGCTGCACTGGGACGACGTCCCCACGGCGATCCGGAACGGGGAGTGCCCGACGCCCGAGAGCGGGACCGACCCCGTGTTAGACGGCGTCGTCGGCATCCTCCCCATCGCCCGCGGCTGCATGAGCGACTGCTCGTACTGCATCACGAAGAAGGCGACCGGCAAGATCGACTCGCCGCCGGTCGAGGAGAACGTCGAGAAGGCCCGCGCGCTGGTCCACGCCGGCGCGAAGGAGATCCGCATCACCGGCCAGGACACCGGCGTCTACGGCTGGGACGAGGGCGAGCGCAAGCTCCACGTCCTGCTCGACCGCATCTGCGACATCGAGGGCGACTTCCGCGTGCGCGTCGGGATGGCGAACCCGAAGGGCATCCACGGCATCCGCGAGGAGCTCGCGGAAGTGTTCGCCGAGAACGAGAAGCTGTACAACTTCATCCACGCGCCGGTCCAGTCCGGGTCGAACGACGTGCTCGGGGACATGCGACGCCAGCACCAGGTGTCGGAGTTCGTCGAGGTCGTCGAGACGTTCGACGACTACCTCGACCACTGGACGCTGTCGACGGACTTCATCGTCGGCTTCCCCAGCGAGACCGACCGCGACCACGAGCAGAGCATGGCCCTGTTCCGCGAGGTCCGCCCGGAGAAGGTCAACGTCACCCGCTTCTCGAAGCGGCCGGGCACCGACGCGGCGGACATGAAGGGTCTCGGCGGCCAGACGAAGAAGGACCGCTCGAAGGAGATGTCCGAACTCAAACGCGAGATCGTCGCCGAAGCGTACGACGAACTCGTCGGCACCACCCGCGAGGTGCTGGTCGTCGAGGAGGGCACCGGCGACTCCGTGAAGTGCCGCGACGGCGCGTACCGGCAGATCATCGTTCAGGACGCCACCGAGAGCGACTTCGAGGTCGGCGACTTCATCGAGGTCGAAGTCACGGGCCACAACACGGTGTACGCGCTCGCCGACCCGGTTTAGCGCTCCGTCTCGCCCGGGGGGACGCCCCCGCCGCCGACGTCGATCCCGCCCGATAGCTCGTGCTCCGACGGCGGGCTGAGCTGCGCGTCGTGGTCGTCGAGCCGTTCGATCACCCGCTTGGCGAGGTCCGACCGGATGCGCACGAAGTCCGAACGCGCGGGGTCGGCGATCCACGCGCCGACCGAGAGCACGGCGCCGTTGTCGGCGAACTCGGTGAGCCGGACGGCCGGGGCGGGCCTGTCGAGGACCTCCGGGTGCTCCTCGGCGGTTTCGACGAGCAGCGCGGAGACGGCGTCGAGGTCGTCGTCGTAGCTCACCTCCACCGGCAGCCGGATCCGCAGGCGGTCGTTGAGGACGGGGTTCGTCACCGCCGTCGTCGTGAGCTCGCCGTTCGGGACGGTGATGACCTCGTTGTCGAACGTTCGGACGCGGGTCGCCCGGAAGGAGATGTCGTCGATCACGCCCTCCTGATCGTTCCACCGGATCCAGTCGCCGATGTTGAACTTGGGGTCGGTGACGATGAACACGCCGCTGACGAAGTTGCCGATGACGTCCTGAGCCGCGAAGCCGAGCGCGACGGTGAGGCCGGCGGCGAACACCGCGGAGCCGCCGAGCACGCGCCCGAACCCGGCGACCGTCGCCGCCAGCATCACGGCGGCCACCAGGACGCCCGCCCGAGCTACCCGCACCAGCGCCGCGGCGTAGGTCGGATCGGCGTTCCTGGCGTCTAACAGCCCGGAGAGCGCGGGAACGAACACGTACCGGCCGAGCGCGTATATCGCGAGGAACCACGCCGCGAACTCCGCGACCCCGAGGAGCAGTTCGCCGTAGCGCCGCCAGAACCGGTCGAGCAACCGTATCTGGAAGAGGACGGGGCGGACAGCGTGGTACATCCGAACGGTGTACGACGCGACGACAGTCAAACGCTTGGGGTCCCGGGACGCGCTACGCCGCCGGGCGTCGTCCGCCGCTCACTCGCGGCCGCCGTCGATCCGCCGGAGCAGTTCGTCCGCTGCCTCGTCCTCCTTCCACTCGCCGAGTTCCTTCGGGTCGACGTGGACGAACACGTCGTCGACCTCCGGCATCTCGCGGATCGACTGCATGACGGCGGTCTCGATGGCGTGGGCCTCCCGGAGCGTCCGGTCGCCCTCCACCTCGATGTGGAGGCTGACGTCGATCTCCGGGCCGACGTAGTGGGCGATCACGTCGTGGACGCCCTGGACGTCCGGGTGGTCGAGCGCCCTGCGGACGATCTCCGCCCGGAGGTCGTCCGGCGGGGCCGCGCCGACGAGGTAGTTGACGTTGTCCCGCACGATCTCGACGCCGGTGTACAGGATGCCGAAGGAGACGACGACGGCCGCGGCGGGGTCGAGAATGGGGTAGCCGGCCTGCGCGCCGGCGACCCCGACCAGCGCCGCGACGGCGGTGAGGATGTCGTTGCGGTTGTCGAGCGCCGCCGCCCTCACCGCCGGCGAGTTGTTCTCGTCGGCGACCCGCAGGCAGTAGCGGTAGAGCCCGAACTTCGTCGCGGCCGCGCCGGCGAGGACCGCGCCGGCGATCCAGCCGCGGGTGACGACGACGCTGCCGGAGAGGACGTCGACGACGGCGTTGTAGAGGACGATCCCGCCGACGGCGAAGACGGCGACGGCGATGAACAGGGAGACGAACGGTTCGATCCGCTCGTGGCCGTGCGGGTGTTCGAAGTCCGGCGGCTGCGTGGTGAGATAGAGGCCGGCGAGCACGACGAGGCTGTACGTCGAGTCGGCGAGGCTGTTGACGGCTTCGGACCCGACGGCGAGGCTCCCGGTCCAGTACCAGACGGCCCCTTTCAGGAGCGCGAGGGCCAGGTTCGCCGAGAGGACGACGATCCCGACCTTGCGAAGCGCCGCGCGCCGGTCCATCGGCGGCACCTACGGGACACCGCACTAAGGGCGTACCGACTCCTACTCGACGCGGACCGCCCCCTCGTCGGGGACGGTCGCGCCCTCCTGCGCGGCGAAGGCCGCGTGCAGCCGTTCGTAGGTGTCGTCGAGGGCCTCCACGATCACCTTGGTGTCGCTCAGGACGGGCATGAAGTTGGTGTCGCCCTCCCACCGCGGGACCACGTGGGTGTGGAGGTGGTCGTCGACGGAGCCCCCCGCGCCGTCCCCGAGGTTCAGGCCCGCGTTGAAGCCGTCCGGACCGAACGCTTCCTCCAGCGCATCGAAGGTACGCTGCTTCAGTCGGGCGTGATCGAGCAGGGCCTCGTCAGGGAGGTCGGCGTACGACCCGGTGTGGCGGTGCGGGATGACCATGACGTGACCCGGGTTGTACGGGTAGTTGTTCAGGAGGACGTAGGCGCGTTCGCTGCGAGCGACGAGGTTGTACGCCGCGTCGTCGCGGTCCGGGAGTTCGCAGAAGACGCAGTCCTCGAACTCTCCGTCGCCCTCGCGCTCGACCCACTCGATACGCCACGGCGCGAACACCTGATCCATGCGGTGTGCTGGGAGTGCCGCGCAGTTAGGTTTTCACCTCCGGTGCGAACGGGAGCCGTCGCCGATTGCTGTCATACGGTCAACTAGTATAGTAGTTTTAACGCGCCAAAACCGTTTTTGAACTTTCTAACGCCCTCTTAGGCCGTATTTCTAGAGCAACGTGGAGCGCTGCGGAATAAACCCTCCAGAAACCGGAATAAACGGTTCAAACGGCGGAGAACGAACGAGGGTTTTTATGTTTGGATCGGCTTTCAGGAGTAATTACGATGGCAACGACCGACGACTCATTCGACGGAATGACGGAACACTGCGACGCGTGCGACAGCGACACCCTTCACGAGGTGTCCGTTCAGATCCGAACCGAGAGCCTCAAAGAAGAGAACGCTCAGTTCTCCCGGGAACCCTACCGCGTCGCGGAGTGTCAGCGCTGCGGCGAGCGCCACAGCCAGCGCATGAACAACGCCTGATCCGTGCTACTTGCTATCACGCTTACTCGGTGGTAACCTCGCACCCATCGTCGGTAACGATGATCGTATGCTCTTTCTGACTCACTAGGGCGCCTTCGTCTTCCTGCAGGACCGGGTAGCCGTGGACGATGTTCTGCGATTTCAGTCGCCGCAGCGACATCTCGGCGCGCGGCGAGTCGATCCACCGCGTCGCGAACGGGAGCGTCCGGAACTCCTCGGTGATCTGTTCGAGGGCCTGGCGGGCCTGCCGGTTCCGTACCGTCCCCTCGCGTTCGAGCGCGAAGATCTCCTCGTCGGCCCCCTCCGTCACCTTCCCGGAGCCGTCCGTGGCGAACGGTTCGATAGCGACGACGTCGCCGGCCTCCAGCGTCGTGCCCTGCGAGACCTCGCGGTTCGGGATGTTCGGCGCGGTGTGTTGCTCCCAGTGACCGAGTCCGTGTCCGGTGAGGTTGACGACGGGGTTGAAGCCGTACCCGTCGATCACTTCCTCGATCGCGGCGCCGATCTCCCCGGTGCTCACGCCGTCCTCGACGACCTCCAGTGCGGCGTCGAGCGCCTCGGCGCTGGCCGCGGCGAGGTCGTCGTTGCCGGAGAGATCGACGGTGATCGCCGTGTCCGCCAGCCAGCCGTCGACGTGGACGCCGATGTCGAGGTTGATCATCTCCTCGCCGAACGTCTCGTCGTCGTCGATGCTCGGGGTCGCGTGGGCCGCCTCGTGGTCGATGCTGATGTTGACGGGGAAGGCGGGTTCGCCGCCGAGTTCGCGGATCCGCTCCTCGGCGAACTCGGCGACCTCCAGGTGGCTGACGCCGACGTCCACCCGGTCCGCGGTCTCCTCCC
Organism: Halostella limicola; assembly: GCF_003675875.1. NCBI lineage: Archaea > Methanobacteriati > Methanobacteriota > Halobacteria > Halobacteriales > Natronoarchaeaceae > Halostella > Halostella limicola. The sequence continues at coordinate 1,066,795 of NZ_RCDI01000001.1, read as the reverse complement.
GGACCTGCGCGAGGATCTCGCCCGCTTCGCGGTGTTTCTCGTACTTCTCGTCGTCGAGGTCCACGTCGCTCTCTGCCATGTCTCCCCGTAGACCGGACCGGCAAAAAGAGGTTGCGTCTCGCCGGTTCCGAAGGCTCTCGACGCCACTTCCCCCGGCCGCTGCGCGCGAGTCGGTGCGTCCCGCCAGCGCGGCTCTCGTCGCGGCGTTCCCGCCGGTCCGCACGGTGCGCAGAACCCTCAGACATTCTCCGGAGAGAACTATGTACTTCGATACCGAGTACCACGATTTCGCCGCGTTCGACCGTCCGCGTCGCGGATATCGGCCGAAGCCGCGCGAACGGCGCCGTCCCCGCGTGCACAAAGGTCGACATACTGTACTTTCCACACTCTCCCGACGGTTTCAGGATCGCCGTATAACGGTTCAAAACCGGTTAAGAAGCGTTATAGAACGGAAACAAAGCGGAACGGCCGGACTCGTTTATTGGACCTGTAGTCGAAGTTGGCGAAGCCAGAGTATGAAAAAGCAAGCACTGTTGGCTGTGGTTCTCGCAGCCATGGTGTCGCTCTCCGGCGTACCAGTGGGAGCGACAGGAGGAACGGCGACGACAGGAGTGGACGACACAACAGAGGACGGCAAGGTCGTCCTCCAGAACGTGACCGTCGAGGAGCTCGAGCTCCAGAACGTGACGGTCCACAACGCGACTATCGAGAACCTGACCGTCGAGGAGCTGCGCACGGAGGACCGCGTGTTCACGAACGCGCAGTTCGAGAACGTGACGTTCGACCGGCTCGCGCTGGAGGACGTCACGTTCGAGCAGGTCAGCGGTGACGAAGAATCCCTGACGGAGGTCTTCGGTGACGACGTCCAGACGGCCGGCGCGTCGAACGACACGGCCGCGGACAACGAAACCACGGAGAACGAGACCACCGAAGGGCTGACCGACAACGAGACCGACTCCGACCTCGGCGCCGAGGACAACGAGTCCGAGATGGGCATGGCGGACAATGAGTCCGACATGAACGCGACCAACGAGTCGGCCCTGCAGGACAACGAGACCGAGGACAACGAGACCGGCGTCCAGGAAGAGGACAACGAGACCGACGCCGGCATGAACGAGACGAACGAGACGGACATGGCGGACAACGAGTCCGACATGAACGCGACGAACGAAACCGACATGGCGGACAACGAGTCCGACCTGAACGAGACCAACGAGACCGAGACTGGTCTCAACGAGACCAACGAAACCGACGCTGGCGCGCAGGACGGCCAGCAGATAGTCGTTCAGGACCTCACGATCGAACAGCTCACGGTCGAGACGTTGACGATCGAGGAGCTGTCGGTCCAGAACGACGAGAGCGGGCTCTTCACCTTCGCGGAAGAGGGTGAGGAGAACGCGACGAACGCGACGAACGCGACGAACGAATCTGAGATGGCGGACAACGAGTCCGACATGAACGAGACGAACGAGACGGACATGGCGGACAACGAGTCCGACATGAACGCGACGAACGAGACTGAGATGGCGGACAACGAGTCCGACCTGAACGAGACCAACGAGTCCGAGATGGGCAACGACTCCGAGATGGCGGACAACGAGTCCGACCTGAACGAGACCAACGAGTCGGCCCTGCAGGACAACGAGACCGAGGACAACGAGACCGGCGCACAGACTGACACCGCCGGCCAGCAGTCCGACGCTCGCGTCATCGGCGAACTCGTCATCGAGGAGATGTCGATCGAGAACATGACGATCGAGTCGATGACGGTCGAGACGGTCTCGCTGACCGAAGCCGAAGAGGAGACTACGGACAACGAGACCACGGACACCGAGTTCGAGGTCAACGACACCGAAGTCGAGGCGACCGGTAACGAGACGGCCGACAACGCGACGAACGAGACGGACATGGCGGACAACGAGTCCGACATGAACGAGACGAACGAGACGGACATGGTGGACAACGAGTCCGACCTGAACGAGACCAACGAGTCCGAGATGGGCAACGACTCCGAGATGGCGGACAACGAGTCCGACCTGAACGAGACCAACGAGTCGGCCCTGCAGGACAACGAGACCGAGGACAACGAGACCGGCGTCCAGGAAGAGGACAACGAGACCGACGCCGGCATGAACGAGACGAACGAGACCGACATGGCGGACAACGAGTCCGACATGAACGCGACGAACGAGACGGAGATGGCGGATAACGAATCCGACCTGAACGAGACCAACGAGACCGACACCGGTCTCAACGAGACCAACGAAACCGACGACGGGATGCAGATGCAGGAGCCCGACGTCGAACAGGTGACCATCGAGAACATGACGGTCGGCAACGCCACGGTCGCGCAGGCGACCGCGGGCGAGCAGACCCTGCGGCTCGGCGACGACTGGGACAGCCTCATCATCGAGGAGGCCGACCTGCCCGAGAACGCGAACGTCGGGGACAGCTACAACGTGACCGTCACGGTCCACAACCCGACGGACGAGCGGATCTCCGAGTTCGTCCGGTACGAGCTCGGCGGTAGCAACTACGAGTCCGAGCGCGTCGGCGTCGCCGCCGGGAACACCACGAACGTCACCATCGAGGTCGACGGACTGGCGTTCCCGACCGGCGAAACCTCGCAGTCGGTGAACGCAAGCAACCACGCGATCACGTCGACGCTCACCGTGGCCGACACCGGGGAGGAACAGCAGGAGCGGCCGAACCAGCCCGTCGAATCGGAAGAGCCGGCTGACAACGAGTCCGAGATGGCGGACAACGAGTCCGACATGAACGCGACGAACGAAACCGACATGGCGGACAACGAGTCCGACCTGAACGAGACCAACGAGTCCGAGATGGTGGACAACGAGTCCGCGAACGAGTCGGACGCCGCGGTCGTCGCGTAACGTAGCCGACCGACCTTTTTTATCGACGCGTGGTCGCGGTCTGCATCGCGTCGCTGTTGAACGCCGAGCCGACGCTCCCGTCGCGACCGAGGACGATGACGCCCGCGTCGGACCCTGTGAGCTCACCGAAGGACTCGATCGCGCGGTCGGCCGCAGTCGCGGCGTCGGCCCCGCGTTCCAGATGCTGGACCGCCCGCCGCGAGAGCGTCACCCGGGCGATGTCCTCGCCGGCGCCCGTCGCCGACGCGCCGCCCGCGGGGGCGCAGTAGAACCCGCTCCCGATCTGGGGCACGTCGCCGACCCGGCCGGCGAGCGCCTGCCACCGCCCGCCGGTCGAGGTGGCGGCGGCGAGGCGGTCGCCGTCCCGCGCGACGGCGCCGACCGTGTCGTGGTCCGTCTCGTCGGGCCGGCCGTCGGGGTCCGAGCGGCCGAATCGGTCCGTCAGCCACGCCAGGTGGTCGGCGGGACCGCCCGACGGCGGGTCCGCGTCGGCCCAGCGCTCGCGCGTCCGCTCGGTCCAGAGGTCGCGGTCGGTCTCGACGCCGTAGTCGGCGGCGAGGCGGACCGCGTGCTCGCCGCTGACGAAGACGTGCGGCGTCTCTTCCAGGACGACCCGGGCCGCGTCGAGGGCGTGCTCGACGCCCGGCATCGACGACACCGCCCCGGCCTCGCGGTCGCTCGTCATCAGTCCGGCGTCGGTACGGACGACGCCGTCGGACTGCACCGCGCCGCCGACGCCGGCGTTGAACCGCGGGTTCGACTCCAGCACTCGGACCGCCGCCGTTACCGCGTCGAGCGGCGTCGACGCGTCGGCGCCGGCGGTGGCTGCGTCGTCGAGAACGGACTGGCGCGCGTCGGGGTCGTCCGGCGCGCCGCCGGCACCCCCGTGAACGATGACCTGCATGGACCGGACTGCCGGTGCCTGCTCCTTATAGTGATCGGGGTCGCTCCACGGCCCCCGGGATCCGAAATCCTCTTCGGCGTTCCCGTCGCCCGGATACGCATGCCGATGTACTCGCGGTCGCCGCCAACGGATCCGCAGGTTATCGACCGCTGGGACGGCGGCGTCGGCTGGATCGCCCATCCGGAAGAGGGCGGGCGTCGGGCGAGTCACGCCGTCCGCGGGAACGACGGCGTCTGGCTGTTCGACCCGATCGACGCGCCGGGCGTCGACGACCTGATCGCCGACCTCGGCGACGTGGCCGGCGTCGCCGTGCTGTCCAGTTACCACGCTCGCGACGCGGGCGCGTTCGCGCGCCGGCACGACGTTTCCGTGCGGGTTCCGGGGTGGGTGAACCGGGTCGACGACCGGATCGACGCGCCGATAACCCGCATCGAGGGGAGCGTGGCCGGCTTCGAACTGCGCGAGCTCCGGCCGCTCCGGGCGTGGCGTGAGGCGGTCGCGTACCGCGAGGCGGACGGGACGCTGTACGTTCCCGACTTCCTCACCACCCTGCCGACGTTCACGGTCGACGGCGAGCGCATCGCGATGAACGTCCTCAACAGGCTCGCGCCGCCGCGCGGGACGTTCGAGGGGCTCTCTCCCGACCGGATCCTGTTCGGTCACGGCGGGGGCGTGTTCGAGGACGCGACCGCGGCGCTGTCGGCCTCGCTCGCGAACGCCCGGCGGCGGTTCCCGCGCGCGCTTCTCGCGAACGGCGTCGCGGGACTCCGGGCGATGGTCGGCGCGATCGGATGAGGGGACGGTCCGAACCGGCGCTCGCCGCGGATGGTGCCACAGGGAACGTCCGGCCCAGTCGGTGGGCCGCCGCGTCCCTCGCGGCCGGCGAACCGCCGGACCGCGACCGCCTCCGCGATATTTGCACCGGGGGCGAGAAATGGCAGCCCTTTTGTCGGCGTCACTGTACCGTATAGACGACCATGAGCTACGACAAGATCGAGGTCCCGGACTCGGGACAGAAGATCGAAGTCGAGGACGAAGAGAACGACGAGATCTCCGTCCCCGACGAGCCTATCATCCCGATCATCCACGGCGACGGTATCGGGAAGGACGTCGGCCCCGCCGCGCAGCGGGTGCTGAACGCCGCGGCGAAGGCGACGGGCCGCGAGATCAGCTGGATGCGCGTCTACGCCGGCGAGAGCGCCCGCGAGCGCTACGGCGAGGACGTCAACCTGCCCGACGAGACGGTCGAAGCGATCAAGGAGCACCGCGTCGCCATCAAGGGTCCGCTCACGACGCCCGTCGGCGCGGGCTTCCGCTCGCTCAACGTCGCGCTGCGCCAGACGCTCGACCTGTTCGCCAACGTCCGACCGACCTACTACCTCGACGGCGTCCCGTCCCCGATGAAGGCACCCGAGGAGATGAACATGGTGACCTTCCGGGAGAACACCGAGGACGTCTACGCCGGCATCGAGTGGGAGCAGGGCACCGACGAGGTCCAGCAGGTCCGCGAGTTCGTCGAGGAGGAGATGGGCTTCGACGAGACCATGCACGATGGCCCCATCGGCCTCGGCCTTAAGCCGATCTCAGAGAAGGGCAGCAAGCGCCTCGTCCGCCGCGCCATCGACTACGCGCTGGAGCACGACCGCGACAAGGTCACGCTCGTCCACAAGGGTAACATCATGAAGTTCACCGAGGGCCAGTTCGGCACCTGGGGCATGGAGGTCGCCGACGAGGAGTACCCCGACGACGAAGTCTTCGCCGCGCCCGACTCCCTCTGGGAGGAGCAGGACGAGGTCGACATCCCGGAGGACGCCGTCATGGTCGAGGAGCGCCTCGCCGACGCGATGCTCCAGTGGATGCAGCTACGCACCGACGAGTTCGACGTGCTCGCGATGCCGAACCTCAACGGCGACTACCTCTCCGACGCCGCGGGCGCCCAGATCGGCGGCCTCGGCATCGCGCCGGGCGGGAACTTCGGCAAGGCCCGCATGCTCGCGGAACCGGTCCACGGCTCCGCGCCGAAGCGCGCCGGCCAGAACATGGCCAACCCGACCGCGCTCATCCTCTCCGGTCGCCTGATGTTCGACTACCTCGGCTGGGACGAGGCCGCGGACCTCGTGCGCGACGCCGTCGAGGAGACCATCTCCTCCGGCAAGGTCACCTACGACCTGGAGCGCCAGCTCGACGACGCCGAGAAGCTCGGCACCAGCGAGTACGCCGACGAGATCATCAACAACATCGAAAAGCTGTCATAGACAGCTTTTCGTGCGCCCGGAAATCTTCGATTTCCGGGAACATCGAGAAACTCCGAACTTCTTTCTCGCGTGCGCCGTCGCGGCGACGAACCGACGGACTGTACTCCTCCGCAACCCTCTCTATTCCGGAGTCACTACGCCACCGCAATGAGCCACGCGGACGCCCACGACCTCGACGTGCGGGTAGTGCGGACCGACGAGCAGTACGACGACGCGCTCGACGTGCGATACGCCGTGTTCGTCGACGAGCAGGACGTGCCCGAGGACCTCGAAGTCGACGAGCACGAGGACGAGTCGGTCCACTTCGTCGCGTACCGAGACGGTGACCCGGTCGGGGCCGCGCGACTGCGGGAGAAAGACGACACCACCGCCAAGGTCGAGCGAGTGGCGGTCCTGCGAGAGTACCGCGGCGAGGGGTACGGCCGGGCGATCATGCGCGAGGTGGAGGCCGTCGCCGCGGCGCGGGGGTACGACCGCGTCGCGCTGCACGCACAGACCCACGCGGCGCCCTTTTACGACCGCCTCGACTACGAGCGCGTCGGCGAGGAGTTCGAGGAGGCAGGCATCCCGCACGTGACGATGGAGAAGGCGCTGGAGAGCGAGGGCGGGCCGGCCGGCGAGTGACGGCTCAGACCGTCGGCGGCCCGCCGAACGCGAACTCGAAGCGCGCGCCCCCGTCGGACCCCTCCGCGACCGTCGCGGTCCAGCCGTGGGCCTCGGCGATCGCGTCGACGACCGCGAGACCGACGCCGAGGCGGTCGTCGACCGTGCTGACCCCCCAGTCGAACACCGCATCGCGCTCGCGTTCGGGGATGCCCACGCCGTCGTCCGCGACGCGGAAGCCGTCCTCGGTCGGTTCGATCCGAACGGTCAGGGACTCGCCCGTACCGGCTCCGTCGGCGATCCCGTGCTCCGCGGCGTTCGCGTAGAGGGTCTCGAACAGCGTCGCGACCCGGCTCACGACGCCCGAAACTGTCGGGAGGGCCTCGTCGACGCGCACGTCGACCGGCCGGTCCGCCACGGCCGCCGCGGAGCACTCGGCGATGGCTGTCAGGTCGACCGGTTCCGGCTCCGTCACGACGGACCCGTTCCGCGCGAGAGCGGGCACGCCGTCGGTCAGGTCGGCGATCCGGTCTATCGCGTAGTCGATCTGGTCGAGGCTGTCGTGGTCCGTCCGTTCGCGGACCATTCCCAGATGCCCCTGCGCCAGTCCGATCGGATTGCGGAAGTCGTGGCTGACGACGCTCGCCACGCGTTCGAGGAGGTCGGCCTCCCGTCGGAGGGCCGCCCGCGTCCGGCGGGCGTCGACGATTGTCCGCACGCGCTCGCGGAGGAGCGAGCGGTCGCCAGTATCTCCCCCCGCGGGGAGGAAGTCGCCGCCCGCGGCGAGGACGCGCTCGACCGTCTCGTCCGCGATGTCCGCCGCGTAGACGAGGATGGGTCCGTCGTACCCCGCGTCGCGGATCCGTTCGAGGAGGGCAGCGGCGTCGAGGGCCGGCGGGTCGTGGCCGGTCACGACGCAGTCCGCGGCGTCGAGCGCGTCCAGCGCGCTTTCGGCGTCCGATCGGGTCGTCACCGACCAACCCGCGGCGGAGAGGTCGTCAGTCGGCGCGCCGCCCGGGGCGACGCAGACGACGTGTCCGTTCGACCGGGCGAAGGCAGGGAGAGCGGTCATCGGAGTCGTGTATCGAACGTAGACAGGTATAGTGAACTGATATATCTGTCGCCGATCGGGGTACGCGGCGGGGACGGTCAGTCCTGCCAATCGGGGTTCTCCCGCGGCGGGCTGAAGACGTCGACGCCGCGCACCGGTTCGTCGCCGCGGTTCTCTGCGGCGTGGGTCTCGCCGCCGGGGATGGCGTAGGAGTCGTCCGCCCCGACCTCGACCTCCTCGCCGTCGTCGAGCACGAAGGTGAGCGTCCCCTCGACGATGTAGCCGGTCTGCTCGTGCGGGTGGCTGTGGGCAGGCACCGTGGCGCCGGGTTCGATCTCGAAGTGCTGGACGTTCATCTCGTCCGCGCCGGCGAGCAGCGACAGGTGGACGCCGTCGACGGCCTCGGTCGAGTCGCGATCTGACACGGCAACGCGTTCCATGCCCCGGCGTACGGCGGACCTCCACCTAAGCGTTCGCCCCGGGGAACGGCCGCTGCCCCGCGTGCGCCGAGACGGAGCGTTCAACACCGGCCGGCCCCAACGCTCGCGCATGTACGCCGTGGTCGGGTGTAGCGACTGTAGCGCCCTCTGGATCGTCGAGGGGCGGCCGGACACGTCGCAGTGTCCGCGCTGCGGGACGCGCCGGCAGTTCTCGAAGCTCCGCGAGTTCGTCAGCACCGAGGACGAGGATCACGCCCGCGAGGTGCGCGCCTCGATGCTGGCGAACCGACAGGGCGAGGGCGAGACGTTCGCGGAGATGGACTCGTTCGCCGAACTCGGCGGGGAGGCCGAGGACGCCGGGATGGACGACGAGGAGTACCTCGACAGGGCCGGCGTCGACCCGGACGCGGTGGCGGGCGCCGCGGAACGCGCGGAGTCCGGCCGGAGCGGTGGCAGTCAGAGCCGCAAGGAGACGGTCCTGTCGGCGCTCCGGACGCTCGACCGCCCGACCGAGGACGAGGTCGTCGCGTACGCCGAGGACCGAGGGGTGCCGGCCGACTACGTCCGCGACGCGCTGACGAAACTTGTCCGCCGAGGCGAGGCAACCGAGTCGCGCGGTCGGTACCGGCTTCTCTGACCGCGTCCGTACGGGCAGCGGCTGGTGACGCGCGGTAGCATTTGACAACCCTGTAATATAAATCGGATCGAGTTGAAAATTAAATCAATGGAACAGTTGATCGACCACGTCCGCGGGGCGTCCCGTGCCATCGCGTCGATGACGGCCGGCGTTCCCGCTGATCAGGTCTTGCTCGCGGCGGTACTGGCCGTCGGCGGCGTCGCGGGGCGGATCACCGTCGGTCGCGACGGCCTGCCGCGCCCGGAACGAGTCGACCGGTGGCCGCTCGCGGCCGCCGGCGGTGCGTCCGTCGTCGTCGGGAGCCTGCTAGTCGTCGCGGAGACGTTCTCGGCGGTCGGCAGCGAAACGGGGCTGCTCGGGGCCGTGCTGGTTCTCGTCGGCTTCGGTGCGGTAGGTGCCAGGATCGCGGTCGAGGAAGAGCGCCCCCGCCGCGGCACCGGCTACGCTCTCGTCGGCGTCGGCTTCGCCGGGGTGTTCGTCGACGTCGCTCCGTCCGTCGCCCTCTCGGTGGCCGCCGTCGGCGGCCTCCTCTACTTCACTGACGACTCTACGGTCGAGTCGTGACGCCGACCGGCTACTGAGCGGCGCACGCGTCGGCGGTGCCCCGTTGTCCGGCGGAGCGCTCTCGTCGCGGCGGCACCGGACAGTCGCTCATATCAGTCCGAGCGTCTTCAGGAGGCCGACGAGCATCGCGATCACGGAAACCAGCAGCTTGGCGACCGTGAGCCAGCGTTTCGCGCGCGTCACCGGCCGAGTCCCGTCGGTGCGAGCCTCGTCGCTGTGGGTGCAGTCGCGTGTCATAGGTGGCGACGCCCGCCGGTGCTCCCCGGTCGGGCGTCACTCGAAACGTGGGCCAGATCGAGAATAAGCGCCAGCCAGCCCCCCGCGGCGAAAGTGAAAGTGGACCGTGAACGACGGCTGCCGTAACGCGACGGCCCTACGGCGGGTAATGCGTCCGAACCGGGGAGCGAACCGCGGCCGCTCGCAGGTGAAAGTGGTCCGTCCGGACAGGGGTTCGGGGGACCATCCCCCGAAGTCGGCGGTCGCTACCGGCCCAGGTCCTCGTGCGCGCCGGAGAGGTGCCGCGAGGCCAGCGCCGCGAGCAGGGAGAGCTCGCCCGCGAGTGCGCCCGCCGCGATGATCTCCGCGAGCGCGTCGGCGTTCGCCCCGGCGGGGTCGCCGCTGCCGCGGAGGCCGAGCACGTCCAGCGCCTCGGACTGCGTCGGCAGCTTCGTGCCGCCGCCGACCGTGCCGACTTCGAGGCTCGCGATGCTGACGGAGGCGTACAGCCCCTCCTCGCGCACGTCGACGGTGGTGATCGCGTTCGACCCCTCGACGACCTGCGCGGCGTCCTGCCCGGTCGCGAGGAACGCGGCGGCGACGGTGTTCGCGGCGTGGGCGTTGAAGCCGAGGCTCCCGGCTTTCGCGCTGCCGACGAGGTTCTTGCGAGTGTTCGCCTCCTCGATGGCTTCGGGCGTGGTGTGCAGGCGGTCTGCCACCGTCTCGTGGGGGATCAGCACGTCGGCCGTGACGGTGCGCCCCCGCCCCTCGACGGCGTTGATCGCGGCGGGCTTCTTGTCCGAGCAGAGGTTGCCCGACAGCGCGACGAGGTCCGCGGGGGTCTCGGCCTCGACGACCTCGGCCGCCTCGCGCGTCGCGATGGTGGCCATGTTCATCCCCATCGCGTCCTTCGTGTCGTAGACGAACCGAAGGTAGACGGAGTCGCCGACGACGTAGGGGTCGACGGCCTCCAGTTCGCCGTGGCTCGTCGTCGACTCCGCGGCCTCGCGCAGGGCGTCGACGTTGTCGCCGACCCACTCGACGACCTCGCTCGCCTCGGCGACGCCGTCGACGCGGAAGACGGGCGCGCGAGTCATCCCGGACTTGGTGACGCGAGCCGTCGCGCCGCCGGCGTCGGCGATGACCGAGAGCCCGCGGTTGACGCTCGCCACGAGCGCGCCCTCGGTCGTCGCCAGCGGGAGGTAGTACTCGCCCTCGGCCGCGCCCCCGTCTACGGGGACGGGTCCGGCGACGCCCATCGGGATCTGGGCCGCCCCGACCATGTTCTCGATGGCGGATTCGGCGTCGGCCGCGTCGAACGCGTAGTCGCCTACGGCGTCCAGGTCGACGCCCGTCTCGGCGGCGACGATCTCGCGGCGCGCGGCGGCGGCCGTCTCGGGGTCGGCGTGCTCGTCGAGTTCGTGCAGGCGGAGGTCGCCCTCGCGAACGCGGTCGGCGAGGTCCGCAGCGTCGGTCATACCTCGACGGTCGGACGGGGTGCCCCTAACAGTTGCTACTCGGCACCGGGATCCAAACGGTTTTGCTCCCGCCCCGCGCCCTGCCTCGTATGACGGAGGCCGCGGACCTGATACTCACGAACGCGGAGGTACACACGCTGACGGACCCGGACCGCACCGCGGGGGCGGTCGCGGTCCGCGACGGCGAGATCGTCAGAGTCGACAGCGAGTACGAGGTCGCGTTCCTGGAGGGCGTCGGAACGACCGTCGTCGACCTCGACGGCGCGGTCGTGCTCCCCGGCTTCGTCGACGCCCACACGCACATGGAGCAGGTCGGGAAGTACCGGCTCCACGCGGACCTCGCGGGGGCTGAGAGCAAGGACGAGGCGATCGACCGGCTGGTCGCCAGCGCGCGCGACGACGCGGTCGCCTCCGACTCGGCCGGCGGCGACTGGGTCCTCGGGTTCGGCTACGACGAGAGCGACTGGCCCGAGGGCGACTACCTGACGCGCGGGGAGCTAGACGCCGTCAGCGAGGAGCGCCCGGTCGCGGCCGTGCGCGTCGACATGCACACGGCGTCGCTGAACTCCGCGGCGCTCGAGCGACTGGCGGACGACCTGCCCGAGGACGACGTGGAGACGGCGGACGGCCGGCCGACCGGCGTGATCGTCGAGGACGCCGTCGAGGTCGCCCGCGACGACTTCGCCGCCGGCCCCGAGGAGACGCGGGAGCTGATCGCCGCGGCGCGGGACCGCGCGCACGAACTCGGCGTCACCGGCGTCCACGACATGGTGCGGGACTCCCACGCCCCGCGGGCGTACCGCGAACTGGCGCTCGACGGCGACCTGAACCTCCGCGTTCGGATCAACTACTGGAGCGACCACCTCGACGCGGTGCGTGAGACGGGGCTGCGGTCGAACCACGGGAGCGACGTGGTCCGGGTCGGCGGGATCAAGTCGTTCTCCGACGGGAGCGTCGGCGGCCGCACGGCGAAACTGTTCGAGCCGTACGAGGACGGCGACGGCACCGGCAAGTGGGTCGTCGACCCTGAGGAGCTTCGCGCCCTCGTCGACGACGTGGACGACGCCGACCTGCAGGCGACGGTCCACGCCATCGGCGACGAGGCGATAGAGGAGACGCTGTCGGCGCTGGAGGAGACCGAGGACCCCGCGGCCGCCCGCCACCGCATCGAGCACGTCGAACTCGCGACCGACGAGCAGATAGAGCGCATCGCCGAGGCGGGTATCGTCGCCTCGATGCAGCCGAACTTCCACCGCTGGGCTGACGAGGACGGCCTCTACGACCGCCGCCTCGGCCGCGAGCGCCGGAACCGCTCTAACCGCCTGAGTCGCTTCGTCGAAGCGGGCGCACGCCTCGCGTTCGGGAGCGACGTGATGCCGTTCGGCCCGCTGGAGGGGGTCCACCACGCCGTCAACGCGCCGACCGAGGCCCAGCGCGTCTCCGTGACCGAGGCGCTCCGGGCCTACACCAGCGGCGCGGCCTACGCCGGCTTCGACGAGGACCGTCTGGGTACCATCGAAGTCGGAACGGCCGCGGATTTCACGGTCCTCGACCGGTCGCCGTGGGAGAACGAGGAGGGGATTCGCGACATCGGGGTCGTCGCCACGGTCGTGGACGGGGAGTTCGTCTACGACGACCGGTAGCCTCTCCCGATCGGGTCGCGCACGTCGCCGCACGTCGTGAGCGCCCGCTCCGTTTTCGTCGTTCTGACCCAGTTCCGTATCGCGACGGCCGAGGCCCGTTTTCGATCCTTGTAAACAATTCACTCACCTCAAAGGGCTTTTTTGGCTACTTCCCGGCAGTCGTTCCGGCGTTCTTCGTTCTAGTAGCCACCAACAGGGGCTATTGAACACAAAATCTTTTCAACAGCGATTCCGAAGACGATGAATACACAAGGTGGTACTTCGTGCCAGAAATGGAAACCGCAGACATCGAAACGGACCTCAGCCTCTTCAAATACGACAACCTCGAACAGTTGCCCCCCGAATACCGGGAACTTGACGAGGACGAGCGAACGGAGCGGATCGAGGCGGCGCTGTCGACGCTCGGCGACGACGCAGTGATACTGGGCCACAACTACCAGCGAAAGGAGATCGTCGAACACGCCGACTTCGTCGGCGACTCCTACCAGCTGTCGGTCGAGGCGGCCGAGGCCGACGCGGACTACGTGATCTTCGGCGGCGTGACGTTCATGGCCGAGAGCGCGGACATCATCACCGACGACGACCAGACGGTGATCCTCCCGTCGATGGAGGCGTCGTGCCCGATGGCCGGCATGGCCGAGGCGCTCCAGGTCGACGCGGCGTGGGCGGAGATCACCGCGGCGGCCCCCGACGACGACATCGTTCCGATCACGTACATGAACTCCTACGCCGACCTGAAGGCCTTCTGCGCCGAGCAGGGCGGCGCGGTCTGCACGTCGTCGAACGCCGCGGACGTGTTCGAGTGGGCGCTGGAGAACGGCGACACGGTCCTCTTCTTGCCGGACAAGCACCTCGGGGAGAACACCGCGTACGAACTCGGCCTGGAGGACAGGACCGCCGAGTGGGACCCGTGGGACCCCGAAGGGAAGGACGCGGCCGAGGTCGCCGAGAGCGACGTCGTCCTCTGGGACGGCTACTGCCAGGTCCACGAGCGGTTCCGCGTCGAGCACGTCGAACAGGTGCGCGAGGACTACGACGACGCGAACGTTATCGTTCACCCCGAGTGCCGTCGCGAGGTCGTCGAGGCCGCCGACGTGGCGGGGAGCACGGCGACGATCTGCGAGACGGTCGCGGACGCTGACCCCGGCGAGACGTGGGCGATCGGCACGGAGATCCACCTGACGAACCACCTCCAGCGGTGGCACCCCGAGGTGAACGTGGTACCCCTCTGCGGCGAGGCCTGCATGGACTGCAACGCGATGCGCCAGATCGACCCGAACTATCTGGCGTGGGTGCTGGAGGAACTGGTCGCCGGCCGCGAGCGCAACGTCATCGAGGTCGCGCCGGCCGAGAAGGAACTGGCCGAACTGGCCATGGACCGGATGCTCGACATCGCATGACGGGGCGCACCACCGCCGACGTGCTCGTCGTCGGCAGCGGCATCGCCGGCTGTAGCGCCGCGCTGGCCGCCGCGCGGGAGGGCGCGGACGTGCTCCTCGTCACGAAGGCCGAGCGCCCGGAGGACGCGAGCACCGACTGGGCGCAGGGCGGCATCGCGACTACCCGGGGCGACCCCGAATCGCTCCGCGAGGACGTCGTCGCGGCCAGCGCCGGCACGGCCGACCCCGAGGCCGTCGACGTGCTTGTCCAGAACGCGCCCGCCGCCGTCTCGGACGTGCTCGTCGAGACGCTGGAGATCGACTTCGACCGGTCCGGCGCCGGCTACGACTTCGCCCGCGAGGCGGGCCACTCGGCGGAGCGCATCCTCCACGTGGACGCGAGCACCGGCCGGCACCTGCTCCGGCCGTTCCTGAACTACCTCGACGACCACGAGCGGGTGCGGATCCGCGACGACACCGCCGCGCTCGACCTGATCACCCACGAAGGGCGGGTCCACGGCGCGCTGCTCGACGCCGCACCGACCGGCGAACCCGTCTTCGCGGGCGCGACGGTCCTCGCCACCGGCGGCATCGGGGCCTGCTACCGACGCTCGACGAACCCGTCGGGCGCGACCGGCGACGGGATCGCGATGGCAGCGCTCGCCGGTGCCGACGTGGCCGACATGGAGTACGTGCAGTTCCACCCGACCGCGTACGCCGGAAGCGAGACGGACGGGGCTGGACGCACCGGCGAGCGAGACGACACCTTCCTGATCAGCGAGGCCGTCCGCGGCGAGGGCGCGCTGCTGCGAAACGGCGACGGCGAGCGATTCATGCCCGGCTACCACGAGGACGCCGAACTCGCGCCGCGGGACGTGGTCGCCCGCGCCGTCGACGCCGAGCGCGAAGACACCGGCGAGGTGTACCTCGACGTCTCCCCCATCGACTTCGCCGAGGAGTTCCCGGACCTCGCCGGGAAGTGCGAGGAGCGCGGGGTCGACTGGTCCGAGGGCATCCCCGTCGCCCCCTGCGAGCACTTCCTCTGCGGCGGCGTCGACGTGGACGACCGCGGGCGGACCGGCCTCGACCGCCTGTTCGCCGTCGGCGAGTGCGCGCGCACGGGCGTCCACGGCGCCAATCGGCTCGCCAGCACCAGCTTGCTGGAGGGCCTCGTCTGGGGCCTGCGCGCCGGCGAGGCAGCGGTCGGCAACGAGGTCGTCGAGACGGAGCCGCCGGAGCTGCTCGACAGCGACCCCGACCTCCCGCCGCGGTTCGCCGCGGAGAAGTTCACCCGACTCCGCCGCGTGATGGAGGAGGAGGTCGGCATCCGGCGCACCCCGGAGGGACTGCGGCGCGCGACCGCCGTCCTCCGGCGGCTGAAGGGCGAGGTGGACGCCTACGTCCGCACCCGTACCGCGCGGGACCTGTACGAACTGCGCAACGCCAGCGTCACCGCCCTGCTCGTCGCGCGCGCCGCCGCGGAGAACGAGGAGTCGGTCGGCTGCCACTACCTCGAGCCCGCCGACCGGACCGCGCCCGCGGGGGACTGACCGTGCCGGTCACCGACCTGCAGGTCGAGCGCTGGCTCCGCGAGGACCTGGGTCACCACGACGTGACCAACGACGTGCCCGGCGAGACGAGCGGCCGCCTCGTGGCGAAGGAAGCCGGCGTCGCGGCCGGCCTCGACGCGGCCGAGGCCGTGTTCGAATACCTCGGCGTCGACGCCGCGGCGCGCGTCGGCGCGGGCGATCGCGTCGAACCGGGCGAGACGGTGCTGACCTGCGAGGGCGACGCGCAGTCGGTCCTCCGGGGGGAACGGGTCGCCGTCAACGTCGCGGGCCACGCCTCGGGCGTCGCGACGAAGACGCGTGCGGCGGTCGACGCGGCCCGAGAGGTGAACGATTCGGTCGCTGTCGCCGGCACCCGCAAGACGACGCCGGGGCTCCGCGGCGTCGAGAAGCGGGCGGTCGCGGCGGGCGGCGGCGACACCCATCGTCTCGACCTCTCGCACATGGTCATGGTCAAGGAGAACCACGCTGCGGAGCTGGGGCTGGAGGAAGCGATCGCGCGCTTCCGCGAGGAGGCCTCCTTCGCGACGAAGGTCGAGGCCGAGGTGGAGGACCCGGCCGACGCGGCGCGGGCCGCCGCGGCGGGGGCGGACGTCGTGCTGCTCGACAACATGACGCCCGAGGAGACGGCGACGGCGGTCGACCGCCTCCGCGAGGCCGACGCCGACGCGCTCGCGGAGGCCTCGGGGGGTATCGCCGTCGGCGATGTGCCCGCGTACGCGCGGACGGGCGTGGACGTAATATCGATGGGAGCGCTCACCCACTCCGCGCCGTCGCTCGACTACTCCTTCCGGACCGGGTAGTTCAGGGCGTCCGGTCGAGCCGCGTCGCCAGCATCACCTCGTCGACGTACACGCCGTCGACTCGGTAGTGGTCCTCGCGGACCGCCTCCGTCTCCCAGCCGAGCGAGCGCAGGAACTCGACGCCCGCGTCGTTGGTCGCCGGGAGGCTGGCGTACACCTTTTCCAGCCCGTTCGACGCGGCCCACTCCAGCGCGCGCTGCAGCAGGTGACTCCCCATGCCGTGGCGGCGGTACCCCTCCAGCACCCCGAGGGTGAGCTCGGCCGTGTGGGCGAGCTTCGCGACCTCCGGCGTCTCGACGTGGGCCCACCCGACCACCTCGTCGCCGACCGTCCCGACAAAGAACATCCGCGTCTCGACGGTGTTGTGCCGGAGCAGGACGTCCTCGTAGTCCAGTTGCTCCGCGACGGTTTCGGCCACGATGTCCGTTTTCGCCCCGGAGACTTCCCGGATCGCTCCGACGAGGCCCGTCAGGTCGTCCTCGCGGGCGGGCCGTATCTCGTAGGTAACCCCCGCCTCCCGGTGTTCCTCCGTCTCGCACGGGACGCGGGCGACTCGCAGCTTCCCGTTCGCGTTCTCCAGATACCCGTCGCGTTTCAGCACGGTGACGTGGTGGTTGAAGCCCTCCGGGTCGACCCCCGCGGCCGCCGCGACCGCGGAGGGGTCCGCCTCGCCGTGGCGCTCCACGTGGGCGTAGATGCGCTTGCGAGCGTCGGCGTCGAACTCCGGGCGTTCGAACGTCCACATGGTCGCACGGTTCGGACCGAGAGCGTATAGTGATGGTCCCGACGCCGCCGGCGTTTCTCGGTTCGGAAATAGTTAAGTTTAGAGAGTGAAGAAGAGAAAACATGGGCTCGGAAGCGGACAACGGACAGACGCAACTGATCGCGAAGGCGTTCGGCGTGACCGGTGGGGTGCCGTTCGCCGCCGTCGCGTACGTCCTGTTCGAGAGTTACCTCCTCGCCGGCGTGCTCCTCGTGACGGAGGGGATCGGTTCGTACTACCTCCTCACGTACGTATTCGCCCAGAACGAGGAAGTGGACGGACACGGCTCCCCCGGCGGGATCCACGAGGGCGCCCTCGGGTTCGGTCTCTCGATAGGGTCGGTCTCGATGCTCGCGGGGGCGTTCGCCGACGTCGGTGTCCCGGACGCCATCGCCGGCGGCCTGCTCGTCGCGACCGTCGCGTACGTCGTGCTCTCGTTCGCCCTCCCGCCAGTGAAAGAGGATCGCGCCGCCCTGTAATCACTCCAGCAGGTTCTCGCCGGTCATCGCCGCGGGCCGTTCGACGCCGATCAGCGACAGCACCGTCGGCGCGATGTCCGCGAGCGTGCCGCCCTCGCGGACGCGCCGTCCGCCGTCGGTCCCCTCGGGGTCGAGGTAGACCAGCGGGACGGCGTTGTAGGTGTGCGCGGTGTGAGGATCCGCTTCCGTCCCCATGTCGTCCGCGTTGCCGTGGTCCGCGGTGATCAGGACGTGCGCCCCGCGCTTCCGGAGGTGGTCGACGAGGCGGCCGAGCTGCTCGTCGACGGCCTCGACGGCGGTTATCGCCGCCCGGTAGTTGCCGGTGTGACCGACCATGTCCGGGTTGGCGTAGTTCAGGACGAGCAGGTCGGGGTCGTCGGCGTCGATCAGGCGGATCGCGTTGTCGGTGACGCCCTCCGCGCTCATCTCCGGCTGCATGTCGTAGGTGGCGACCGGCGGCGACTCGACGATCTCGCGGACCTCCCCGTCGAACTCCACCTCTCGCCCCCCGTTCAGGAAGTAGGTGACGTGTGGGTACTTCTCGGACTCGGCGATGCGGAGCTGCGTGCGGCCGTGGTCGGCCAGCACCTCGCCCAGCGTGTCCTCGGGCTGGTGCGGCGGGTAGGCGACCGGCAGGTCGAACGTCTTATCGTACTGGGTCATCGTCACCACCTCGACGTCCGGCGGCGACGTGTCGAACTCCCAGACGGGGTCGATGTCGGCCAGCATCCGAGTCAACTGGCGGGCGCGGTCCGAGCGGTAGTTGAAGAAGACGACCGCGTCGCCGTCTTCGAGGGCGGGCCGACCTCGCACCAGCGTCGGCTCCACGAACTCGTCGGTGTCGCCGCGGTCGTAGGACTCCTCGACGGCGGCGATGGAGGAGGCGGACTCGTGGTCGGCCTCGCGGTTCACGATGGCGTCGTACGCGCGCTTCGTCCGGTTCCAGTTCTGGTCGCGGTCCATCGCGTAGTAGCGGCCCGTGACGGTGGCGACGTGGCCGGTGCCGTGCTCCTCGATGACCTCCTCCAGTTCGCGGAGGTAGCCCGCGCCCGCCGTCGGGGACGTGTCGCGCCCGTCCATGAACGCGTGCGTGACCGCCTCGACCCCGCGCTCGGCGGCCATCTCGACGAGCGCGAACAGGTGCTCGTAGTCGGAGTGGACGCCGCCGTCGCTCACGAGCCCCATGAAGTGGACCCGGCCGTCGTGCTCCTCGGCGTACGTCGACGCCGACTGGAGCGCGTCGTTCGTGTGGAAGGTGCCCTCCTCGATGGAGTCAGTGATGCGGGTGTACTCCTGCTTGACCACCCGTCCCGCGCCGATGTTCAGGTGGCCGACCTCGCTGTTGCCCATCTGTCCGTCCGGGAGGCCGACCCGACGTCCCGTGACGTTCAGCGTGCCGTACGCGCCGGACTCGGCGTAGCGATCGAAGTTCGGCGTGTCCGCCGCCTTGACGGCGTCGCGCCGGTCGTGCTCGCCGAGTCCCCACCCGTCGAGGATGATGATTGCGGCGTCCATGCGCGACACATCGCGGGCGCGAGTGAACTACCCTTCGCTTGTCGGCGACAGCGGAAAGCGGAGTTCGGCCGTCTCATCCGGGGTCAATTCGTCGCCGCGGGCGACGGTCGATTCGCCGCCGCGGCGCGACACTCGAGTGTGCGGGACGTGGCACGCCAGCACATTCGTTTGCGGCGTTTGCGAGGGGACGGATCGGCCCGCGTACCTGTCCCCACTGTTTTCATTTTCGCCGACCGCGACCGCAACTATCGATGAATTTAAGATAGATAAGTCTCAGAAACGGATATGGCTATCAACAGACGGCAGTTCGTCAGTGGTCTCGGCGCAGCAGGGCTCGCCGGCTTCGCCGGTTGTACCGGAAACGGGGGCGGCGGCGGTGGAGGTGACGAGGCGGCCGCCAACATCGGCATGGTGTACGCCACGGGCGGTCTCGGCGACGGGTCGTTCAACGACCAGGCCCAGACCGGCATCCAGCAGGCCGAAGAGGAACTCGACATCTCCTACGACGAGGTCCAGCCGGAGGAGGTGTCCGACTTCAGCAACCTCCAGCAGCAGTTCGCCCAGTCGACGAACCCCGATTACGACCTCGTCTCCTGCATCGGCTTCCTGCAGGCCGACGCGCTCTCTGAGACCGCGGCGGAGTACCCCGAGCAGAGCTTCCAGATCGTCGACAGCGTCGTCGACGCCGACAACGTCGCCTCGTACGTCTTCGCGGAACACGAGGGGTCGTTCCTCGTCGGGCAGATGGCCGGCCTGCTCACCGGCATGGAGTTCGAAGCGGGTGCGGGGGCGACCCGTCCCGACTCCACGAACGTCGGCTTCGTCGGCGGCGTCGAGTCCGACCTCATCCAGAAGTTCGAGGCCGGGTTCATCGCGGGGGCGAAACACGCGAGCGAGGACGTCGACGTGCAGACCTCGTACGTCGGGGACTTCAACGACCCCTCCGGCGGCAAGGAGGCGGCGCTCTCGATGTACAACTCCGGCGCCGATATCGTCTACCATGCGGCGGGGAACACGGGGACGGGCGTCTTCGACGCCGCGCAGGAGCAGGGCCGCTTCGCGATCGGCGTCGACCGCGACCAGTCGGTGACGGCCGAGTCCTACGCCGACGTCATCCTCGCGAGCATGGTCAAACGCGTCGACACTGCCGTGTACAACGCCGTCGAGGAGACCGTCAACGACGAGTTCGAGGGCGGCCGGACTGTGCCGCTCGGGCTCGAAGAAGAGGGCGTCGCGTGCGTCTACGGGCAGGACCTGGAATCCCAGATCCCGCAGGACGTCAAGGACGCCGTCGCGTCGACCCGCGAGGAGATCATCGCTGGCGACATCGACGTCCCCGACAGCCCTCAGTGAGACAGATCCCATCGAGTCGGTCGATCTGAAACCGTACTATTAAGAATCCCCCGAGAAAACCGGGTGGCATGACAGGTGCCGTCCACCTCGACGGGATCACCAAACGATTCCCAGGGGTCGTCGCCAACGACGACGTCGACCTCCGCGTCGAACGCGGCACCGTTCACGCCCTACTCGGCGAGAACGGAGCCGGCAAGACGACGTTGATGAACGTCCTCTACGGCCTGTACCAGCCCGAAGAGGGGAACGTGATCGTCAACGGAGAGAAACGCAACTTCGACTCCCCGAGAGACGCTATCGACGCCGGCGTCGGCATGATTCACCAGCACTTCATGCTAGTCGACCCCATGACCGTCGCCGAGAACATCACGCTCGGCAACGAACCGCGCAAGTGGCTCGGCATGACCGTCGACGACGAGCGCGCCCGTCGGGAGGTCGTCGAGCTCTCCGAGCGGTACGGCTTCGACGTCGATCCGGACGCCCTCATCGAGGACCTCTCGGTCGGCGCCCAGCAGCGAGTCGAGATCCTCAAGGCGCTGTACCGCGGAGCCGACGTGCTCATCCTCGACGAGCCGACCGCCGTCCTCACGCCCCAGGAGGTCGAGGACCTGTTCTCGGTGTTCGAGGAGCTCACCGACCAGGGCAAGACGATCATCTTCATCACGCACAAGCTCGGCGAGGCGATGAACTCGGCCGACGACGTGACCGTCCTCCGCGACGGGGAGAAGGTCGGTACGGTCCCGACCGAGGAGGTCACTCGGAACGACCTGGCGGAGATGATGGTCGGCCGCGAGGTGCTGATGGACGTCGACCGCCCCGACGCGACGCCCGGCGACACCGTCCTCGCCTGCGAGGACGTGGTCATGGAGGACGAGCGCGGCGTCCGGGCCGTCGACGGTATCTCGCTCCAGGTCCGCGAAGGCGAGGTGTTCGGCATCGCCGGCGTCGACGGGAACGGCCAGTCCGAACTCGTCGAGGCGATCACCGGCCTCGACTTCGCCGACGAGGGCCGCGTGGTCTTCGACGGCGAGGACGTCACCGAGGACCGCCGCCGGGAGCGCACCGAGGCGGGCATGGCGTACATCCCGGAGGACCGTCAGGAGCGCGGACTGGTGATGGACTTCGACCTGGTGAGCAACGGCCTGCTCGGGAGCCAGCACGCCGAACCGTACGCGAACCGCGGGCGCATCGACTGGAAGCACACCCGCGACCACGCCGAGACCATCGTCGACGAGTACGACGTCCGTCCGCCGGACGCCGACGCGAAGGCGCAATCGCTGTCCGGCGGCAACCAGCAGAAGTTCGTCGTCGGCCGCGAGCTCGCCCGCGACCCGCGGCTCGTCGTGGCCTCCCACCCGACCCGCGGCGTCGACATCGGGTCGACGGAGTTCATCCACGACCGGATCAACGACCTCCGAGCCGAGGGGAAGGCGATCCTGCTCGTCTCCTCGAAGCTCGACGAAGTGCAGTCGCTGTCCGACCGGCTCGGCGTCATCTACGAGGGACAGCTGATGGACGTCGTCGACCCCGACGCGGTGACCGAGGAGCAACTCGGCCTGCTGATGGCCGGGCAGCGTCCCGACATCGAGGTTGGCGGGCTGGAGGTGACGGGATGAGCGACGGGGGCTGGATCGACCGCATCCGCCAGGGGCTCGTGGACCTGTCGCGGGCGTCGGCCGGCGAGCGCCTGTTCATCGCCGGCGCCGCCCTCCTGCTGTCGATCCTCGTCGGCACCCTCATCATCGTCGTCTCCGGGTTCATCGCGACCTGCCGGACCCCGGTGATGACGCTCGGGGGGCAGACGCTGTGTTACGACCCGGTGCTCGTGTTCGACCGGCTGTTCCTCGGCGCGCTCGGCGACCCGCTCAGCGGCGGCTGGTCGCCGCTGAACCCGCAGTTCGCGGTCACGCTGCGGGAGACGACGGTGCTCATCTTCACCGGGCTGTCGGTCGCGCTCGCGTTCCGCGCCGGCATCTTCAACATCGGGACGCAGGGCCAGCTCGTCGTCGGCGCGCTGGCGTCCGCGCTCGCCGTGCTGTGGGTCGCCCCCTTCCTCTCGGGCGCGCTCGGCACGCTCGTGCTCATCCCGTTCGGGCTGTTCGTCGGCGCGCTCGGCGGCGGCCTCTACGGCGCGATCCCGGGCGCGCTCAAGGCGTACGCCGACGCCAACGAGGTGATCACGACGATCATGCTCAACTTCGTCGCCTCCCTCGTCGCGCTGTATCTCGTCAACGCCCACTTCGGCGACCCGAACAGCCAGGCGAACCAGACGGTAACGCTGCCGGACTACGCGACGTTCCCCACGGTCCTGTTCGACCCGCGGCTCGACTTCTCGCTTATCGCGTTGCTCGTCGCGTTCGCGTTCGTCGGCGGCATCTACTACATGCTCGAGCATACGTCGTTCGGCTACGACATCCGCACGTCCGGACTCCAGCCCGAGGCAGCCGAGTACGGCGGCGTCGACTCGGCCCGAACCGTCGTCGCGTCCCTGACGCTCTCGGGCGCGCTGGGCGGGATCGGCGGGGCGGTCTACGTGCTGATGGTGCTCGGGAACTTCCAGACGGGCGTCCCCTCGTACGGCTTCGACGGGATCACCGTCTCTATCCTCGCGGGAAACCACCCCGTCGGCGCGGTGTTCGCCGCCTTCCTGTTCGGCGTGCTGAAGTCGGGGTCCAGCGTCGTCGACTTCGCGACGGACGTCCCGCCGCAGCTCATCGGCGTCCTCAGGGGACTGATCATCCTCTTCGTCGCGATGCCCGAGTTCTTCAGGATCATCGGCCGGCGGATCTCGGCGCCCGGAGAGGGCGACCGCCCCGCCGCCGCAGGGGGTGCCGACGATGACTGAGGAGATGGGCGGGCTCTCCGAACGGTTCGGCAACCCCTCGGGGCGCATCGTCGTGGCGGCCGTCGCCGTGCTCGCGCTGCTCGGACTCGCGGCCGCCGCGCTGGTCGCGCCCGAGTCGGGAGCGGCGACCCTGTTCGGGATCATCGCTTCGAAGTCCGCGCTGTCGAGCACGCTCCGCCTCGCGGCCCCCATCGTCTTCGCGGCGCTCGGGGGCATCTTCGCCGAGAAGTCCGGCGTGATCAACATCGGGCTGGAGGGGCTGCTCATCATCTCGGCGTTCGCCGCCGTCTACGGCACCGACGTGACCGGCTCCCTCTGGGCCGGGTTCCTCGTCGGGGTCGTCGCGTCGACGCTGCTCGCGGCCGTCTTCGCCGTGGTCTGCATCGAGTTCCGCGCGGACCAGATCATCGCCGGGCTGGCCGTGTGGCTCATCGCGCTGGGGCTCGCGCCGTTCGCCTCGCAGGTCATCTACAACGGGCCGAACACCTCGAGCGTCCAGTCGTTCAACACCATCACGGTGCCGGTGCTCGCCGACGTGCCGTTCCTCGGCGCGCTGTTCGACGCGACGCCGGCCGTCTACCTGATGTTCCTCGCGGTGGCGCTCTCCTGGTACACCCTCAACCGCACCTCGTTCGGTCGGTGGGTGCGCGCGGCCGGCGAGAACCCGAAGGCGCTCGACACCGCGGGCGTGAGCGTCTCCCGCGTCCGCTACTCGGCCGTCCTCCTCTCGGGCGTGCTCTCGGGGATGGGCGGCGCGTCGCTGGCGTTCAACATCGGCCAGTTCACCGGTAACGGGCCGACGATGGTCAACGGGAAGGGGTTCATCGCCATCGTCGCGTACCTGTTCGGGAACTACAACCCCATCGGGGCGATGCTGTCGACGATGCTGTTCGCCGGCCTGGACGCGATCCAGATCCGCCTCCAGACCGTCGGCACGTTCGCGGTGCCGGACTCGCTGATCCGGACCATCCCGTTCGTGACTGTCATCCTCGTGCTGGCGCTGGTCGGCAAGACCCGCATCCCCGAGGCCGCCGGCGACCACTACGAGTCCGGCGAGGACTGACCGCCGGGCCGCCGACACCGCCGACCGCTGGCTTTTTCGCGGTCGGCGCGAACAGGGTTGACGAATGACACTCGACCCGGTGCACTTCGACGGCATCGCGGAACTCGCCCGCAAGATCAGCGAGGACGTCGACGACGACGACCACCGGGACCTCGCGACCGACGTCTGGGAGAACTACCTCGACCCGCTGGTCGACGACGGCCGGCGGGTGATAGAGCCCGTGGGCGACCTGCGGCGGCGCTGCGTCGACGTGGAGGCCGCGGCGCTGCAGGACCCGCCGTTTCCCACCACGCACGGCCTCGACTCCGGGACGATCAACCCGACCACGTTCAAGAACGGCCTCGTGCTGGACGTCGCGCAGGCCGCGATGAGCGGGTGTCCCTCGGACCTCGAACTGCACCGCTCGCGCAGCCTCGTAGCGACGGTCCACGCCAGCGACGTCACCGTCCGGTTGCCCGAGGACTGGGTACGCTACGACGAGGGGTACAGCCGCCGGCGCGTCCTGCAGGCCCCCCGGGTGAGCCGGTTCACGGAGGGCGTCGTCCACGCGCTGGCGCTGTACCTCGCGGAGAGCAGCCACGCACTGGAACACGCCGACGCGGTGTCTGACCTGCTCGTGCTGGACGGGCCACTGTATCCGAAGGAGCTGCTGAACTGGCAGGACCGCGACGCGGAGCTCCGGGAGCTGACCCACGACGCGAAGCCCCGCGCCATCGTCGAGAACTACGTCCGCCTCGTCGAGCGGTTCGTCGACGAGGGGACGCCGCTTATCGGCTTCGTGAAGAACCCCTCGGCGAAGCTGATCACCAGGGTCGTGAGCGAGAAGGGCGTTCCCGCGCCGTGGGTCGACGACACCGCGCTGTTCACTCGCCTGCTGGAACGCGAGCGCGACGGGGGCGACCGGCGCACCGACCAGCTGACGTTCACGAACTGGTTCGTTTCGCGGGGCGGTTCCGACCGGACGCTCGCCGCGGACGGCGACGCGCTCGGCATCGACCGCGAGATGGACCCGGGGGCGTACGAGGTGACGTTCTTCGTCGTCTACGACCCGCGGGAGGACGTGCTGTACAAGGTCGAGGCCCCGTACGCGTTCGCCGGCGACGACGAGACCCGGGAGCGCCTCGAACGGCAGGTCCTCGCGGAGATCGCCGCGGAGCGGGGCCCGCCTGCCGCCGTCCACAAGGCCGACGCGCTGGCCCGGATCAGCCGGGAGGAGAAGCGGTCGCTCCGCCGGACGTTCGAGCGTCGGCTCGACTCCGAGGAGCTGCGGACGTACGACGACGTCCGCTGGGAGGACGAGTAGGTGTTGTTTCGATCGGAGAAACAGCCCGTAAACCCCGTCGGGACTCACGATAGACGTTAAAAGGGGTATCGCGTAGGGAAGGTATGGTCGTAATGGGAGAATGCGTCAACTGCGGGCACTGCCAACCGGGCGTACGCGACGGCGACGCGGTCGAACCCCTCGCCGAGAGCGGCTGCTGCAAGTGCGGTAGCCGCGCCTTCGACGTCGCGGAAGACGAACAGGAGCGAGTGCGCCCGTCGGCGCACCGGATCCTCGCCTGATCCCGTTTTCTCGTGTCTGGGGACGAGCCCCGTAGAGTCGTCGCCGAGTGCGAGCGCTGCGGCGCGGCCTACGCCGGGAGGGAGTGGCCGGACGGAACGGTCCGGGTGATCGGCCGGAACGGCTGTCGGTGCGGAGCGTCGTCGTTCGTCGCGAGGGACGTCGGTGACGGCGCGCGCGAGCCGACGGCCGAGTGACGGTCGGACGAGGCCGACGTACTTGGTCGACAACGTGCCTAGGTGAGGATATGGGCAACGTGGAGGAGGCGACGGCGGCGCTGCAGGAGCTGGGCCTGACTGAGTACGAGGCGCGGTGTTTCGTCGCCCTCGCGCGGATGACGACGGGGACCGCGAAGGAGATCAGCCAGGTCGCGGAGGTGCCGCGGTCCCGGGTGTACGACACCGTCGAACGACTGGACGAGCGAGGCCTCGTCGACGTCCAGCACTCCGAACCCCGCGAGTACAAGGCCGTCCCGACCGAGGTGGCGTTCCGACGCCTCCAGGAGGACTACGACTCCCGGATCGAGGCGGCGGAGAACGCGCTCAAACAAGTCGAGGAGCCCGATTCCGACGACGACGAGGGGATGTGGGCCATCGCGCAGGCCGACCACGTCACCGACCGGGTCGTCGCGCTCCTCGGCGACGCCGAGTCCGCGGTGCATCACCTCGTCGCCGCGGAGTCGGTGATCGACGACCGGATCCTCGACGAACTGGCGGCGGCCGCCGACCGGGGCGCGGCGGTCGTCGTCGAGGTCCCCGACGAGGGGCTTCGGGAGCGGTTCGAGGACGCCGTGCCCGACGCGACCGTCGTGGTCTCGGAGGGGCTCCGGGAGACTGAGGACGTGTACGGCGAGTGGCCCGCGCAGTTGCTCATGGTGGACCGCCAGTCGGTCGTCGCGGCGGGCGTCGAGGAGAGCGGCCTGCCCGACGTGACGCGGGAACTCGCGGTGTGGACGTACGGGAACGACCACGGCTTCGCCGTGTGGACGCGCGAACTGCTCGCCGACCGGCTACCTGACAGCGTCTTCGAGGAGTGAGACCGACCGCCGACGCTACACTTCGGCGCCGGGCTCTTCCTTCTGGACCTCTATCTCGACGTCCTCGCCGTCGACGCCGATGCGGGCGAACTGCGTGCGGACGTGGTCTTTCGCCGCCTCCAGGGCCTGCTCGCGGGTGTCGAACCCGCGAGGCATCGGCGACTCGAAGGCGATCCGCAGCTCGCGGCCGCCGACCTCCTGCGTGGTGCCGCCGCTTTCGACCTCGTAGAACTCGTCGCAGACCCAGACGTACGGGGCGTCCTCGTCGGGCGCGCCCTTGAACGACGGGGCACGCTCCCCCCGCTCGTACACGGTGCCGGTCAGCTCGGTGCCGCCGGCGCTGCCGCGAACTAGTAACATAACCCGCAGTAAGGTCGGAGAGGGAATAAGGCCACGGGTGCTGCGACGGACGTGAGAAAGGTTTTAACAGAGGGTTCGCATGTCGGTCGTATGGCCGACCTGGGAGATTACACCGAGTACGACCCCGACGACGACGCCGAGGAGTCGTCCTCCGGCGGCGTGACGGGGAACGGGGCGTCCGCGGACGGCGACGCGGGCGCGAGCGCGGATGGCGACGCGAGCGCGTTCGAGGAGGTCGACGCGACCGTCGCCGGCGAGGACCGGGGCATCGGGACGGTCGCCGTCTCCGAGGGGCTCTGCATCGGCGAGGAGGAGGACGAGACCACCCTGCGGGCGTACGTCACGGCGGAGAACCGCCCGAACGTCCGCATCGGGAAGTACCTGCTCGTGCCCTACCCCGACGAGGGCGGGCGCGGGGCCTCCGCCGGCGAGAAACTGTTCTGCCGCATCACCGCGCTGGAGTACGTCCAGGAGTACGCGAGCGACGACGCCACCGAGATCCACGCCCGGCGCGCGATGCGCAAGGACGGGATCGACGAGGCCGACTACAAGTTCCTCGCGTCGCTGGAGCCCGTCGCGATCCTGTACGAAGACGGCGGCGAACTGAAACGGCGGATGACCGACCGCGTGCCGAAACCCGAGACGCCCGTCCGCGAGGCGACGGACGCCTCCGAGATCAAGACGGGGCTGAAGATGCCGGACGACGGCGTCTTCCTCGGGCACCTCTCGGTCGGCGGCGAGAAGGTCCGGACCGCCGCGGAGCCGCCGACGATCGACTACCGCCTGAAGGACGACTACGAGGACGGCGACCCCCTCGTCTTCCGGCACACGCTGGTCGCCGGCGGGACGGGGTCCGGGAAGACCCACGCCTCGAAGAACGTCCTCCGGCAGTTCCTCGACTCGGACCGCACCTACGACATGGACGACGGCCGGCAGGCCCGCGCCGCGGTCGTGCAGTTCGACCCGCAGGACGAGTACGCGCAGATGCACGACGACAACCCCGACGTCACCGCCGAGGACCGGCGGCGCTACGAGCGCGAGGGGATCGCCCACGGCGGGCACGACGACACGAAGGCCCTCGTCCCGGTCGTGGACGGGACGAGCTACGGCGCGGACCACCACCGCGCCGAACAGGTGGAGTTCACGATCCCGTTCTCGATGGTGCGGTCGAACCGCTGGCTCATCGCCGGCGGCCGCCTGAACGACAACCAGTTCAACGCCCTGGACGTGCTGGTCGACCGCTTCTTCCGGCAGTACGGCAACGAGGGGACGTACGACCAGTTTCTCTCCTACCTCGACGACCCCGCGCTGCGCGAGGAACTGCACGAGGCGGGCACGGTACACGAAGCGACGTTCGACGCCGTCAAGCGTCGCGTCCGCGGGTTCGGCGACGTGTTCGACGGGGACGCCCGCCCCATCACGGACCTGGTCTCGGAGCTCGTCCGCCCCGGCGGCCTCACCGTCGTCCCGACCTACCACGTCAACGATACGCGGGCGACGGAGGTCATCGTCCTCGCCGTCTCCAGCCTGCTCATCGACCAGAAACTGTCGAACGCACCGACGTACGACCGCATCAAGGAGACGCCGCTGGTCGTCGGCATGGACGAGGCCCACAACTTCCTCACCGACGCCGAGAGCGTGCAGGCGCGCAAGGTGATCGGCAAGTTCACCGACGCGGCTAAGCAGGGCCGCAAGGAGCGCCTCGGCCTCTTTCTCATCACGCAGGACCCGCAGGACATCGCCGACCCAGTGTTCAAGCAGATCAACTCCACCGTCGTCCTCAACCTCGGCGACGAGGACGCCATCTCCTCGGTGAACATCCCCTCGAACCTGGAGGGGAAGGTGCCGTACATGGAGAAGGGCCAGATGGTCGTCTACTCGCCGGACAACTCCGAACCCGTCGAACTCATCGGCCTCTCGAAGTGCCTCACGAAGCACGGCCGAGAGTAACCGTTTACTGACTGGTCCCCCTACGGCCACATATGACAAAAGACGTACTCGTGGCCTACGACGGGTCGCCCCAGTCCGAGAGCGCGCTGGAGTACGCGCTCGCGGAGCACGCCGACGCGAACCTGACGGTCCTGACCGCCATCGACCCGGGCGAGGCGGGCTACGGCGCGCGGGCGGCTACGCCGAGTTACCCCGAGGAGTGGTACGAACGGGCCCGCGAGACTGCCGAGGAGACGCTCGCGGAGGCCGAGGAGCACGCGGAGCGCGAGGGGGTGTCGGTGGAGACGGCGGTCGAGGTCGGCGGCCCCGCGAACGCCATCGTCGAGTACGCCGAAGAGCACGACGTCGACCTCATCGTCACGGGGAGCCACGGGCGCTCGGGCATGACCCGCATCCTGCTCGGCAGCGTCGCCGAGACGGTGGTCCGCCGGTCCCCCGTGCCGGTGACCGTGGTGCGCTAACCCTCCGCTGCCGCGACGAGGAGCCCGGCTACTTCCGCTTTTTCGGCTTCCAGCTCATGTCCAGCGAGACCTTCTCGCGGTTGCTCCGTAGCAGCGACGACCGCTCGGTCACCTCGACTTCCACGCTGACCGAGTCCGACGGCCGAAGGGTCACGTTCCGGTTCTCTATCCTGACGGTCACGCCCTCCTCGCCGGCGAGTTGCCGTCCGAGGTCCTGCAGGTACTCTCCGAGCTGCTCGCGGCTCATCGACGTCTTGGTGCCGGTCTTCTGGGCCATGCACCGGAGTAGGGCGAACGTCGGAATAAGAATGAGGCGGTTACGAGGGGTAACTGACCTGTACGGCGGGTGAACGGTTTCCGATCTCCGCGGACGAGAACGCGTCGAGAGGCCGCGAACCGAGCGTCGCGCGACTCGGAGAAGAGCAGGCCCGTGGACGACCAGTGCACCTGCGAGCGTTCGAAAATCGCGAAGCGATTTCCGAACGACAGCGCAAAAGGTCGTTTCAGAAGATATTCGCCTGCCGGTAGACGCTCAGGCCCTCGTTGGTGATCTCGTAGGGCTTGGTCTCGCGGGAGTGGTTCGCGTCGCGGATCTTCTGTATCTCGACGGCGAGGCGGGTCTCCCGGAAGTCCGAGGGGCGGACGTACTGGAGGATGAACACGGCGTCGGTGAGGTACTCGACGATGCCGTGGCGGGAGGCGTACGGGCTGTCCTCGCTGGCCTCGCTGGTCAGCATCGTCGTGACGCCGGCCCGCTTCAGGCTCTTGGTGAAGTCGTAGATCTCGTTGCGGCGCGTCGCGCGGTCGTCGTACATCATCTCGAGCAGGGAGACGGAGTCGAGCACGAGGCGGCTCGCGCCGAACTCGTCGACGAGCCGCGGGAGCTCGCTCCGGATCGAGGTGAGGCTGTTGGCCATCTCGACGGGGTCGATGTCCACGACTGCGAGGCGGCCCTCGTCGACGTACTCGTCGAAGGCGTACCCCTTCTCGGTGGCGCTGTTGACGACGCGGTGCTTGCTCTCCTCGAGCGTGATGTACACCGCGCGCTCGCCCCGTTCGAGCGCGTGGTTGAGAAACTGCAGGCCGAACGTCGTCTTCCCCGTCCCGGCGCTGCCGATGGTGACCATCAGGGAGCGCTCCGGGACGCCGCCCTGGATCATGTCGTCCAACCCCTCGATGCCGAGTTCGATGCGGGGGAGGTCGGACTCGAACTCCTCGTCGTCGAAGTCGCCGCCGCCGAAGCCGCCGCCCATGCCGAAGTCGTCGCCGTCGAAGCCGCCCCCGAGATCGTCGCCCCCGAAACCGTCGTTCATTCCGAAGCCGGTACCGGCCGCGGGATCGTCGTCGACGTCGAGCGCGTCGCCGAAGCCCTCCGCGTCACCGACGCCGGCCGCCCCGGACCCCGACAGCGCGGAGGCGAAGTCCTCCTCGAACAGCGAGTCGTCGTCCGCTCGCTCCGGGTCGTCCTCGGTCGTCGGGCCGTCTCCGATCGCCGACCCGTCTCGGTTCGGGCCGTCGTCGACTGTCGTCCCGTCGGCTGCCTCGACGCCGTCGTTCGCCGCTTCGTCCGGGAGGTCGGCGGAGGCGTCGTCGTCCGCTCCGTCCTCGCTCTGGAGAGCGCGCTCGAACCAGTCCTCCGTCCCCTCGCTCACGCCGACCACCCCGGTACGCCGTCGGGACGGCGGGCGGTTCCGCCGGTAGCGGCGGCGCGCGTTCGGATCGTGCGGAGCGTGCTCGGTTCCATGGTGCTTCTGGTGACGCTTCCCTGACGGGTCGCGCGCGTGATACGGTCACTACGCTGCTGGGAATAAATAACCCTGTTGCCCAGCGGGGAGTTTTTCACCCAGCGCCGGCAACCCGGTGGCATGGACGTCGGGATCGTCGCACAGAAGGGGAACGAGCGCGCCGCGGGACTCGCCGACGAGATCCGGAGGACGCTCCGGGCGGAGGGCGTCGACGTCCTCGTCGACGAAGCGACCGCGGCGCACCTCCCCGTCGACGGCGTGTCGGTCGATCGGATGCGGGAGCGCGACCTCGTGGTGAGCATCGGGGGCGACGGGACCTTCCTGTACGCGGCCCGCGGCGCCGGGTCGACGCCGATAATGGGCGTCAACCTCGGCGAGGTCGGGTTCCTGAACGCCGTGTCGCCGGCGGAGGCCGTGGACGCCGTCACCGACGCGGTCGACCGCCTGCGCGAGACGGGGGAGGTCAGGTACCGCGAGGTCCCCCGGTTACGGGCCGAAGGGGAGGACTGGTCGCTCGAACCCGCGATCAACGAGGTAGTCGTTCAGGGCGAGCAGCGGGGGCCGGGCAGCGGGGCCGAGATCGCCGTCGAGGTCGACGGCGCGACGTACACGGAGGGCCACGCCGACGGCGTCATCGTCGCGACCCAGACCGGGAGCACGGCGTACAACCTGAGCGAGGACGGGCCGCTTGTCCGCCCCGACCTCGACGCGCTGGTGATCACGGAGATGTGCGCCGCCGACGGGATGCCCCCGCTGGTCGCGAGCGAGGACTGCGAGGTGACGGTGCGGGTCGCCGACGCGCCCGCCGGCTACGCCATCAGCGACGGCCGGACCCAGCGGCGGCTCGACCCGCCCGAGACCGTCCGGATCACGACGGCCGGCCGCCCGGTGCGGCTCGCCGGCCCGACGGTCGACTTCTTCGAGGCGCTGGAGAAACTCGACTGACGGCCGCTGCGTCGGCGGATCGGCAGGACTCCCGGTTTCGAAAGGCCTAATCGGTCGCTTTCCCTAGGCCCGCCTAATGAGTGAGCAACTGCCGGACGTACAGGCGTCCCGGCCCGACGTGACCGTCGGCCTGAGTCAGGTGGGCGTCACCGGCGTCGAGAAACTCGTGAAGATCGCGCGGAACGGCAAGCGACCGATCGTCCTGATGGCCGAGTTCGAAGTGTTCGTCGACCTCCCCAGCTGGCGGAAGGGCGCGGACATGTCCCGCAACATGGAGGTCATCGACGAGATCCTCGAGGACGCGGTGAGCGAGGAGACCTACCGCGTCGAGGACGTCTGCGGCGACGCCGCGGAGCGGCTGCTCGAGAAACACGACTACACCACCAAGGCGGAGGTGTCGATGGAGGCGGAGTACGTCGTCAAGGACGAGACGCCCGAGAGCCACAAGCCCACGCAGGGCACCGTCGACATCATCGCCAGCGCGACGGCCACCGAGGACGGCACCCGCGAGGAGATCGGGACCCGGGTCACCGGCATGACGGTCTGTCCCTGCTCCCAGCGCATGATGAGCGAGCGCGCCCGCCGGAAGCTTGAAGACCTCGGCGTCGAGGAGGGCGAGGTCAAGGAGTTCCTGCAGGAGGTCCCGCAGGCCGGCCACGCCCAGCGCGGCCACGCCACCCTCACCGTCGAGAGCGAGGGCGCGCCGGAGGTCGACCTCAACGACCTCATCGAGGTCGCCCGCGACTCCATGTCCGCCAGGATCTACAACCTCGCGAAGCGACCGGACGAGGACCACATGACCTACGAGGCCCACGCGAACGCGAAGTTCGTCGAGGACTGCGTCCGCGACATGGCCGAGGGCGTCGTCGCGGAGTTTCCCGACCTCCCCGACGAGGCCGTCGTCACCATGAAGCAGTCCAACGACGAGTCGATCCATCAGCACAACGCCCACGCCGAGCGCCAGGTCGACGTGGGAACGATCCGGCGCGAACTGGAAGCGGCGGGCGAAATCGACCGGTAACGCCGTTCTTCCTTCCTCTCTGCGGACGGCGATTCGTAGCGACACACCGCTATCGTTTTCGTTCAGACCGGATCGGTCACCGCAGCGGCTATCGACGTGAACACCGAACCGATTTGGGATCGCGAGGTTCCCTGACCGGTACAGTCGGCCACGCTGGCGTCTCGTTGCCAGCACCGTGACGCGTAGCGTGACGAGCCTCGCGGCGTAGCCGCGAGACGCACGGGGAAGGGCAGGCGCTCGAAACGTGCAGTCGCAACCGCGACGGTTCGCGCAAACCGGCGGCCTGGAACAAGCGCCTTTGGCGCTCGTTGGCGTCTTCGCGAACGAAGTGAGCGAAGGCCCGGGAGAGCGAAGCTCTCCCGGTGGACATAAAAAGGGCGACGCGAGCGCTGCCAAGCGCTCGCGAGGGCTTTTTAGATCGACAGCGGCTCCGCTTCCTCCCACCGCGGCTGGAACTGCTCCTGTATGTTGGTCGCGAACTCGGGGTCTTTCAGGTCGATCATCGCGAACGCCTCGCCCGTGTCGAGGGGGTTCGGCACCTGGATGCACACCTCGACGTCGTCGAGGAGGTAAAAGGAGGAGCTGATGCGCTCGGTTGTCCGGACCTCGTAGTCCGGGTGGTCGGACATGTCGTGTCGGTAGCGATGCCCGACCTCCTTCGGGAGCGAGTCGACCAGCTTCGGGGTCATCAGGAGGTCGATCTCGACGCCGCGGTCGAGCGCCGCCTCGATCTGCTCGTTTATCTGGATGCCGACCTCGCTGATGTCGAACTGCGGGGACTTGTGGGAGGCGGCCATCCGGATGCGGCGGTCGGCCGAGGAGAGCCGCTCGATCAGGAGGTCGGTCGTCTCCTCCTCGCCGACGGCGGCGGTCCAGAACTGCTCCTCCACCGGCTCGGCCGCGTCGAGT